>JBBSLA010000004.1:0-56742 GCA_038255665.1 Lysobacterales bacterium | reverse complement strand
GGCGAAAGATTGCGCCAGGTCATGCCGCTGCGATTGACCAGCTTGTCGAAGCCGTCGAGTTGCGTGGCCCAGTCTTTCAGGATCGTCGCGTCGACCGGCTGCTCACGATAGTCAACGAATCGATGTTCAATTTCATGGCGCTGCAACCACTTCACCGCCTTCTGGCAGGTACTGCACTTGCTCAGGCCGTACAGCGTGATCGCCATCGCGGTCAGATCTCGCCGCCGCGCTTGCGCACGATCATCATCGCCATCTCCAGCGACTGCTCGTAGTTGAGGCGCGGATCGACGGTGGTGTGATAGGCCCGAGCGAGATCGGTTTCCAGAAGATCGCGCGCGCCGCCCATGCACTCGGTGACATTTTCGCCCGTCAATTCCAGGTGCACGCCACCCAGGCGCGTGCCGCAGGCGGTGTGGATGTCGAAGGCGCGATCAAGCTCGCCGCGGATGTTGTCGAAGCGTCGCGTCTTGACGCCATTGCCGACCGTTTCGGTGTTGCCGTGCATCGGGTCGGCACACCACAACACCTTGTGGCCTGCGCTCTTCACGGCATTGAGCAGCGGCGGCAACGCCGACTCGATGGTCTTGATGCCCATGCGATGGATCAATGTAAGTCGACCGGGCTCGTTGTCGGGGTTGAGTACGTCAATCAGGCGCAGCAGCTTGTCGGCATCCGCACTTGGGCCAACCTTGACCGCGATCGGGTTGCGGATGCCACGGAAATACTCGACGTGCGCGCCATCGAGATCGGCTGTGCGCATGCCGATCCAGGGAAAGTGAGTGGACAGGTTGAACCAGCCCCACTGGCGCGGCACTTGTCGGGTCAGGCCTTGCTCGTAGTGCAGCAACAAGGCTTCGTGCGCGGTGAAAAATTCGACCCGCTGGAAATTGCCGATCTGCTGGCCGGTCAGCGTTTCCATGAAGCGCACCGAGTCGCCGATCTGATCGACCATGCGCCGATACTCTTCCGGCTGGCTGGAGTGATTGACCCAATCCAGGTCCCAGTATTCGGGATGGTGCAGGTCGGCAAAACCACCATCGATCAGGGCGCGCACGAAATTCATCGTCATGGCCGAGCGGGCATGCGCCTTGATCAGCCGGCGCGGATCGGGCAACCGCGACTCGGCGCTGAATTCAGGCGAATTGACGATATCGCCGCGATACGAAGGCAAGGTGACCTCGCCGCGCGTTTCCAGATCGGTCGAGCGCGGTTTGGCGTACTGACCGGCGAAGCGCCCGACGCGAATGATCGGCAGCTTCAGGCCATGCACCAGCACCAGGCTCATCTGCAGCATCACCTTCAAACGATTGGTGATGTGCGGAGAGGTGCAGTCGGAAAAGTTTTCAGCGCAGTCGCCGCCCTGCAGCAGAAAACGCTTGCCGTCGGCAGCCTCGGCCAACGCTTGCTTGAGGCTGAGGACTTCGCGCGAGGTGACCAGCGGCGGCAGTTCGGCGAGGTCGCGCAAGGTGGCTTCCAACGCGCCGGCGTCGGGATAGGTCGGCTGCTGCAATGCCGGTTTCGCCTGCCACGAGGTTGGCGTCCAATCCCTTGCTTCACGCACGGAATGGATGGGCGAATCGTGGCGCTGTGTCGACAAAGTCATGCGGGGGTCGTTCCTGTTGCACTGCGTCATCATCGGCGCTGTGCACGGCAGGAGCAAGTTTCAGCGACTGCGCGGGCGCGACGCGGCCCAGATGGCACCGAAACTCAAGCCAATGAAAAACAGCAGCGTCCAGACTGGCATCGACAAGCCGAGGAAGCGCCAACTGACCGCCGCGCATTCGCCGGAACCGGTGAATACCAGTTGCAGCACGCGAGAAAACGGAAACGCATCAAGCATGTAGTTGAGGCCCGGTCCGCAAGCCGGCACTTCACTGGCTGGCAGCGATTGCAGGTACACGTGCCGCGCGGCAACGCCGGCACCGCCGATGCCGCAGATCGTCACCAGCACCGCATAAATCCAGCGTCCACTGGGCGCCGGGTTGTGCAAGGCGCCGATCAGGAAGAACACAGCCATGCCCACGAACGCCAGACGCTGGAAGCTGCACAGCGGGCACGGCTCTATGCCCATTTGGTACTGCTCGAAGAAGGCATACGCCATCAGCGCGGCAATCACGATGACGCCGGTGAAGAACTGCGCGCGAAACGACCAATTGAAGGGATTGGGATTCATCAGGGACAACCTTTGATGGGATAGGCGACGAATATTGAAAGACCCGCGTCGGTCACGACCGGTTCCCGAACGCATCGCAAGCAGCTGAAACGCAAACGGCCCCGGTCAATGAATGACCGGGGCCGCACGAGGCAATGCAACGACACGCGAAAGCTTATTCGGCGCTGTCGTCGACTTCGACAGGCGCCGGACGATCAAGCAATTCGACATACGCCATCGGCGCGTTGTCGCCAGCGCGGAAGCCGCACTTCAGGATGCGAAGGTAGCCACCCGGGCGTTCGCGGAAACGCGGGCCAAGTTCGACGAACAGCTTGCCGACGGCTTGCTTGTCGCGCAAACGCGCGAAGGCGAGGCGACGATTGGCAACACCATCGACCTTGGAAAGCGTGATCAATGGCTCGGCGACGCGTCGCAGTTCCTTGGCCTTGGGCAAGGTGGTGCGGATCAGCTCGTGCTTGAACAGCGACGCGGCCATGTTCTTGAACATTGCCTCGCGATGGCTGCTGGTACGGCTGAGTTTGACTCCGGATTTACGGTGGCGCATGGTGATTTATTCCTGTCTCAGCCGAGCTGCATGCCGTGCGAGATGCCCGGCGGCGGCCAATTCTCGAGTTTCATTCCCAGCGACAGGCCGCGCTGTCCAAGCACATCCTTGATCTCGGTCAGCGACTTCTTGCCGAGGTTGGGGGTCTTGAGCAGTTCGACTTCGGTGCGCAGCACCAGATCGCCAATGTAGTAGATGCTTTCCGCTTTCAGGCAGTTGGCCGAACGCACGGTCAGTTCCAAGTCGTCAATCGGACGCATCAGCACCGGATCGACGCCGCTCGTGTCCTGGTTGGCCTTCTCGCTCTCGCGACGGGTGAAGTCGCCGAAGATTGAAATCTGGTCCTGAAGGATTTCGGCAGCCTTGCGGACCGCTTCATCGGCATCGATCGCGCCGTTGGTCTCGATATCGAGAATCAACTTGTCGAGGTCGGTGCGCTGCTCCAGGCGCGCGCTGTCGACCTGATAGGCAACGCGACGAACCGGGCAATACGAGGCATCCAGCTGCAGGCGACCGATCGGACGTGCTTCGTCGTCGGGAAGGCGACGCGCGGTTGCCGGCTCGTAGCCGACGCCGCGGGCGATCTTCAGGCGCATGTTCAGCGACACATCCTTGGTCAGGGTGCAGATCACGTGCTCGGGATTGACGATCTCGACCGAGTGATCAACCTTGATGTCACCAGCCGTGACCACGCCCTTGCCCTTCTTGCTGAGCGTGAGCGTGGTTTCGTCGTGGCCGTGCATGCGGATTGATACGTCCTTGAGGTTCAACAAAACCTCGATGACGTCTTCCTGCAGGCCTTCGAGCGTCGTGTACTCGTGCAGCACGCCGTCGATCTCAACTTCGACGATGGCGCAACCGGGAATCGACGACAGCAGGACGCGACGCAGCGCGTTGCCCAGCGTATGGCCAAAGCCACGCTCCAGCGGTTCGACGATGACTTTTGCGCGGTTGAGGCTGATGCGCTCGACCTGGGTACCGCGAGGGCGCAAAATGTTTGTGGATCCTGTCATGTAAAGCACTCCGCGAAGTCCTGAAGGACTTCTCAAGATTCACTCTGATGGAAGCCGGCCGGAGGGCCGGGCCTCTTACTTCGAATACAGTTCGACGATCAGGCTTTCGTTGATGTCGGACGGAAGGTCGGCACGGTCAGGGACCGACTTGAAAACGCCGCTGGCCTTCTTGGCATCGACTTCGATCCAGCCGGGGACCAGGTCCATTTCCTGCGACAGGGTGAGCGACTCCTGTACGCGCAACTGGGCCTTGCCGCTTTCGGTCAGGCTGACTTCGTCGCCGGCCTTGATCTGGAACGAAGGCAGGTTGACCTTCTTGCCGTTGACCATGATCGACGCGTGCGAAACCAGCTGACGGGCCTGGGCGCGCGTCACCGCGAAACCCATGCGATAGACAACGTTGTCCAGGCGCGTTTCCAGCAGGCGCAACAGGTTTTCACCGGTATTGCCACGGATGTGGGACGCCTTCTTGTAGTAGTTGGCGAACTGGCGCTCAAGCAAGCCGTAGATGCGACGCACCTTCTGCTTCTCTCGCAACTGCACGCCGTAATCCGACAAACGACCACGCTTGCCGCCGGTGGCGCCATGCTGGCCGGGCTTCTGCTCCAGCTTGCACTTGGAGTCGAGCGCGCGCGCCGGGCTTTTGAGGCTAAGGTCAGCGCCTTCGCGACGGGCCAGCTTGCAGGTGGGTCCGATATAACGAGCCATTGACGAATTCCTTTAGACGCGACGCTTTTTCGGCGGACGGCAGCCGTTGTGCGGGATGGGCGTCACATCGATGATATTGGTGACTTTGAAGCCGAGGTTGTTGAGCGAACGCACGGCCGACTCGCGGCCTGGGCCGGGGCCCTTGATACGCACTTCGACCGTCTTGACGCCGTAGTCGGCAGCCACGCGGCCAGCCTTTTCGGCAGCCACCTGGGCCGCAAACGGCGTGGACTTGCGTGAACCACGGAAACCCGCACCGCCCGAGGTTGCCCATGAAAGCGCATTGCCCTGGCGGTCGGTGATGGTCACGATCGTGTTGTTGAAAGAGGCCTGCACATGGCAGACCGCGTCCGTTACAACGCGCTTGATCTTTTTCTTCGGCTTGGCGACCGGCTTATTCATATTGATTGTCCGGTTGGTTTACTTGCGGATGGCACGACGCGGACCCTTGCGGGTACGAGCGTTCGTGCGGGTGCGCTGACCGCGCAATGGCAGGCCGCGGCGATGACGCAGGCCACGGAAGCTGCCGAGATCGATTAGGCGCTTGATCGACATGCCGACTTCACGGCGCAGATCACCTTCGACCGTGAACCGGGCAACTTCGTGACGGATCTTCTCGACTTCCGCTTCCGCGAGATCGCGGATCTTGGAAGCCGGATTGACACCGGCTGACACACAGATCTTCTTCGATCGCGAGCGACCGATGCCGTAGATGCCTTGCAGTCCGACCCACACATGCTTGTGGACCGGCAGATTAACTCCCGCGATGCGAGCCATGCCTTGCTGTCTCCGAAACGCCTGACTGCACCAGAATGGCGCAGTGAACTTACTATTATAAACCGCCCCGCCACCTCAATGGAAGCACGGGACGAACCTTTTGGAACTGGACCCCGCCTGGCGCGTTGCGCCAGCATGGTCCTCAAACTATCAACGACCGCGCAGGTTCGCCTTCTTGAGCAGGCTGTCGTACTGGTGCGAGACCAGGTGCGCCTGGATCTGCGAGATGAAATCCATCACCACGACCACCACGATCAGCAGCGAAGTGCCGCCGAAGTAGAACGGCACGTGCCAGGCATTGCGCATGATGTCCGGGATCAGGCACACCGCGACCAGGTAGAGCGCGCCAGCACCGGTCAGGCGCGTCAAAACGCCCTCGATGTAGTCGGCGGTCGCCTTGCCCGGACGGATACCCGGAATCAGCGCGCCTGAGCGCTTCAAGTTGTCGGCGGTTTCCTGCGAGTTGAACACCAGCGCCGTGTAGAAGAACGCGAAGATGGCAATCAACAATCCGAAGATGATCATGTGCAGCGGTTCGCCCGGGCCCAGTGACTGGGTCAGGTTCTGCACCCAACGTACGTCGGACGAGCCGGTGAACCACGCTGCCATCGTGGCTGGGAACAGGATCAGCGACGACGCGAAAATGGCCGGGATGACGCCTGCCATATTGATCTTGAGCGGCAGGTGCGAAGTCTGGTTCTGGTAGGCCTTGCCGGCACCGCCCTGGCGACGCGCGTAGTTCACTGTGATACGCCGCTGTCCGCTTTCAACGAAGACGACGAAATAGGTGACCGCGAGCACGACCAGCAGCACCAGCATAACCTTGAGCCAATCAAGCTCGCCGCTCTGAGCCATGCCCAACGTGTGGACGACGGCGGCAGGCAATCCGGCGACGATGCCGGCGAAGATGATCAGCGAAATACCGTTGCCGATGCCGCGCTCGGTGATCTGCTCACCCAGCCACATCAGGAACAGGGTGCCGGCGGTAAGGCCAATCACGGTGGTGAATACGAAACCGGGACCCGGGCTGTACACGACGGCTTGCTGGGTCTGCAGCATGGTCGCGACGCCGAACGACTGGAAGATCGCAAGGCCGACCGTACCGATGCGGGTATAGGTGGTCAGCTTGCGCCGACCCGACTCCCCTTCCTTCTTCAGCGCGATCAGGCTCGGCAGCACCGATGAGAACATCTGCACGACGATCGACGCCGAAATGTACGGGATCACACCGAGGGCGAACAGCGAGAAGCGAGACAAGGCGCCGCCCGAAAACATGTTGAACATGTCGAGCAAGCCGCCGCCGCTTTCGATCAGGCGCGACATGGCTTCGGGATCGACGCCCGGGACCGGGATGAACGAACCGAACCGATAGACAATCAACGCCATCACGACGAACGTGAGGCGCTGCTTGAGCTCAGTCAGCTTGCCCAGTGACGCAAGCGCATTGGATTGCGAGGCGGCCACCTGTTACTCCACGCTGCCGCCGGCCGCTTCGATCGCAGCCTTGGCACCGGCAGTTACGGCGACGCCGGTCAACTTGATCGCGCGGGTGACTTCACCCTTCTTGACGATCTTCGCGCGCAGGGCACGGTTTTCGACCAGGCCGGCAGCCTTGAGCGCGGCGAAGTCGATGGCGTCGAGATTCAGTGCGTCGAGCTTGTAGAGCAGCACTTCACTGACCTGATGCTTGGTGCGCGAGCGAAAGCCGATCTTCGGCAAACGGCGCTGCAGCGGCATCTGGCCGCCTTCGAAACCAGCCTTGATCTTGCCCTTGCCGGAGCGGGCAAACGAGCCCTTGTGGCCGCGACCTGCGGTCTTGCCGAGGCCCGAACCAATGCCACGACCAACGCGGGTGCGCTCCTTGCGGGCGCCGTCGGCAGGCTTGAGAGTATTGAGACGCATAGTGATTCCTTGGACAGTCGACGCTTACGCGTCCGATTCGACGCGAACCAGGTAATTGACCTTGGCGATCAGGCCACGCACGCAGGGCGAGTCCTTGAGTTCGCGTACGTCGTTGATCTTGCGAAGTCCCAGTGCGCGCACGCAGAGGCGATGGCGCTCCTGGCAACCGTTGGTGCTCTTGAAGAGCCTGACTTTAACCGTCTTCTGATCAGCCATTGCCGAGCACCTCTTCCACGGACTTGCCACGCTTGGCCGCGATACGCTCGGGCGAAGCCATGGAAGTCAGGCCATTGATCGTCGCGCGCACCAGGTTGATCGGATTACGCGACCCGACTGCCTTGGCAAGCACGTCCTTCACGCCAACCACTTCGAGGACGGCGCGCATCGCGCCTCCGGCGATCACTCCGGTACCTTCGGAAGCGGGCTGCATGTACACCTTGGCCGCGCCATGGTGGGCCTTGACCGGGTGATACAGCGTGCCTTGCTTCAAGTCGACATGGACCATCGCCTTGCGGGCGCGCTCCATCGCCTTCTGGATGGCGATCGGCACTTCGCGTGCCTTGCCATAGCCGAAGCCGACACGACCATCGCCATCGCCAACCACGGTCAGCGCGGTGAAGCTCATCTGGCGGCCGCCCTTGACGGTTTTTGCCACTCGATTGACTGCAATCAGCTTCTCGAGGAGGCCGTCTGCACTTTCGCGATCATTACCTGACATCGTTTGTCTCCTGCCGCCCACACGAGGGTGATCCGGACTTTTGCTTGCGGCACTGCCGCTTGTAGTTGTATGAATCTGGATGAAGCGCCCGGATCGCGACCAACGCCGCGATACGGTCAGAAATGTTTGATCAGAATTTCAGGCCAGCTTCGCGCGCGGCATCGGCCAAGGCCTGGACGCGACCGTGATACTTGAAGCCGGAACGGTCAAAAGCAACCGTGGTAACGCCAGCTTCTATCGCGCGCTCGGCAATCGCCTTGCCGACCGCAGCGGCGGCGGCCTTGTTCTTGGTGCCCTTTAGGCCATCGGAGACCGACTTCTGCAGCGTCGACGCGGAAGCCAGTACCTGGTCGCCGTTGGGCGACATCAGCTGGGCGTACAGATGCTTGCCGGTCCGATGCACGCTCAGGCGCATGACGCCGAGCTTGCGGATATGCATGCGCGTCGACTTGGCGCGGCGCAACCTGGAATTGTTCTTGATGCTCACGTGATTTGCTCCGGAAAGCTGAAGTGCCCGAATTAGGCCTTCTTGGCTTCCTTGATGGTGATCTTCTCGCCCGAATAGCGGACACCCTTGCCCTTGTACGGTTCCGGCGGACGGAAACCGCGAATCTTCGCAGCGACCTGGCCGACGCTCTGCTTGTCCGAACCACGGATCCAGATTTCAGTCTGGGTCGGCACTTCCAAAGTGATGCCTTCCGGTGCCTTGAACAGGATCGGATGTGAAAAACCCAGCGACAGGTTGAGATCCTTGCCCTGCAGGGCGGCACGGTAACCGACCCCGACCAGCTCGAGCTTGCGTGAATAGCCTTCGGTAACGCCAATCACCATGCTGTTGATCAGCGCGCGGTTGGTGCCGGCCATCTTCACGCTATCAGGGCTGCTCGCGCTCATGCGGATCTCGCCATCTTCGATGACGACATCAACGCCCGGCAGCGACTGCTGGGTCAAGGTGCCCTTTGGACCCTTCACGGTGACCAGGCCGGCATCAGCCTTGACCTCGACACCCTTGGGAACAATAACTGGTTTCTTTGCGACGCGTGACATGGGTAACTCCCGGATTGATCAGGCCACGAGGCCGATGACTTCGCCACCGACGCCCTGCTTGCGGGCTTCGACATCGGTCATGATGCCGGCCGAAGTGGACACGATGGAGACGCCAAGGCCGCCCAGAACTTTCGGCAGTTCGGTCTTGCCGCGATACACGCGCAGGCCGGCGCGGCTGATGCGCTGCAAGCGCTCGATGACCGGCTTGCCGTCGTAATACTTCAATGCAATCTGCAGAACGTGCTTGTTGTTCTCGATCGCGTTGACCTGGAAATCGGAAACGTAGCCTTCTGCTTTCAACAACTCTGCCAGCGAGACTTTAACGCGCGACGAAGGCATTGAAACGGAACGCTTGCCGGATGCCTGCGCATTGCGAATGCGCGTAAACATGTCGGCGATGGGATCAGTCATGCTCATAAATAAATTCCTGTAGTGGCACCGATATCCGACGACTTACCAGCTGGCCTTGCGCAGGCCTGGCACGTCGCCGCGCATCGTTGCTTCACGAAGCTTGTTGCGGCCCAGGCCGAACTTGCGATACACGCCGCGCGGACGGCCCGACAGTGCACAGCGTGTGCGCTGACGCGAAGGGCTGGAATCGCGCGGCAGCTTTTGCAGCTTTTCCGATGCGTCCAGTTTCTCTTCGTACGATGCGGTCTGGCTGCTGATGATTTCCTTCAATGCGTCGCGAGTAGCGGCGTATTTCTTGACCAGCTTGGTCCGCTTGAGATCGCGGTTGACCATTGATTTCTTTGCCATGGATTACGTCGCCTGATTAAGTGCGGAACGGGAAGCCGAAGCCGTCGAGCAGGGCTTTCGCTTCTTCGTTGGTACGTGCGCTGGTGGTGATCGCGATATCCATGCCGCGCATCGCGTCGACCTGGTCGAATTCGATCTCCGGGAAGATGATCTGTTCCTTGACGCCCATGTTGAAGTTGCCACGGCCATCAAACGAACGCGCTGACACACCACGGAAGTCGCGCACGCGGGGCAGCGATACGTTCACCAGGCGATCAAAGAATTCGAACATGGTCTTGCGGCGCAAGGTGACCTTGCAGCCGATCGGCCAGTTGTCGCGAATCTTGAACGTGGCGATCGACTTCTTCGACAGCGTGATGATTGCCTTCTGTCCGGCGATCTTGCCCATTTCGGCAGCCGCGTTCTCAAGGATCTTCTTGTTGCCGACTGCCTCACCTACGCCCATGTTGAGCGTGATCTTGGTCAGGCGTGGAACCTGCATCACGTTCTTGTAGCCGAAGCGCTCCATGAGCTGCGGCACGACGGTTTCCTGATAATGCTTTTCAAGACGTGTCATGACCTTGCTCCTCAAATGTCGACGACTTCGCCGCTCTGGCGGTAGACGCGAACCTTGCGACCGTCTTCAAGAGTCTTGAAGCCGACGCGTTCGCCCTTGCCGCTGGCAGCGTTGAACAACTGGATGTTGGAAAGGTCGATCGACGCCTCACGCTCGACGATGCCACCAGGCTGGTTGGCCTGCGGATTCGCCTTGGTGTGGCGCTTGATCAGGTTGATGTTCTGCACGAAGGCACGGTCGCCCGCGACGCGCATCACTTCACCGCGCTGACCCTTGTTTTTGCCGGTGATCACGACGACCTGATCACCCTTTCGAATACGGTTCATGACTATGGGTTCCTGTTACAGCACTTCCGGCGCGAGCGAAACGATCTTCATGAACTTCTCGCCGCGCAGTTCGCGCGTGACCGGTCCGAAGATGCGGGTGCCGATCGGCTCCAGCTTGTTGTTGAGCAGGACGGCGGCGTTGCCGTCGAAACGGATCAACGAGCCATCCGGACGACGAACGCCCTTTCGGGTGCGCACGACGACGGCGTCGTAGACTTCGCCCTTCTTTACCTTGCCGCGCGGTATCGCCTCGCGGATCGACACCTTGATGATGTCGCCAATGTGCGCGTAGCGACGCTTGCTGCCACCGAGCACCTTGATACAAAAGAGCTCGCGGGCACCGCTGTTGTCGGCTGCGGCCAGGGTTGTCTGCATCTGGATCATTGTTGTCGCTCCTTATGCGGACTTACTGGGTTGCCCGCGTCACGACTTCGACGACGCGCCAGTTCTTGGTTTTGGACATGGGACGACACTCCGTGATGCGGACGACGTCGCCTTCGCGACAGTCCCCGGCTTCGTCGTGCGCGTGCACCTTGGTTGAACGGCGGATGATCTTGCCGTACAGCGGATGCTGTACCTGGCGTTCCAGCAGGACCGTCACCGTCTTCAGCATCTTGTTACTGACCACGCGCCCTTCGGCGGTGCGCAGCGTTTCTTTGTTGTCGCTCATGGGATGACAGTCCTTACTTCTGTCCGGCGCCGAGCAGGGTTTTTACCTGCGCGATTTCGCGTTTGACGCGGCCAATCTGGTGGCTCTGGGTGAGCTGACCGGAACCTTTCTGCATGCGCAGATTGAACTGTTCGCGGCGTAGTTCGCCCAGGTGCTCGGTCAAGTCCGAAGCCGACTTCTTGCGGAGTTCGTTGAGTTCCATCACAGCACCGTGCGGGTTACAAACTGGGTCTGCACCGAGAGCTTGGCCGCAGCAAGGCGAAATGCCTCGCGGGCGTCGGACTCGGAGATTCCCTCGATTTCATACAACATGCGGCCGGGCTGGATCGGAGCGACCCAATACTCGACGTTGCCCTTGCCATTGCCCATGCGGACTTCGATCGGCTTCTGGGTGATGGGCTTGTCCGGGAACACGCGAATCCAGAGCTTGCCACCGCGCTTCACATAACGTGTGATGCAGCGGCGCGCAGCTTCGATCTGGCGTGCCGTGAGGCGGCCATGCGTGGTCGCCTTCAGGCCGAACTCGCCGAAGCTGACCTTGGTCGCGACGTAGGTCAGTCCGCTATTGCGGCCTTTTTGAACCTTGCGGTATTTGGTGCGTTTGGGTTGCAACATTGCTCGTTACTCCTTACTTCGCCGCGCGACGCTGGTTGCCACGATCTTCATTGCCATCGGACTTGGTTTCCTGGCTCAACGCGGCGAAATCAAACACCTCGCCCTTGTAGATCCAGACCTTGATTCCGATGATTCCGTAAGTGGTTTTGGCTTCCGCAAACCCGTAGTCGATGTCGGCGCGCAGCGTGTGCAGCGGCACGCGACCTTCGCGATACCACTCCGAACGTGCGATTTCCGCACCATTCAAGCGACCCGCGATGTTCACCTTGATGCCTAGTGCGCCGATGCGCATCGCATTCTGCACCGAGCGCTTCATGGCGCGACGGAACATGATGCGGCGCTCCAGCTGCTGGGCGATCGATTCGGCTACCAGTTGTGCGTCGAGTTCTGGCTTGCGCACCTCGTTCACGTTGATGTGGGCGGGTACGCCCATCATCTTCGAGACTTCCTTGCGCAGCTTTTCGATGTCTTCGCCTTTCTTGCCGATTACCACGCCCGGACGCGCCGAGTGAATGGTGATGCGGGCAGTCTTGGCCGGGCGCTCGATCAGGATCTTCGAGATGCCAGCCTGGGCGAGCTTCTTGCGCAGCAGCTCGCGAACCTTGAGATCCGCCGCGAGGTAGCCGGCGAAGTCGCCTTTGCCTGCAAACCACTTGGAATTCCAGTCCTTGGAGATTCCGAGCCGAAAGCCGGTGGGATGTACTTTATGACCCATCGTATGCCGTCCTGATCCGAATTATTCGCCGACAACCACAGTGATGTGGCTGGTGCGCTTGGAAATGCGTGAACCGCGACCCTTTGCGCGCGCATGCATGCGCTTGAGGATCGGACCCTCGTCGACAAAGATGCGGGCGACTTTGAGCTCATCCACGTCCGCGCCGAGATTGTTCTCTGCGTTGGCGACCGCCGACAGCAGGACCTTCTTGATGATCCCCGCTGCCTTCTTGTCGCTGAATTGCAACAGGTTGGTGGCGCGACCGACTGGCATGCCACGCACCTGGTCGGCTACCAGCCGAACCTTCTGCGGGGAAATGCGCGCGGTGCGCAAAATTGCTTTGGCTTCCATGGTCATCTTCCTCAGCGCTTCTTGGCGTCGGTTTTCTTGTCTGCCACATGACCCTTGAAGGTTCGCGTGACAGCAAATTCGCCGAGCTTGTGGCCGACCATGTTTTCGTTCACCAGCACGGGTACGTGCAGGCGACCGTTGTGGATGGCGAGGGTCAGGCCCACCATCTCCGGCGAAATCATCGAACGACGCGACCAGGTCTTGATCGGGCGCTTGTTGTTTGCGGCTGCAGCGACCTCGACCTTCTTCAGAAGGTGATGATCGATGAACGGGCCTTTCTTCAAAGAACGAGCCATACCTTCCTCAACCCCTGCGATCGCGAACGATGAACTTCGTCGTACGCTTGTTCTTGCGAGTCTTGAAACCCTTGCTCGGCTGGCCCCACGGGGACACCGGATGCGGATTACCTTGACCGGAACGGCCTTCACCACCGCCATGCGGATGGTCGACCGGATTCATTGCCGCGCCGCGCACGGTCGGACGCTTGCCACGCCAGCGCGATGCGCCTGCCTTGCCAAGCTTCTCGAGGTTGTGCTCGGAGTTGCCGACTTCGCCGATGGTGGCGAAACACTCGGCTGGCACCTTGCGCATTTCGCCCGAGCGAAGGCGCAGCGTTGCGTAACCATGTTCGCGTGCAACCAACTGCGCCGAGGCACCGGCGCTGCGTGCGATCTGCGCACCCTTGCCTGGCTTCATCTCGATGCAATGCACGGTTGAACCAACCGGGATGTTCCTCAGCGGCAATGCGTTGCCAGCCTTGATGGGAGCTTCGCGGCCCGACATCAACTGGTCGCCAACCGCAACGCCCTTCGGCGCGATGATGTAACGACGCACGCCGTCGGCATAGCACATCAGTGCAATGTGCGCGGTACGGTTCGGATCGTATTCGATGCGCTCGACACGAGCCGGAATCGCTTCCTTGTCGCGCTTGAAATCGATCAGGCGGTAATGCTGCTTGGAACCACCGCCGGTGTGACGGGTGGTGATGCGACCGTAGTGGTTGCGACCACCGGTCTTGGATTGCGCTTCGACCAACGGCGCGTACGGATCACCCTTGTGCAGGCCGGGCGTGAACACCCGTACTGTGGAGCGCCGTCCCGGCGATGTTGGCTTGAGTTTGATCAGCATGGATTGGTCCTCAGGCCTTTGCCATCACATCGATGGTCTGGCCTTCGCGCAGGCGGACATAGGCCTTGCGCTTGCCACTACGAACGCCCTGGCGGCCCTTGAACGCCTTGCCCTTGCCTTTGACGCACAAGGTGTTGACTGCGAGGACCTGGACATTGAAAAGTTTCTCGACTGCCGCTTTCACATGGGCCTTGGTGGCCTCGCGGGAAATCTCGAACACGTATTGGTCATTGCCCTGGACACGCGCGGTCTTTTCAGAAACCAGCGCTGCGCGAAGGACGCTATACAAATTCTCGTTCATCATGCCAGCCACTCCTCAATGCGCTTGACCGACTCGACCGTCATCAGCACGTGGTCGGCACCAACCAGGCTTACCGGATCCATCGCTGCCACGTCGACCACATTGACGTAGGGGATGTTGCGAGCGGCAAGGAACAACTCGGCCGCCGCGCTTTCAGCGACCAGCAGGGTGCGGCCCGACGTTTCCATCTCGGCCAGCTTGCTGACCAGGCCCGAGGTCTTCGGCTTGTCGATGCCGAACGACTCCACGACTCGCAAGCGACCTTGGCGGACCAGCTCGGAAAGAATCGAGCTCATCGCGCCGCGATACATCTTGCGATTGATTTTCTGCTCAAAGCTGCGTGGCTTGGCAGCGAACGCGCGACCGCCACCGACGAAGATCGGCGCGGTCAACGCACCGTGGCGCGCACCGCCGCCCTTCTGATTCTTCGACTTCTTGGTGGTGCCGCGGACTTCCGAGCGCGTCTTCTGGGCCTTGGTGCCGCTGCGACCTGCGTTGCGGTAAGAAACCACGACCTGATGAACGAGGTCGGAGCGGAATTCCTGGCCAAACACACCGTCGGAGACGGACATCGGCTTGGCACCAATCACGATGAGTTCCATGGCGATCTCCTTAGCCCTTTGCCGCTGGCTTGATGATGACGTGACCGCCGGGAGCACCGGGAACCGAGCCCTTGATCGCAATCAGGTGACGCTCGGTGTCGATCTGCACAACTTCGAGATTCATTGCCGAGCGACGTACGTTGCCCATGTGTCCAGACATCTTCTTGCCTGGGAACACGCGGCCTGGCGTCTGGCGCTGGCCGATCGAACCCGGCGAACGATGCGACAGCGAGTTACCGTGAGTGGCATCGCCCATGGCGAAGTTCCACCGCTTGATCGTGCCCTGGAAGCCCTTGCCCTTGGTGGTGCCGGCGACATCGACGATCTGGCCAACCTGGAAGGTTGCCTCTGCCGTCAATTCACCGCCGGTCTCGAATTTGCCGATATCGTCCGAGCCCAGGCGAAACTCCCACAGCCCGCGACCAGCCTCGACCTTGGCCTTGGCGTAGTGACCTGCCATTGGCTTGTTGATCAACGCGGCGCGCTTGCTGCCCGACGTCACCTGGATGGCGTCATAGCCATCAATTTCGACCGTCTTCACCTGCGTCACCCGGTTCGGCGTCGCTTCAATCAGCGTCACCGGCACCGAGCGACCATCTTCAGTGAAGATTCGGCTCATGCCGCATTTGCGGCCTACCAACCCGATAGTCATCGTTGCATTCTCACGTATGTGTCCATGCCGACCCGATTACAAAAGGCCCAGCAATTTGTTCACGATTCCGCCATGCCGGCCGGAAGGAGCGATCGGTTGGATCGCTATCAGTGCAGCTTGATCTGGACGTCGACGCCAGCCGCGAGCTCGAGCTTCATCAGCGCGTCAACGGTCTTGTCGTTCGGGTCCACAATATCCATCACGCGCTTGTGCGTGCGAGTTTCGTACTGATCACGCGCATCCTTGTCGGCGTGCGGCGAAACCAGGATCGTGTAACGCTCGATCTTGGTCGGCAACGGGATCGGGCCGCGTACCTGTGCACCGGTACGCTTGGCTGTCTCAACAATCTCGCTCGCCGAACGATCGATCAAACGGTGATCGAACGCCTTGAGCCGGATACGAATCTTCTGGTCCGCCATTGCCTGATTCCTGATGTAAAGAGCGACGGGAAAGGCGACCGTGCGCCAAACCCCAAAAAATAAACGGACCGGTAAACCGGTCCGCCAGAACAGAGAAGTATAGTACGCAGTCGCTTTCGCCGTCAACGGCGATGCGATCAGTACCATGCGTCCATTTCCGGCGAACACGAAGCACATCCTGTGCCTCTTTTCGCTTTGTTCCAGCGTCCGAAGTCGCTGCATCGCCACGGCCGAAGCCGGGACTTTCAATCTTTGTGGTGCAGGCCAACTTCCGGGCAAATCAACCAAAGCAGTGTCTGGCGATCTCACGAGAGTGGAGGAGCATGTCCTCCGCCTGCCACGCATTGCACTCGGCAGCGCGGCGCGAGAGTATACATGAAGATTTCGCGTAGGCGAACAATTTGTTGGAAAGTTTCGGATTTTTGTCACCGTCCGACCTGATATCGACACTCTGACCAAGCGTTTTTTGTTCAGCGGATCGAATCCGGATCAGCCGCCCTGAATTCTCGGGGCCGCCGCGTAGTGATCGAATTCCATTGAGAAGGTCGCCCTGCCCTGCGTCTGCGAGCGCAATGCGGTGGCGTAGCCAAACATCTCCGCCAACGGCACGACAGCACTGATGAACACGTCAACACCGACGCTGTCACTGGATGACACATTGCCGCGGCGACGGCTCAGGTCGCCCATGACATCACCGACGAAATCGGGCGGAGTCGCGACTTCGACCTTCATCACTGGCTCGAGTAATTGCGGTGCTCCTTGCAAGTAGGCTGCGCGGAACGCGATAGACGTGGCAATGCGCAGCGACGCCTCGCTGGCATTGACCAAATCGTATGAACCGCCCACCAGTCGAACCAGCACGTCGACGATCGGGTATCCCGCCATCGGACCGCTGGAGCTTGCGTCGCGCGCCGAGTCTGCGACGGCAGCCAGATAGCCGGCAGGAACTGTCTCCGATTCGACCGAATTCTCGAATTTGTATCCAGACCCGCGCAGTCGTGGCTGAAGCTCGATCTCGACATGACCGAATTGATCCACGTTGCCGTCGCTGCGCTCGAACCTGCCTTCCTGCCGCGATCGCCTTGTTATGGTTTCGCGGTAGGCGACGCGCGGCTTGCCAAGGTTGGCGTTGACCTCGAATTCGCGGAAAAGACGATCGGCAACGACTTCCAGATGCAGCTCTCCCATGCCGGAGATCAGTGTCTGACCCGACTCCAGGTCGATCGATACTCGCAGCGATGGGTCTTCCTCGCAAAGACGGGATAGAGCCTTCACGAGCAGTTCCTCGTCGGCCGGCGTCTTTGGTTCAACGGCCATGGAGATGACCGGCTCGGGAAAGCTGATGCGTTCCAGACTGATGATGTGGTCCGTCGCGCACAAGGTGTCACCCGTCGCAACGGACGCAAGCCCGACCGCGGCGGCGATATCGCCCGCGTGAACCTCATTCAGTTCCTGGTGTTCGTTTGCATGCATCTGCAGCAGTCGACCGATACGCTCGCTGGTCGCCTTGAGCGGATTGAACACCGTGTCGCCGGTGCGCAGGACGCCAGAGTAGACGCGGATGAAGGACAGCGTGCCGACTTCAGGTTCGACCATTATCTTGAATGCCAGGGCGGCAAATGCTTCTTCGTCGGTGGCGTTGCGAGTGCCGATCATGCCACTCGGCGTTTCGCCACTGACCGGCGGTCGGTCGGAAGGTGCGGGAAGGTAGTCGATGACCGCGTCGAGCAAGGCCTGGACACCAATGTTTCCGAATGCACTGCCGCACAGCACCGGAATGAGGTCGCCGGCGAGCGTCGCGGCGCGCAAGCCCGCGACAATATCGGTGTCATTGAGCGAGCCTTGTTCCAGGTATCGATCAGTCAGCAGGTCGGATGACTCGGCAATCGCTTCGATCATCTGCTCGCGTGCGATTTCGCAACGCGGGGACAGCTCTACGGGAATGTCCCCGTAGTGGAACTTCATACCCTGCGATTCGGCTTCCCAGTAAACCGCCTTGCGACGGATCAGGTCGACGACGCCGCAAAACTCGCCTTCGCTGCCGATCGGTACTTGCAGCACGACTGGATGTGCAGCGAAGCGATCACGCAGCTGCTCCACGACAGCATCAAGATCTGCGCCAACGCGGTCCATCTTGTTGACGAAGGCAAGCCGAGGCACCCGGTGCTTGTTGGCTTGGCGCCACACTGACTCGGACTGCGACTGCACTCCGTTGACGGCGCAAAGAACAAAAACCGCCCCATCGAGTACGCGCAGGCTGCGCTCGACTTCAAGCGTGAAGTCGACGTGTCCGGGGGTATCGATGATGTTGAGGCGATGGCTGGGGAAGGAATGGTCCATCCCTTCCCAGAAGCACGTGGTTGCGGCCGACGTGATCGTTATGCCGCGTTCCTGCTCTTGTTCCATCCAGTCCATGGTGGCTGCGCCATCATGGACTTCGCCAATCCGTTGATTGACGCCGGTGTAGAACAGGATGCGCTCAGTCGTCGTGGTCTTGCCGGCATCGATGTGGGCCATGATGCCGAAGTTGCGATAACGATCGATGGGGGTGCTGCGTGCCACGATTGCACTCCCCGACCATGTCGCCGAATACCGACGAGAGTATTACCAGCGATAGTGCGAGAACGCCTTGTTGGCTTCTGCCATGCGATGGGTTTCTTCGCGCTTCTTGACCGCCCCACCGCGGCTTTCCGACGCTTCCAGCAACTCGGCTGCCAGCTTGCGCGGCATCGTATTCTCGCCGCGCTTGCGCGCAGCATCAATCAGCCAACGCATCGCCAATGCCTGGCGACGGGTCGAACGGACTTCGACCGGCACCTGGTAGGTCGCGCCACCGACGCGGCGGGACTTCACCTCGACCGCCGGAGCGACATTGCTGAGTGCCTTCTCGACCAGTTCGACCGGCTCGGAATTCTTCTCGGCAATCTGATCGAGCGCGCCGTAAACAATCTTCTCGGCGACCGACTTCTTGCCGCTCTGCATGACCATGTTGATGAAACGGGCGATCACCAGGCTGCCGTGCTTTGGGTCGGGCAACGTGGTACGAACTGGAGTAAAACCTTTACGCGACATGATTTTCTTCTCAATGATGCGGTCACGAGGACCGCTTGATACTCAAGCGCCAAGGCGCCTGTCGGATGTTATGGGTGAGGCTAACGCAGTCAGACTTTCTTCGGGCGCTTTGCGCCGTACTTGGAACGCGACTGGCGGCGCTTGGTCACGCCGGCGGCATCGAGACTGCCACGAACGGTGTGATAGCGAACGCCCGGCAGATCCTTGACGCGACCGCCGCGAATCAGGACGACCGAATGCTCCTGCAGGTTATGCCCTTCACCACCGATGTAGCTGATGACTTCAAACCCGTTGGTCAGACGCACCTTGGCAACCTTGCGCAGGGCGGAGTTCGGCTTCTTCGGCGTGGTCGTATAGACACGCGTGCAGACGCCACGGCGCTGCGGGCAGTTGGCGAGTGCCGGCGAGGCGCTCTTGTACTCTTTCGGATGGCGCGGCTTGCGCACCAGCTGGTTGATTGTCGCCATTCGAATTTACGTCCTGAAGAAAACAAAAGGCAGGCCGAGAACGGTCCACCGAGCAGAAAATGATAACAAGTCGTTTCCAATCCCGTCAAGGCGAAAGCAACTTGTCGATTGGCACCGGACGCCTGATCGGCGTCCGGCAGTCACGCTTTTCCTAGCCGGCCTCGCCGTCAGCAGCCACCGGTTCGGCAACGCTGGCGACAGATCCCAGCGCTTCACGCTCGGAGTCGGTCAATTGACCAACGGCGCTGCGGCGCTTGGAGTGATAGGCCAAACCGGTACCGGCCGGGATGAGGCGGCCGACGATCACGTTTTCCTTGAGGCCGCGCAGCGTATCGCGAGTTCCGCGAACCGCGGCCTCGGTGAGCACGCGCGTGGTCTCCTGGAACGAAGCTGCCGAGATGAAAGACTCGGTTGCCAGTGATGCCTTGGTGATCCCCAGCAACACCGGCGTGTACTCCGCCGGCAGTTCGTCACGGGCAACCACGAGGGCATTTTCTTCCAGCACGCGCAAGCGATCCATCTGCTCACCACGCAGAAAGCGGCTGTTGCCAACGTCGCTGATTTCCACCTTGCGCAACATCTGGCGAATGATCGCTTCAATGTGCTTGTCGTTGATCTTGACGCCCTGCAACCGGTAGACGTCCTGGATTTCCTTGACCAGGTACGAAGCCAGCGGCTCGACGCCGAGCAGGCGCAGGATGTCATGCGGACTTGGCTCGCCGTCGACGACTGTCTCGCCCTTCTCGACGTGCTCGCCTTCGAAGACGATGACGTGGCGCCACTTTGGAATCAGCTCCTCGTGCTCGTTGCCATCGGCGTCCTTGATGATCAGGCGCTGCTTGCCCTTGGTGTCCTTGCCGAAACTGACGATACCCGAGCGCTCGGCCAGGATCGCCGGCTCCTTGGGCTTGCGGGCTTCGAAAAGATCGGCAACGCGCGGCAGACCACCGGTGATGTCACGGGTCTTCGACGTTTCCTGCGGGATACGCGCGACGATGTCGCCAACGCCCACTTCCACGCCCTGCTGCAACGACACGATCGCGCCGGCAGGCAGGAAGTACTGCGCCGGAATATCGGTGCCCGGCAGGCGCAGTTCGCCGCCCTTCTTGTCGAGGATGCGAACGGTTGGGCGCATGTCCTTGGCCATCGTGCCGCGGCGCTTGGGATCGGTGACCACGGAACTTGCGAGACCAGTCAAGTCATCGACCTGCTCCAGCACGGTGATGCCGTCGAGGAAGTCGACGAAGTGGATGACACCCGCCACTTCCGAAACGATCGGATGGGTATGCGGATCCCACTTCGACACGAACTGGCCGGCCTTCACTGCCGAACCGTCCTTTTGCTCGATCACTGCACCGTACGGTACCTTGTAGCGTTCCCGCTCACGGCCGTGCTGATCCATGATCGACAGTTCGCCGGAACGCGACACTGCAACCAGATGACCGGCCTTGTGCTGGACCGTCTTGATGTTGTTGAACTTGAGATTGCCGGTGGTCTTGACCTGAATGCTGTCAATGGCCGCCGCACGCGACGCCGCACCACCGATGTGGAAGGTGCGCATGGTCAACTGGGTGCCGGGTTCGCCGATCGACTGCGCGGCAATCACGCCAACCGATTCGCCGATGTTGACCAGGTGCCCACGGGCGAGGTCGCGACCATAGCAATTGGAGCAGATGCCGAAACTTGCTTCGCAGGTGATCGGCGAGCGGACGAGTACGGACTGCACGCTGGCCTTTTCGAGCTTGTCGACGATGCGCTCGTCGAGCAGGGTGCCGCGCTCGACGATCGGGTCTTCATCGTTGCCTGGCGCGAACACATCGGCTGCGGTAACGCGACCCAGAACGCGGTCGCGCAGCGCTTCGACGACATCGCCGCCTTCGACGATCGACGTCATGGTGACGCCGTGCTGCGTTTCGCAATCGATGATGGTGACGACCACGTCCTGCGCCACATCGACCAGACGACGCGTCAGGTAACCCGAGTTCGCCGTCTTCAACGCCGTATCTGCAAGGCCTTTTCGGGCACCATGGGTCGAGTTGAAGTACTGCAGTACGTCGAGGCCCTCGCGGAAGTTCGCCTTGATGGGCGTCTCGATGATCGAGCCATCCGGACGCGCCATCAGGCCGCGCATGCCGGCCAACTGACGAATCTGCGCGGTGCTGCCGCGAGCGCCGGAGTCGGCCATGATGTACAGCGAGTTCATCGACTTCTGTTCGATCTTCTCGCCCTTGGCGGTGGTGACCTTGTCGAAACCGATGCCCTTTATCATCGCCTGGGCAACGCGTTCATTGGTACGCGACCAGATGTCCACGACCTTGTTGTAGCGCTCGCCGGCGGTGACCAGACCAGACTGGTACTGCTGCTGGATCTCGGTAACTTCGGTTTCGGCTTCTTCAAGGATCGCCTTCTTTTCGTCCGGGATCTTCATGTCGTCGATGCCGATCGAGATGCCGGCGCGGGTCGCGTAGGCAAAACCCGTGTACATCAACTGATCGGCGAAAACGACCGTGTCCTTGAGGCCGAGGCGACGGTAGCAGGCGTTGATCAGCCGCGAGATGGCCTTCTTGGTCAACTCGATGTTGGCCAGCTCGAATGGCAGGCCTTCCGGCAGGATTTCAGCCAGCAGGGCACGGCCGACGGTGGTGTCAACCAGTTCGACCTTTTCGGTACGCTCTTGCTGCTCGTCAATCTCGACCTGGCGCAGGCGCACCTTGATCTTGGCGTGTAGTTCAACCACGCGGTTGTCGTAAGCGCGATGCACTTCGGCAACGTTGGCGAACACCATTCCCTCGCCCTTCGCGTTTTCCAGCGCGCGGGACATGTAGTACAGGCCCAGCACCACGTCCTGGGTCGGCACGATGATTGGCTCACCGTTGGCCGGCGACAGGATGTTGTTGGTCGACATCATCAGGGCGCGCGCTTCCAGCTGTGCTTCCAGCGACAGCGGTACGTGCACGGCCATCTGGTCGCCGTCAAAGTCAGCGTTGAAGGCGGTACAGACCAGCGGATGCAACTGGATCGCCTTGCCTTCGATCAGCACCGGCTCGAACGCCTGGATGCCGAGGCGATGCAGAGTGGGAGCGCGGTTGAGCATTACAGGATGCTCGCGGATCACCTCTTCAAGGATGTCCCAGACTTCGGCACTTTCGCGCTCGACCAGCTTCTTGGCAGCCTTGATCGTCGTCGCGGCACCACGGCTCTGCAGTTTGGAGAAGATGAATGGCTTGAACAGCTCTAGCGCCATCTTCTTGGGCAGGCCGCACTGATGCAGGCGCAGCGTCGGGCCAACCACGATGACCGAACGGCCGGAGTAGTCAACGCGCTTGCCGAGCAGGTTCTGGCGGAAGCGCCCTTGCTTGCCCTTGATCATGTCGGCCAGCGATTTCAGCGGGCGCTTGTTGGTACCGGTGATGGCGCGACCGCGACGACCGTTGTCGAGCAGCGCATCGACCGATTCCTGCAACATGCGCTTCTCATTGCGCACGATGATGTCCGGCGCATTGAGTTCCAGCAATCGCTTCAAGCGATTGTTGCGGTTGATGACACGGCGATACAGGTCGTTCAAATCCGACGTCGCGAAGCGGCCGCCATCCAGCGGCACCAGCGGACGCAGGTCCGGCGGCAGCACCGGCAATACGGTCAGCACCATGAACTCCGGTCGGTTGCCTGAATCGTGGAACGCCTCGACCAGCTTGATGCGCTTGGACAACCGCTTGAGCTTGGTCTCGGAATTGGTCGCCGCGATTTCCTCGCGCAGCTTGACCATCTCGTCAGCAAGGTTGATCGACTTCAGCAGCTCATAGACCGCTTCCGCGCCCATGCGCGCGTCAAACTCGTCACCGTGTTCCTCGACGGCCTGAAGATACTGCTCTTCATTGAGCAACTGGCTGCGCTCAAGCGAAGTCAGGCCCGGCTCGACGACCACGTAGGCCTCGAAATAGAGGATGCGCTCGATGTCGCGCAGGGTCATATCCAGCATCAAACCGATGCGCGACGGCAGCGACTTGAGGAACCAGATGTGCGCGGTCGGGCTGGCCAGTTCGATGTGGCCCATGCGCTCGCGACGCACCTTGGCGAGGGTGACTTCGGTGCCACACTTCTCGCAGACCACGCCACGATGCTTCATGCGCTTGTACTTGCCGCACAGGCACTCGTAGTCCTTGATCGGACCGAAGATGGCCGCGCAGAACAGGCCGTCACGCTCGGGCTTGAAGGTGCGGTAGTTGATCGTCTCCGGCTTCTTCACTTCGCCGAACGACCACGAACGGATCAGGTCCGGGGAAGCCAATGCGATCTTGATCGCATCGAAGTCGAGCGTCGGGCGTTGCTGGTTGAACAGGTTTAGCAGGTCTTTCATTTCTATTTCTCCAGTCGCCGAGGCTTACTTGGAACCTTCAAGTTCCATGTTGATCGCAAGGGAACGAATTTCCTTGACGAGAACATTGAACGACTCAGGCATTCCGGCATCCATTTCGTGGTTGCCGTCGACGATGTTCTTGTACATCTGGTTGCGACCGGCGACGTCGTCGGACTTCACCGTGAGCATTTCCTGCAGCGTGTAGGCAGCGCCGTACGCTTCCAGTGCCCAGACTTCCATTTCGCCGAAGCGCTGTCCGCCGAACTGCGCCTTGCCACCGAGCGGCTGCTGGGTGACCAGCGAGTACGGACCGGTGGAACGCGCATGCATCTTGTCGTCGACCAGATGGTTGAGCTTGAGCACGTGCATGTAGCCAACCGTGACTTCGCGATCAAACGCTTCGCCAGTGCGGCCATCGAACAGAGTGGTCTGTCCCGAGGTCGGCAGGTCGGCGAGGGTCAGCATCTGCTTGATCTCGCTTTCGTAGGCACCGTCGAACACCGGCGTCGCCATCGGCACGCCGTCCTTGAGGTTGCTCGCCAACTCGTAGATCTCCGCGTCGGTCAACGACTTGAGATCGGCACGCTGGCCGAAGGTGCCCTTGTCGTGGTTGTAGACCTGGTCGAGGAAGTCGCGAACTTTCGCAACCTTCTCGTTGGCTTCGACCATGCGCTGGATCTTCTCGCCCAGGCCCTTTGCGGCCCAGCCAAGATGCACTTCCAGGATTTGGCCGATGTTCATGCGCGAAGGCACGCCCAACGGGTTCAGCACGATGTCGACCGGACGGCCATCCGCGGCATACGGCATGTCCTCGACCGGGACGATCATCGAGACGACACCCTTGTTGCCATGCCGACCAGCCATCTTGTCGCCCGGCTGGATGCGACGCTTGACGGCAAGGTAAACCTTGACCATCTTCAGCACGCCTGGGGCAAGGTCGTCACCAGCGGTGATCTTGGCCTGCTTTTCCTTGAAGCGGTTGTCGAACTCTTCACGGTGACGCTTGATCTGCTCCTGTCCCTTTTCAAGGAAGTCGGCCGATTCCTCGTCCTTCATGCGGATCGCGAACCACTCGTCCTTTTTCAGGCTGTCAAGGTAATCACCGTCGATCGTGGCGCCCTTCTTGATGGCGCCGGGACCGCCGTTGACGTCCTTGCCGATCAGCGCGGTACGCAGGCGATTGAAGATGGCGCTTTCGAGGATGCGGAACTGGTCGTCGAAGTCCTTCTTGACCCGCTTGACTTCCATTTCCTCGATCTGGCGAGCGCGCTTGTCCTTCTCGATGCCATCGCGGGTGAACACCTGCACGTCGATCACGACGCCGTCCATGCCCGGTGGCACGCGCAACGAGCTGTCCTTCACGTCCGAGGCTTTCTCGCCGAAGATGGCGCGCAGCAGCTTCTCTTCCGGGGTCAACTGGCTTTCGCCCTTCGGCGTCACCTTGCCGACCAGGATGTCTCCGGCCTGCACTTCCGCGCCGATGTAGACCACGCCGGATTCGTCGAGGCGCGCCAGGGCCTGCTCACCGACGTTCGGGATATCCGCCGAGATTTCCTCCGGCCCAAGCTTGGTGTCGCGAGCCTGGACCGTGAGTTCCTCGATGTGGATGGTCGTGTAGCGATCTTCCTCGACGACACGCTCGGAAAGCAGGATCGAGTCTTCGAAGTTGTAGCCATTCCACGGCATGAACGCGACCAGCATGTTCTGGCCGAGCGCGAGCTCACCCAGGTCGGTCGACGAACCATCGGCGAGGGTGTCGCCGGCGGCAACGATATCGCCGACATTGACCAGCGGACGCTGGTTGAGGTTGGTGTTCTGGTTGGACCGGGTGTACTTGGTCAGCGTGTAGATGTCGACACCAGCATCGCTTTCGCCAATCTCGTCCTCGTTCGCGCGAACGACGATGCGACCTGCATCAACCTGGTCGATCAAACCGCCGCGCTTGGCCGAGGTGATGACGCCTGAATCGCGCGCGACCGCGCGCTCGATGCCGGTGCCGACCAGCGGCGTTTGCGAACGCAGCGTCGGGACAGCCTGGCGCTGCATGTTTGCACCCATCAGGGCGCGGTTCGCGTCATCGTGCTCAAGGAACGGCACCAACGCCGCCGCGACCGACACGGTCTGCATCGGCGACACGTCCATGAAATTGATTTCACTGGCCGGGCGCAACTCGGACTCACCGCGGCTGCGGCAGGCCACGAAGTCTTCGATGAAGGTGCCGTTGCTGTTGAGCGGGGAGTTCGCCTGGGCGACGACGTATTCGGCCTCGTCGATCGCGGAAAGGTATTCGACCTTATCAGTCACCTTGCCATTCGCGACGCGCCGATAAGGCGTTTCCAGGAAGCCGTACTCGTTGGTGCGTGCATACACTGCCAACGAGTTGATCAGGCCGATATTCGGGCCTTCCGGCGTTTCGATGGTGCAGACCCGACCGTAATGCGTGGGATGCACGTCGCGCACTTCAAAGCCAGCGCGCTCACGGGTCAGGCCACCTGGGCCAAGTGCCGAAACACGGCGCTTGTGGGTGACTTCCGACAGCGGATTGTTCTGATCCATGAACTGCGAAAGCTGCGACGAGCCGAAGAACTCCTTGATCGCGGCAGCCACGGGCTTGGCGTTGATCAGGTCCTGCGGGGTCAAGCCTTCCGCTTCCGCTAGCGACAGGCGCTCCTTGACGGCACGCTCGACGCGCACCAGGCCAATGCGGAACACGTTCTCGGCCATTTCACCGACCGAACGCACGCGACGGTTGCCGAGATGATCGATGTCATCGACCTGGCCACGACCGTTGCGAATCTCGATCAGCACCTTGAGGACGTCGAGGATGTCCGAGCCTTCGCCCATCTGCGCGAACGTCGACTTGGAATTCTCGTCGTTGCGGTCGCCGAAGTAGCGCGAGTCGTACAGCACGCCCGGGCCTACATCGTCCTTGCGGCCGACGCGACGGTTGAATTTCATCCGACCTACGCGATCAAGATCGTAACGCTCGGCCGAAAAGAACAGGTTCTGGAACAGGTTCTGCGCGGCTTCCTTGGTCGGCGGCTCGCCTGGACGCATCATCCGGTAGATTTCCACCAGGGCCTCAAGCGGCGTGCGCGACGGATCAATGCGCAGCGTGCGCGAAATGTAGTCGCCACGATCAAGATCGTTGACCCACAGCGTCGCGATCTTCTCGATGCCGGCCTTGCGGAAGGCTTCGAGATGCTCATCGGTGATTTCGTCGTTCGCCGTCGCCAGCAGTTCGCCGCTCTTCTTGTCGGGAACGTCGTGCGAAAGGATGCGACCGACCAGGTATTCATCCGGCACTTCGAGCTGGGTGATGCCAGCAGTTTCCAGACGCCGCACGTGGCGCGCGGTGATGCGCTTGCCGGTTTCGACGATGACTTCTTCGCCAACCTTCAAATCGAAGTTCAGCGTTTCGCCACGCAGGCGCTCTGCCACCAGCTCGAGTTCGGCTGCGTCCTTCTTGCCCAGAGTGAAGATATTGTGCTCGAAGAAGATATCGAGCATCTCCTCGTTGTTGTAGCCCAGCGCGCGCAGCAGAATCGTCACCGCCAACTTGCGGCGACGGTCGATACGGGTGAACAGCGCATCCTTGGGGTCGAACTCGAAATCCAGCCACGAGCCACGATAAGGAATCACGCGAGCGGAATAGAGCAGCTTGCCCGAGCTGTGCGTCTTGCCACGATCATGATCGAAGAACACGCCCGGCGAGCGATGCAGCTGCGAGACGATGACGCGCTCGGTACCATTGACGATGAAGGTGCCGGTGTCGGTCATCAGGGGCAGTTCGCCCATGTAGACCTCCTGCTCCTTGACGTACTTGATCGCCTTGGTCGACGACTCGCGGTCGTAGATCACCAGCCGCACTGTGACGCGCAACGGCGCGCCGTAGCTCATGCCACGCGAGCGGCACTCGCGCTCGTCGAAAGCCGGCTCGCCGAGGCGATAGTTGACGTATTCAAGCGTCGCGCTACCGGAGTAGCTGGAGATCGGAAATACCGACTTCAGCGCAGCGTGCAGGCCTTGTGGCTCGCGATTGGCCGGGGCAATGTCGTCCTGCAGGAATTCCTTGTAGGAATCTACCTGGATGGCCAGCAGGAAAGGCACGTCAAGCACGGGTGGGCGCTTGCCGAAGTCCTTGCGGATTCGCTTCTTCTCAGTGAACGAGTAGGTCATGGTGGGATACCGCCTCGGAAATTGCGTGCCGACGCGAAGGCGCCAGCGAAAGGAAAAACTTCAGGAAAAATCGAAAATCGAAAATGGCGGCACGATGCTGCGACGCCCCTTGCGATTGCCGACTACGCTGCGAACCGTGCGTGCTGCCAACGGCCCGTTGTAACGGCCAAAGCCCGGGGACTCGCGTCCCCAGGCCGTGGTCGATGCTTCACAACAAACGGCGCAAGAACGCCGCTTATTTAACTTCGACGGTCGCACCTGCGGCTTCCAGGTCCTTCTTGAACTTGGCAGCGTCGTCCTTGCTGACGGCTTCCTTGACTTCCTTCGGCGCGGCTTCGACGAGGTCCTTTGCTTCCTTGAGGCCCAGGCCGGTGATGGCGCGGACTACCTTGATGACTTCAACCTTCTTGTCACCGACAGCGGCGAGGACGACGTTGAACTCCGTCTGCTCTTCGGCCGGAGCGGCAGCAGCAGCGGCCGGTCCAGCAGCGGCAGCAACCGGGGCAGCGGCGGAAACGCCGAACTTCTCTTCCATCGCCTTGACCAGCTCCATCACCTCGATGAGGGTCTTGCCGGCGATTGCGTCGATGATTTCTTCATTGCTAAGGGACATGTTTGACTCCTGAAAACGGCTGATTGATTGATTGATACCGATTGGCGACTGCTTAAGCGGCCTGCTTGGTCTGGGCAACCGCGTTGGTTGCACGGGCAACCTGCGATGCCGGCTCGGACAACAGGCGCACCAACATGGTGGCCGGCTGGACGAGGACGCTGAGGAACAGGCTCAAGGCCTGTTCGCGCGTCGGCAGGGAAGCCAGTACATCGACATGCGAGCCCGGGTATGACTTGCCGCCGATCGAAACCAGCCTTGGCTTGAGCTTGTCGTTGCCTTTGGCGAAATCCTTGATGAGACGGCCGGCAGCACCCGGGTCTTCCAGTGAAAAGGCATACAGCAGCGGGCCCGTGAGCGTGTCCTGCACGTTCACGTAGTCGGTACCCTCTACGGCGCGAGACACTAGCGTGTTCTTCGCGACTTTGAGGAATACCCCGCCCTGTCGGGCCTTCTTTCGCAGGTCAGTGAACTGCGACACGGTCAGACCAGCGTACTCGGCCGCCACCAGGGAATGCGCCTTGGCAGCAACGTTCGCCAGTTCGGCAACGACCTCTTTCTTTTGCGCAAGATTGAGCGCCATTGCTTTCTCCGGAGGACCCATCGCGCTCCGCGCCGACATGGTCCTGACATCAGTTGCGAATCCGCATTCCTTGCGGTTTCGTGGTTCCTTGCGGAACCGAATCGGTGGCCGTTCCAGGTAAACCTGTTCGGGCTGCACCATCTACGCGGGCTGGTGGATTAAGGTGCGGCGATGATCGTGCGGACATTCCCTGCCTTGGGGCTCCTGCCTTCCGGCGCGATCACGGCGTTACCGCCTGCGGTCTTTGACGGCGTCACGATGGCCAACAAGCCAAACGCGATGCCCCCAAAATTTTTCGCGGCGCCGGGCATGCCGACGCAGCGGGTGAATCACGAAGCGAGCGACGCCTGGTCGACGACAATGCCGACACCCATCGTGCTCGACAGCGAAACCTTCTGCAGATAGACACCCTTGGCAACCGCCGGCTTGGCGCGAACGAGATCGGCCAGCAGCATGTTGAGGTTGTCCTTCAGCGCGGCTGCCTCGAAGTTTGCCTTGCCGATAGTCGCGTGGATGATGCCGCCCTTGTCGTTGCGGAACTTGACCTGGCCGGCCTTTGCATTCTTGATCGCGGTGACGACATCGGCTGTGACTGAACCGTCTTTCGGGTTCGGCATCAGCCCGCGCGGACCGAGCAACTGGCCCAGCTTGCCGACGACGCGCATCGCATCCGGTGTCGCGATAACGCGGTCGAAGTTGAGCTCGCCCGCCTGCATGCGCTCTGCCAGATCTTCCATGCCGACCGCGTCGGCACCGGCCGCCTTGGCGGCTTCGGCCTTTTCACCGGCCGGAACGAACACGGCGACGGTGACATCCTTGCCGGTGCCATGCGGCAGCAGCGAGGAACCACGAACGCCCTGGTCGGACTTCTTTGCGTCGATTCCGAGGCGGACCGAAACGTCGATCGACTCGACGAACTTCGCCTTGGCGCCGTCTTTCAACAGCTTTAGTGCTTCGTCAATCGCATAGGCCTTGCCCGGGACGACGGTTTCGCTGATTGCCTTGTAACGCTTTCCGAACTGTGCCATGTCTTAGCCCTCCACCGTCAGACCCATGCTGCGCGCGCTGCCAGCGATCGTACGCACGGCGGCGTCCAGATCGGCTGCAGTCAGATCAGGCTCTTTCGCCTTGGCGATCTCTTCGAGCTGCGCGCGGGTGACCTTGCCAACTTTCTCGGTGTTGGGGCGCTTGGATCCGGACTGGATGCCGGTGGCCTTTTTGAGCAGCACGCTGGCCGGCGTGCTTTTGGTTATGAAGGTGAAGGTGCGATCCGAATACGCCGTGATCACGACAGGAGTGGGCAGGCCCGGCTCCAGCTTCTGGGTGGCGGCGTTGAACGCCTTGCAGAATTCCATGATGTTCAGGCCACGCTGCCCGAGCGCCGGGCCGACGGGCGGCGACGGATTGGCTTGTCCAGCCTTGACCTGCAGCTTGATATAGCCGACTACTTTCTTTGCCATTGGATTTTCCTCGCGAGTGCAAGCGCCATGACGGCTCCTCGCTGCTTGCCTTCCGTTGCATGGATGAAGGTCGCGTCCGATTGCGAGCCTTGAAACGCGGACACGCCAGAGGCAATGCCTCCAGCGTGAACCGCTCAGTATATAGGGTCTTGCGCGATCCGGCAATGCCGGGTCGAAGCCCGGGTCAGGCTTTTTCGACCTGTGCGAACTCCAGTTCCACTGGCGTCGAGCGGCCGAAGATCAGCACCGCAACGCGCAGGCGACTCTTTTCATAGTTGACCTCTTCGACCGTGCCATTGAAATCGTTGAACGGTCCTTCGGTGACGCGAACCAGTTCGCCCGGCTCGAACAACACCTTCGGCTTGGGCTTGTCGGTGCCGTCCTGGATGCGGCGCAGGATGGCGTCGGCTTCGGAATCCTTGATCGGTGCCGGTCTTGCAGCGGTGCCGCCAATGAAGCCCATCACCTTCGAGGTTTCCTTGACCAGATGCCAGGCCTCGTCGTCGATCTTGATCTGCTTGCCGTCGGTGTCGGTTTCGATCTGCACTAGGACGTAGCCAGGGAAGAACTTGCGCTCACTGCGGCGCTTCTGGCCGCCGCGCATTTCGATCACTTCCTCGGTCGGCACCAGCACTTCGCCGAATGCGTTCTCCATGCCGGCGCGCGTTATACGCTCGCGAAGAGCGCGCGCAACCGATTGTTCGAAGCCCGAATAGGCATGGACGACATACCAGCGCTTGGCCATCAAAGACTCCTTATTGTCCGAGCTTGAGCAGATGATCGAGCACCGCCCACTTGAGGATGACGTCGATCAATCCGAGCAGCAGGCTCAGGATGATGACCACCACGATGACCACGCCGGTGGTCCGCAGCGTCGTTTCCCGGCTCGGCCATACCACCTTGCGCAGCTCGAATTGAGCTTCGACCAGGAACTCGCGGGTCGCACGACCTGGCGCCGTGAAGGCCGCCACGATCAAGGCCGCCAAGACAGCCGCAGTCATCATGCTTCCGCGTAGCAATGGCGACCAGCCGCTGAAATAGTAATAGGCGACGATGCCGCCTACGACCAACAACAGAGCGAGCGCCAGCTGCGCGTAGTCCGCTGCGCCCATTCCGTTTGTACGTTCGACTTTAGCGTTCATGCTTCCCGTGCCGGACCCAATGGTCCGCGGTGATCTGAATGGCACGCCAGGAGGGACTTGAACCCCCAACCTGCGGTTTTGGAGACCGCTGCTCTGCCAATTGAGCTACTGGCGTATGGAAAGGACGGGCAATCGGCAATCGCTGCCCGACCGGTGAAAACGGTAAAGGGTGAAGAGCAGATTCCCGCCCATTCACCCTTTGCTGCGGAGTGGCGAACCACCCCTTCCGTCTTGTATCACGGCGCCGCGAACGACGCCGCTTCGGTTCGTGGCCGATCCCGATTACTTGAGGATCTTGGCAACCACGCCGGCGCCGACGGTACGGCCGCCTTCGCGGATCGCAAAGCGCAGGCCGTCGTCCATGGCAATCGGTGCGATCAGCGTGACGACCATCTTCACGTTGTCGCCCGGCATCACCATTTCTACGCCTTCCGGCAATTCGCAGGCGCCGGTCACGTCGGTGGTGCGGAAGTAGAACTGCGGGCGATAGCCCTTGAAGAACGGTGTGTGGCGGCCGCCTTCGTCCTTGCTCAGCACGTACACCTCGGCTTCAAACGTGGTGTGGGGCGTGATCGAACCCGGCTTGGCCAAAACCTGGCCGCGCTCCACGTCTTCGCGCTTGGTGCCGCGAAGCAGCAGGCCGGCGTTGTCGCCCGCCTCGCCACGCTCAAGCAGCTTGCGGAACATTTCGACGCCGGTGACCGTGGTCTTGACAGTCGGGCGGATACCGACGATCTCGATTTCCTCACCCACCTTGATGATGCCGCGCTCGATACGACCGGTAACCACGGTACCGCGACCCGAGATCGAGAACACGTCTTCGACCGGCATCAGGAACGCCTTCTCGATGTCGCGCGCCGGCGTCGGGATCCAGGTGTCCAGCGCCTCGACCAGCTTGAGGATGGACGGCACGCCGATTTCGCTCTGGTCGCCTTCCAGCGCCTTCAATGCGGAACCCTTGATGATCGGGGTGTCGTCGCCTGGGAACTCGTACTTGCTGAGCAGTTCGCGAACTTCCATGTCGACCAGCTCAAGCAGCTCTTCGTCATCGACCATGTCGGCCTTGTTCAGAAACACGACGACGTACGGCACGCCGACCTGACGGGCCAGCAAGATGTGCTCGCGGGTCTGCGGCATCGGACCGTCAGCAGCGGAACACACTAGGATCGCGCCGTCCATCTGGGCAGCGCCGGTGATCATGTTCTTCACGTAGTCGGCATGGCCGGGGCAGTCGACGTGCGCGTAGTGACGGTTTGCCGATTCGTACTCCACGTGGGCGGTGGAGATGGTGATGCCGCGCGCCTTTTCTTCCGGCGCCGCGTCGATCTGGTCGTACGCCTTGAACTCGCCGCCGAAACGCTCGGCGCCGATCTTCGTCAGCGCCGCCGTCAGCGTCGTCTTGCCATGGTCAACGTGACCGATCGTGCCGACGTTCACATGCGGCTTGGTGCGCTCGAATTTGCTCTTAGCCATGGGATTGGACCTTGCTGTCTAGTTTTGAATGAAAGGATGAAGATGAAAACTGGTGGGTGAAACGCCGCGCCAGGGGCTGCGGTGACTGGTGCTCACGAATGGAATCGAACCATCGACCTCTTCCTTACCAAGGAAGTGCTCTACCGACTGAGCTACGTGAGCCTTGTACTTCAGCCGTCTTCCCTGACGGCAACTTCAGACCGGCATCCGTGCCGGACTTCTCAGTGAAGAATTTCTTCTCTTGCTTCGATGAAATTTCGAACAATTCTGGAGCGGGAGAAGGGAATCGAACCCTCGTAATCAGTTTGGAAAACTGATGTTCTACCATTGAACTACTCCCGCGTACTGCGGAAGACTCTTTGTTGCGCCGAGGGTGGTGACTGCCATCGGTTGTTGCGGTTGGTGGAGGGAGGTGGATTCGAACCACCGAAGGCGTTAACCAGCAGATTTACAGTCTGCCCCCGTTGGCCGCTTGGGTATCCCTCCAAATTTTTGGGTGCAGCCTTGAATCCTGCGTCGCCATTCGAGTCGCGCCGCTTGCGCGTCGCGTTGTCGCCCAATGTGTTCGCACGGAGCCGCGCATTTTCAGTTCCGGCACGGCTCCTGTCAAGAACTTGCCGCAAGTGGCGTCGAAATGACACCCCAGCCGTGATCATCAGCTTGCCGGTTTCGTTGCCGCCGCGGCCGCTTGTGCCGGCAGATGCTGTGCAGCCTCGACTTCAACATTGGTCGATAGCTCTTTGATCCGCAACGCATAAGCGGCCAGTTCGCTGTCGCGCTCGGTAGCCGGCTTCCATTCCGGGACGGCGATCGGCTTGCCGCTGTCAGGATCGACGGCGACGAACACGATCACGCAATGTGTAGTCAGCTTTTCTTCGCTGGTCTGCAAGTTTCGCGACATCACGTCGACAGCCACATGCAGACTGGTCGTTCCGGTGCGGATCAATGTCGCGGTGACGCTGACCAGGTCGCCGATCAACACGGGTTGCAGGAAACGTATGCCGCCGACGGCAACCGTCACGCAATATTGGCCGCTCCAGCCGACGGCGGCCGCGTAGCCGGCCTGGTCGATCCAGCGCATGACCGTGCCGCCGTGGACCTTGCCACCGAAATTGACATCGGTGGGTTCGGCAAGGAAGCGCAGGCTGATTTCGCGTTGTTGACCGGCCACGGCGGTGACTCAGACGTTGAACAGGAAGTGCAGCACGTCGCCTTCCTTGACGACGTATTCCTTGCCTTCCTTGCGCAGTTTGCCCGCCTCGCGCGCGCCAGACTCACCGTTGAACTTGATGAAATCGTCGTAGCCGATCGTTTCGGCGCGAATGAAGCCGCGCTCGAAGTCGGAGTGGATCACGCCGGCCGCCTGCGGCGCGGTTGCACCCTTGCGTACCGTCCACGCGCGGACCTCCTTCACGCCGGCCGTGAAATACGTCTGCATACCCAGCAAGGTGTAGCCGGCGCGAATCACGCGGTCCAGGCCCGGCTCATCGAGCCCCAGGTCGCGCAGGAATTCATCGCGATCGGCATCGTCCAGTTGCGACAATTCTTCCTCTATCGCCGCGCAAACGGGGACGACCTGCGCGCCTTCGCCTGCAGCACGTTCGCGCACGGCGTCAAGGAACGGGTTGTTCTCGAAGCCATCCTCCATGACGTTAGCGATGTACATCAACGGCTTCAGGGTGAGCAGGAACAGATCGCGGATCAGCGCTTTTTCGTCATCATCCAAGCCGGCCGCGCGCGCGGGCTTTCCGGCATTGAGCGCGTCGGCGAGTTTCTGCAGAGGCACGCGGCGCGCCATTGCTTCCTTGTCGTTCGCCTTGGCTGCGCGTTCGGCGCGGTTGAGCGCCTTCTCGACCGAGTCGAGATCGGCCAGGGCCAGTTCGGTGTCGATGGTGTCGATATCCGAAATCGGGTCGATCTTGCCCGACACGTGGACGATGTCAGTGTTCTCGAAACAGCGCACCACGTGCGCGATCGCGTCGACTTCGCGGATGTGGGCGAGAAACTTGTTGCCAAGACCTTCGCCCTTCGACGCACCGGCAACCAGCCCGGCGATATCGACGAACTCGAACGCGGTTGGAATGATCTTTTGCGGTTTGACGATGGTCGACAGTTCCTGCAGCCGCAGGTCGGGCACCGGAACGATGCCCACGTTCGGGTCAATCGTGCAGAACGGAAAATTCGCCGCCGGAATGCCTGCCTTGGTCAGCGCGTTGAACAGTGTCGATTTACCGACGTTAGGCAATCCGACGATGCCGCATATGATACCCATTGTGGTCCTTTGATTGGATCGCGCGATGGCGCGGAAACCAGGTTACGGAGTCGCTGTGTGCAACTGGCTCATGGCGCGCTCGAACTGCCCTGCGACTGCAAGTGGCAGGGCATCGGTTGCACGCGCGATGGAATCGATGATCTCATTCTCGTCACTGATCGATGGTCGTCCAAGCACCCACGGTGTCACCCGATCCTTGCTGCCGGGATGACCAATGCCAATGCGCAGGCGATGGAAGCGACCATGGCCGAGATGCTCTATCGTGTCACGCAGACCATTCTGACCACCGTGGCCGCCATCGAACTTGAGGCGCGCGGTGCCAGGCGGCAGGTCGAGATCGTCGTGAGCCAGCATCGCCTGCTCCGGCTCGATCTTGTAATAGCGCAGCGCTGCCGTCACCGACAGGCCACTCTTGTTCATGAAGGTCGATGGCTTCAGTAGCCATAGCGGCTGGTTGGCAACGACCAATTTCGCGGCTTCGCCATGCAGCTTGGCCTCGTAACCCCAGCGCGCGCCTTCGCACTGTGCCAGGGCATCAATAAACCAGAACCCGGCGTTGTGCCGGGTTCTGGAGTAGTCGGCCCCGGGATTCCCGAGGCCGACCAGCAGTCGCAATCCAGACACGACCGCGATGCTTAGCTCTCGGAATCGTCGTCTTCGCCCGACTCCGCTGCATCGCCTTCGCCTTCGACCGCGTCGACATCGGCTTCGTCGGTCTCCGGCTCTTCTTCGACTTCTTCCTTCGCGAAACGGGCAACAGCGACGGCGCTATCGTGGTCTTCGCCTAACTTCAGCGCCGGAATCTCAACGCCTTCAGGCAGTTTCAGCTCGGACAGATGCACGGTATCGCCAACTTCCATCTTCGCCAAATCAAGCTCGATGAACTCGGGAAGGTTCTTGGGCAGGCAAGTGACTTCGACCTCGGTCATCTCGTGGGTGATGACGACGTTGCTGGTCTTGCCAGCCGGCGAATCTTCCTGATTCAGGAAGTGCACCGGAATGCGGACGCGGATTTCCTGCCCTGCGGTGATCCGCATGAAATCCAGGTGCAGGATCTGCTGCTTGTACGGATGACGTTGCATGTCGCGCAGTAGCACCTGCTGCACGTCGCCATCAAGATTTAGGTCGAGGATCGCCGAGTAGAACCACTCGTGCTCGGACGCGAAAAACACATCCTTGTGATCCATGTCGATGCTGACCGGCGCCAGTTCACCGCCGTATACGATTGCCGGGACCCGCTTCGCGCGACGCAGGCGGCGGCTCGCACCCTTCCCCTCGTCCTTGCGAAGCTGGACCGCTAGTTCATGTGACTTTGCCATTGCTTGTTGCCTTTCAGTTGTTGCCACGACGATGCCGTGGCGGGTTGACGCTTCCCGCGACCAGGAAAGCGATGAAAAAATGATGCTGATCAGTCGACGTAAAGCTCGCTGACCGACTCGCCGAACGCGATGCGACGCATCGTTTCGGCAAGCAATTGCGACACCGAAAGCGCGCGAATCTTCGGGCACGCGGCGCCTGCATCGGACAGCGGAATGGTGTCGGTGACCACCAACTCGTCGAGCTGCGACGCGCTGATATTGTTGATCGCCGGACCTGACAAAACCGGGTGCGTGCAATAGGCGACCACCTTGGCCGCGCCTTCCTTTTTCAAGGCGGCAGCGGCGGCGCACAGGGTGCCTGCAGTATCGACGATGTCGTCGACCAGCACGCAGACCTTGCCCCTTACATCGCCAATGATGTTCATCACCGTCGATTCGTTGGCGCGCGGGCGGCGCTTGTCGATGATGGCCAAATCGGCGTCATCGAGTCGCTTCGCGATCGCCCTTGCGCGAACCACGCCGCCGACGTCTGGCGACACCACGATCGGATTGTCCCGCCCGTACTTGCGCCAGATGTCAGCCAGTAAAACCGGCGATGAGTACACGTTGTCGAGCGGGATGTCGAAAAAACCCTGGATCTGGTCCGAGTGCAGATCGACCGTGAGCACGTGGTCGGTGCCGACCGCACTAATCATCTTCGCGGCAACTTTCGCCGTGATCGGGACCCGCGCCGAGCGCATCCGTCGATCCTGGCGGGCGTAGCCGAAGTACGGAATCACCGCCGTCACATGCGATGCCGATGCGCGCTTGAGCGCGTCGATCAGCACCAGCAACTCCATGAAGTTGTCGGCTGTCGGAACCGAAGTCGGCTGGATCACGAAAACGTTCTGGTTGCGAACGTTTTCCTCGATCTCGACCTGTACCTCGCCATCGCTGAAGCGACCGACCTGCGCCTTGCCGAGCCGCGCGTTCATGTCGTCGCAGATCGACGACGCCAGCGGTCGATTGGCATTGCCAGTGAAGACCAGGATGCTTCCGATGTCGGTCTTGCTGTTCACGGCAGGGTGCCTGTTTGGCGAAGCAGTGGCGTTGCTGGAAATCGGGAACGATTGCAGCGCTTGTGTGCGCATTGATCGCCCCGCCCGTCTGGATCAAGTGGCTGGGACGGCAGGATTCGAACCTGCGAATGCCGGGATCAAAACCCGGTGCCTTACCGCTTGGCGACGTCCCAACCGAAACCGGTTTTTCCCGTTCGGCGCCAGCCGGCCACCGCGTCGAACAGCGGCGAACGATTGACGCCGCGCGCGACGACCGCGCGCATGTCCGCAGGCAGCTCGGCCATTAATTCGTTTCCCTGTTCGACATCGCGCAACGGCAGGAACACCGATGCGCCGGAACCACTCACGCGCGCATCACCCCAGGTTTCGAGCCAGGACAGCGCACGCTCGACCGCCGGGTATTGCCGCCTGACCAGCGTCTGGAACGCATTGCAGGTGGTTTCCCCAGCGAGGAAACGGGAAATTGTCGTGGTTGGGCTGTCACGTGTCAATTCAGGCGACTGGAACAGCGCTGCCGTTGGCGCGTGTACGCCGGGGTCGACGATCAGGTACCAGCACTCCGGCAGCTCGATTGCGGACAGCTTTTCACCGATGCCTTCCGCGAACGCGGAGTGACCACGCACGAACACCGGCACGTCCGCCCCAAGTTGCAGGCCCAGTTCGGCCAGCGAATCCACGTCCAACCCGCCGGACCACAGATCGTTCAGCGCAACCAGCACGCTGGCGGCATTGGAGCTGCCGCCGCCCAATCCGCCCCCGACCGGAATCTGCTTGGCGAGGCCGATGTCGACACCATGGTTGCCGGCGAGTCGTTGTTGCAACAGGCGCGCGGCGCGGAAGCACAGGTCGTCGTCCGCAGCGATTCCGGGGATGTCGTCGTGGCGCACGACGCGATTGTCCGTGCGCAGTCGCAGGCGGACGCGATCACCCCAGTCGAGCAACTGGAATATCGTTTGCAGCGTGTGGTAGCCGTCGTCGCGGCGGCCGGTGATGTGCAGGAACAGGTTGAGCTTGGCCGGCGCCGGCCAATGGCTCCATTCGCCGCCGTTCACGGCTGTTGCCAGCGCTGTATCGCCAGTCGCACCTTGTAGTTGCCACTTTCGGCGAACAGCTTGCGCGGCAGCGGAGGCTGCAGCTTTTCATCGTAATCGAGGAAATCGACCTGCCAGCCGGCCTGGACGATGCGCGCTGGAAGACCATCCGGGCGCAGGCTGAGTTCTGCCTTGCCGGGTGCTCGCATGCCGCGCGCCCACCAGGCCAGTTCGGCGACGGGAACGCGCCAACCCAGTTCTCGAAGCAGCAGGCTGGCCGCATCGGCACCCACAACCGTCGCGTCGCGCAGCCCTTGCAGTTCGGCGTTGCTGGCATCGCCAGTCAGCAACCAGGTCTTGCCGGTAACCGGCGCATGCAATTCGAAACGATAAGCGGCACCTTCCTGCGACCAGGTCAAGCTGCCGCTGCCGCTGTCGCGATCGTCCGATACGCCGAGACGACCCACCAGTTCCCAGGTCGACATCGGCGCGAGCAGTGCCTCGCGACGATCCTGCGCATCAAGCCCGGCCGCGTCAGGGCGCAGGCGTTGCGGCGCGCAGGCCGTCAGCACCAGGACGCACGTGGCGAGCGCGGTCGCGCCGAGCCAGCGCATTACGGCTTCAATCGCTTGCGGGCGTCCAGCAACAGGGCGTTGTCGGGTGCCGCGCGCATCGCGTCGGCCAACACCTTGTTCGCCATGTCGCGCCGACCGGTAGCCCACAGCGCCTCGGCATAGTGCGCGGCCACTTCGGGATCGGGGAACTTGTCGTAGGCGCGCTTCAGGGTCGCGACGGCCTCTTCTTTTCGACCCAGCCGAAATTGCACCCATCCCATGCTGTCGATGATCGACGGCTCGTCGGGCGACAACGCATACGCCCGTTCGATCAGGGCCAGCGCTTCCGTGAGGCGCTGCGTGCGATCAGCCAGCGTGTAGCCCAGCGCGTTCAAGGCGGCGGCATTGTCGGGTTCCTGCTCGATCACGTTGCGCAGGTCGGCCTCGGCCACCTTCACGTCGCCGCTCGATGCGGCGAGCAAGGCACGCGAGTAGAGCAGCCGGGTGTCGTCGGGGAGATAGCTGAGCGCACGATCGTAAACGGCGCTTGCCTCGGCATCGCGACCATGCCGTTTGAGGATGTCGGCTTCGAGCAGGTAGGCCTTGCCGACCGCTTCGTTGTCCAGCCCGGGTTCCGATTGCAGCCGACGCACAATTTCCAACGCGTCGTCGGTCTTGGCAGACTGGTCCAGCGTGACCGACAGACGCGACTGCGCGTCGAACCAGCGCTGGTCGTCGACAGGAATCTTGCGGTACCAATCAGCCGCCTTGGCGTAGTCCTCGTTCAACTCGGCCAGTTGCCCGAGCAGGAAATGGCGTGCCGGTGCGCGGGTTGCCTTGTCGTCGAGCACTTCAAGGTAGATCGCGGCCAATGCAGGCTTGTCATCGGCGCGCACGGCGTACGCCATGCGGGCAGCGTAGGTGAGGTCGTCCTGCTTGCCGGCGGAAAGCGCTTGCGCGGCGGCGGCCTCGTCGCCAAACTGGGCCAGCAAAGCGGCATACGCGACCCGCAAGCGCGGACTTTCCGGATTACGACGCAGGCCTTCACCGTAGATGTCGCGCGCCATCATTGCGTCGCCGCGATCCAGCGCCAGTTGTGCGTTCCAGCCTGTGCTGTCGACGCCGTGGAACTTCACCACCGCCTGGTCGGACAGGTCTTGCGCACGAAACTTGTCGCCCAGCTTGAAGGCCAGCTGGCTCATCGCGACCCAAGTCAGTTCCTCGTCGCCGAGTCGTTCGGGTGTCGCGAGTTTCGACAGTAGTTCGGCGGCCTTGGCCTTGTCGCGCGCGGCCAGCAAGGCTTGGCCGAGCATCTGCCAACCCTTGCCGCCCGGCTTCGCGATCAGGCCAGCAAACGCGTCGAGGGCAGCGTCGGAATTGCCACGCCCCAGCGCCAACCAGCCGCGTGCCTGATCGACGCCTTGCGCTGTCGGTGCCAACTCGTGCCAGCGATTGGCTGCACGATCGGCCGCGTTCCAGTTGGCCGCGACCAGCGCCAACTGGGTAGCCTGCTCGGCCAGTTGCGGATCGTCGGACAACAGCGCCGCACGCAGGTATGCCGCCGCGCCGCCCTTGATGTCACCGGCCTGCAGCTTGAACTGGCCGTCGAGCACCTGCAACGGCAGGTCGCGATCGGCGGAGACCGGATCAACCTTGATGTCGCCCGCGGCAGCCGGATCGCCCGATTCGGTTCGAAACGGCGGATTCGCACACGCCGGCGGACCGATTGCCACCAGCAGGACCAACCAGCGAGCGAGATATCCTGGCCGCGCAAATCGCGATAATGAGTTTGAATGCATGCGTTTTCCGTTTTCGGGCGAATGGGGATTCTCGCTCGCCCAACTTGAACCTAACTGACCCTGCCCGCACAATCGGAAGCATCATTGATATCCAACCGCACTTGGCGACGTTTTTGTCGCAGCGCCGGCCGCGTCGCAGCTTAGCCGATTTGCCCGCCCGCACAGACCGCACATGGCGCTGATAGCACTGGGACTCAACCACCTCACCGCGCCGTTGGCACTGCGTGAACGGGTTGCGTTCTCTCCAGATCGAACCCCCGCCGCGCTGCTCGACCTGGCCGCGCTGGATGGTGTGCGCGAGGCGGCAATCCTGTCGACCTGCAACCGCACCGAACTTTATTGCTCGGTTGACAGCGGCGCTGAAGGTTTGCCAATGGACTGGCTGCATCGCCATCACCACCTCGGCGGCAACAAGCTGGACGAGTTCAGCTATCACCATCTTGGTGCCGATGCCGTGCGCCACCTTTATCGGGTCGCAACGGGACTGGAATCGCAAGTGCTTGGCGAGTCGCAAATCCTTGGCCAGGTCAGAGAGGCCTACCAGCAGGCGCGCGCGGCGCAAACGCTCGGTGCGCCGCTGGAGCGCTTGTTCCAGAATACCTTCGCGGTGGCAAAGCGCATCCGCACCGACACCCGCATCGGCGCGCATAGCGTGTCTGTTGCGTATACGGCTGTGCGGCTTGCCGAGCGCGTGTTCACCAACCTCAGCGATGCCTGCGTGCTGCTGATCGGCGCCGGCGAAACCATCGAACTGGCCGCGCGCCACCTCGCCGAAGCGAAGACTCGCCGGCTGATCGTTGCCAACCGGACGCTCGAACATGCGCAGCGACTGGCCAGCGAGATTGGCGGTTACGCGATCGCGCTGAACGACTTGCCGCTGCACCTGGCCGATGCCGATATCGTGATCAGTTCGACCGCTTCGCGCGAACCGATCCTGGGCAAGGCGCTGGTCGCGAGTGCGCTGGAATCGCGACGGCGCCGGCCAATGTTTTTCGTTGATATTGCCGTGCCTCGCGACATCGCGCCCGATGTGGCCGAACTCGATGACGCGTACCTGTACACCATCGACGACCTGAAACAGGTGATCGACGAAAACCTGCGCAGTCGCCAGGCCGCCGCGCGCGAGGCGGAAACGCTGATCGAGTTGCAGGTGCAACACACCATGGACTGGTGGCGCGCGCTCGATCTCAGGAACCCCTTGACTGCCTTGCGCGGGGACGCCGAAGCGCAGCGCGACGACGTGCTGCGCAAGGCGCGCGCCATGCTGACGCGTGGTCGCACGCCGGACGAAGCGCTGGCCTTCCTCGCCAGTACGCTGACCAACAAGTTGCTGCATACGCCCAGCGCCAACCTGCGTCAGGCCGCGTTGCGTGGCGATATCGAGCTGCTGCAGGCGGCGTCACGTCTTTACGACGGAAAGTCCGGCGACGATTCTGATCAAGCCTGAGCCAATCTCCAGCCACACGCAGCGATCTGTCAAAATCGCTGGCTGTCCGCAGAAGCGCCACGCATGACCCCGACCATACGCCGTAAGCTGGAACAACTCGCCGAACGCCACGAAGAGCTTGAGCACCTGCTCGCCAGCCCCGAAGTGCTGGCCGATCAAAATCGCTTTCGCGAGCTGTCACGCGAACACGCACAACTGGCGCCGCTGACGGCAACGCTGGCGTCCTACGATGAAGCCGATGCGGCGCTGATTGCGGCGAAAGCCATGCTCGCCGATCCGGAAATGGCGGAGTTGGCCGGCGACGAGGTCGAAGCGCAGCAGTCACGATTGGAAGAACTTGACCACCAACTCAATCTGCACCTCCTGCCAAAAGACCCACGCGACGACGCCAATCTGTTCCTGGAAGTACGTGCCGGCACCGGCGGCGACGAGGCCGCTATCTTTGCCGGCGACCTGCTGCGCATGTACCTGAAATATGCCGAACGCCAGCGCTGGCAGGTCGAAATCCTTTCGGCCAGCGATGGCGAGCACGGCGGCTACAAGGAAGTGATTGCCCGCGTCGAGGGCAAGGGCGCGTACTCGCGGCTCAAGTACGAATCGGGCACCCATCGCGTGCAGCGCGTGCCGGCGACCGAATCACAGGGGCGTATCCACACGTCTGCGGCGACCGTGGCGATCCTGCCCGAGATCGACGAGATCGACGATGTCGAAATCAAGGACGCCGACCTGAAAACCGACACCTTCCGCGCGTCCGGCGCGGGCGGCCAGCACGTCAACAAGACCGACTCGGCGATTCGCATCACCCACTTGCCGACTGGTACCGTGGTCGAGTGCCAGGAAGAGCGCAGCCAGCACAAGAACCGGGCGCGGGCGATGTCGTTGCTGAAGGCGCGACTGCTGGATTCGCAGCGCAGTGCCCAGGCCGCTGCGAATGCCGAAGCACGCCGCGTGCAGGTGGGTTCCGGCGACCGAAGCCAGCGCATCCGCACCTACAATTTCCCGCAGGGTCGCATCACCGACCACCGCATCAACTTGACGCTGTATCGCCTAGCCGAAGTGACTGGCGGCGATATGGATGAACTGATCGACACTCTTACACGAGAAGACCAGGCCGACCTTTTGGCCAGTTTGGGCGATCAGAACTGACGGACTAGAACGGCTCCCACAGCCCACAGCGGCCGATGTTTAAAGCAGGCTGCCGACCACGGAGGTCTTGAGTTCCACGCTGGATTCCAGCGCGAAGCTCTGGCCCTGATCTACGCTCGCTTCGCTGCCGGGCACCGACCAGGCGCATGTGCGTGCGAGCTTGCGTGCGTCTGGTCCGCCCATCGAGATGGCAACGCATATCGGCGTCACCAGTTTTCCAGCCACAGCGACTCCGTTGACGCGCTCGGGCTCGAAACGCGATTTGCGCATTGCCCTTGCGACGCTGTCCAGCAGCGGCCCTTCCGTAACTGGCGAACCCGCCGCGACGGCCACGTCCGTCGCCTTGCCGGCCATGTCGTAGCTGACCTCCACGACGATCTGCTTGACCAGCGTATTGCTGCGTCCCATCAGCTTCTTCACTACCAACGCGGAGAATCGTGGTGGCTCGGCCTTGCTGATTCCGCCGCCGGTTCGCGCATCTTTGATCGTCACCGTATAGGCCTTCGCATCGGCCGAAGGCGTCAAGGCAACCTGGACGGATAGCAGTGTTTCGGTGGCTGCGGGTTCGCCGTTGACTGTGCCAGGCACGAACTCCCACTGCCTGATCGCCCGCTCCAACTGAGGCCGAAGCAATTCAACACCCTCGCCTTTCGGCACCAAGTCAGTGATGCGTCCATCAGGCGCGAGGCTCATCCGCCATTGCAGGGTTGTCAGCTTGTCGGCGACCGGCTGCGCAGGCGTAGCGGCGTAGACGTTGCCAATGGCGAAAATGGCGAGTAACAAAAACGAAGGGATCTTCTTGATCACGGCGGGCTCCTTGGCAAAGACGTTGAGATGTTTGCGAACACTACCCGCTCTGGCGCGAAACGCCAACGCATCGGTCGTGACAAGGCGGCCGCGCTCGGTTAGCGTTTGCTGATGCAAACACGCGACACACGTTCCGCCGTTATTTTGATCGAACAGATCGTCGGCTTTATCGAACAGGGTGCGGACGAGCGTGCAGTTTCAGTAGCGCACACGGCGCGGGAAAGTTTTCCCGGTGAAGCGGAACTGGCGCGGCTGCATGGGATTGCCCTGCTTCGACTGGAGCGACACGACGAGGCGTTCGAGGCGCTCACACGAGCGCGCGAACTGGCGCCACGCTCGGTCGAGGTACTCTGCAATCTCGGCAGCGCGGCTTCAGCACGCGGCGATGGTGCGGCCGCAATGCAAGCGCTTGAAGCGGCTTTCGCGATTTCCCCGCAGCATCCGGCCGTGTTGAACGGACTGGGCAGCGCGCGCCAGTTGAGCGGCGACGCGCAAGGTGCACGCGACGCGTATGCAGCGGCGACAAAAGCCGCGCCGCATTATCTTGGCGCGTGGCTCAACCTGGCGGCGGTCGAACTGGAACTGGGTCGCAGCGACGAAACCGAACGGTTGGCGCGGATGGTTTTGGCGCAAGTGGATCATCCGCAGGCGCGTCGTCTGCTCGGTGATGCCCTGGCCACGCAACGACGCCATGCCGATGCCGAAGCGAGCTACCTCGCTGCCGCGCGATTGGATCCTACAGACGCCAGCCTGTTCTACCAAGCTGGCTTGATGGCCGACGAGCAAGGCGCGCATGCGCGCTCCGCCTCGCTGCATGCACGTGCGCTGCAAGTCGATCCGGCGCTGGATCGCGCCTTGTCGGAGCTGGTTTACGCCAAGCGTCGCCTGATCGATCATGACCGTCTGGATGCCTTGTCGCTGCGCTTGCGCGAACGCGTCAACGCCGGCGCAGCGGTGGCACCGTTCGCTTTCCTTTCCGAGCCAGCGAGTGCGGCCGAGCAGTTGCTTTGCGCGCGCCAGTTCGCAGCCCAAGTGAGCGCCGAAACAGCCGCGCTCAAGCAACGACTTGCGTTTTCCCATGCACACGCGCAAGCGGGATCGAAACCGCGCGTCGGATTGCTGTCGAATGGTTTCGGAAATCATCCGACCGGGTTGTTGACCGTCGCGCTGGTCGAGGCGTTGCGTGACGGTCCATTGCACATTCAACTATTTGCAACGGCACCAAACGATGGCAGCAGCATCGCGATGCGATTGCGCGAGTCGGCTGCCGAAGCCCATGAATTGGTCGGACTCACCGATGCCGCGACGGCGGAGCGCATTCATGCAAGCCAATGCGAAGTACTGATCGATCTGCGTGGTTACGGCGGCGGCAGCTTGGCGTCAATGCTGGCATTGCGACCGGCTCCCTTGCAGGTGAACTGGCTGGCCTATCCCGGCACGTCGGGCGCGCCATGGATCGACTATGCCATTGCCGATCACTTGGTCTTGCCCGATGCGATCCGCGCCGGCCACTCCGAAGCGATTGCTTGGCTGCCTCGTTGTTTTCAACCCAGCGACAGCACACGTCGCGTCGCCGATCCACCGTCACGCATGGATTGCGGCTTGCCGGAAAACGGCATCGTCTATTGCTGCTTCAACAACAGCTACAAGTTCAATCCGGCCAGTGTCGCGCGCCAGTTGCGTGTGCTCGCGGCGGTGCCCGACTCCGTGCTGTGGTTGCTGCAGGGTCGCGATGGATCGGACGAGCGCCTGCGCGATCTGGCCGCGCAGTCCGGTGTCGATCCGCAGCGTCTCGTGTACATGCCGAAGCTGCCGCACGCGGAGTACATGAGCCGCTATCGCCACGCCGACCTGTTCCTCGACACCCTGCACTACAACGCCCACACGACCGCGTCGGATGCGATCTTCGCCGGTTGCCCTGTGCTGACAACGCCGGGATCCACCTTTGCCGGCCGGGTAGCGGCCAGCCTCAATCATCACCTGGGCATGGATGAACTCAATTGCGTTGGCGACGAGGACTGGATCGCGTTCGCAGTCAACGTCGGCCGCGATCCGACGGCACGTGCTGCCTTCAAAGCTCGCTTTGACCGACAGCGCGACGCCAGCACGCTGTTCGATATGAGTGAATTCGCGCACGATTTCTCGGCACTGATCCTCGCGATCGTCGAGCGCCACCGGAGTGGTGGACCACCGATCGACATTGGCCCGCTACCGGCCTGATCCGCAACGCGTTACGCTGGCCGCATGAGCGCAACCACCGATTTCCTGCCGCTACGAATATGCGTGTTGACCGTGTCCGACTCGCGCACGCTGGCCAATGACACGTCGGGCGATTACCTCGCCGATGCGCTTGCCAATGCCGGCCACGGCCTGCACGAGCGACGCATCGAGCGCGATGACCGCTATCGACTGCGTGCCGTGGTCGCGAACTGGATTGCCGACGATGGTGTCAACGCGGTAATCGTCACCGGCGGTACCGGCTTCACCGGTCGCGATTCGACACCGGAAGCGATCGAGCCATTGCTCGACAAGGAAATGCCGGGCTTCGGCGAGATGTTCCGACACTTGAGTTACGCCGAGATCGCTACGTCGACCATGCAGTCGCGCGCCTTCGCCGGGCTATCCAACGACACCTTCGTGTTCTGCCTGCCCGGCTCGACATCGGCCTGCCGGTTGGCCTGGGAAAAGTTGCTCCATCCACAGCTCGATTCGCGCACGAAGCCGTGCAACCTGCCCGGTTTGATTCCGCGATTGCGCGAACGTTGATCGAACCTAAAGACAACCCATATCCTCGTCATTCCTGCGAAGGCAGGAATCCATTTGGATCGTCGTCAAGTCACTGAAAGAACAGCAGAATCAGAATGGATTCCTGCTTTCGCAGGAATGACGAAGAGGAAATTATTCGCGGCGACGTCGTTCTCAACACAACAGCACAGGCCACTGACATGAAGCGCAAGAAATACGACGAAATCATGGACAAGCTCGGGCCCGACTTGCTCGACCTGCAACGCTGGATCATCCGCAGCGGCCAGCGCGTGGTGATCGTGTTCGAGGGGCGCGACGCGGCGGGAAAAGGTGGTGTCATCAAGGCGATCAGCGAACCGCTCAACACGCGCTACGTCAACATCGTGGCACTACCGAAACCGAACGATCGTGAAGCCACGCAATGGTATTTCCAGCGCTACGTGGCGCACCTTCCGGCGGCTGGCGAACTGGTCCTGCTTGATCGTAGTTGGTACAACCGCGCCGGCGTCGAGAAGGTGATGGGCTTCTGCAGCGATGCCGAATACCAGCAATTCCTCGTCGACTGTCCGCGCTTCGAAGAGCTGCTGGTCGACTCGGGAATCATCCTGCTCAAGTACTGGCTCACGGTTGACCAGGAAGAACAGGAAGAGCGCTTCAAGGAACGCGTCGAAGACCCGACCAAGCGCTACAAACTCTCATCGATAGACATCAAGGCACGCGAGCAATATGCCAGCTACGGCCTCGCCCGCGACGCGATGTTGGCCGCGACGAACTCCGAAAAAGCGCCATGGTTCCTCGTCGATTTCAACGACCAGAAGCGTGGCCGCGTGAACCTGATCGACCACCTGCTTAAACGGCTGCCCGAACGCACCCCGCCGGACAAACCGATCAAACTGCCCAAGCTCAAGGGCAAGTTGCTGGAAGACATTCCGGCGGATCGATCGCTATTGGTCGAACCGAAGTTTTGATTCGCTGCGACGCCGACGCGGCAGCTTTGACGTCAAACTTCGACGATTGAACCGCAGCCAAGCAACGCGCGTCTTTGCGATTCCTTGCGGCGCAAAGACAGCACTTGAAGCCTCGGGGTTGTTTTGCGAGAAAAGTGACTCGCGCGTCGGCAGGCGCGAGAAACGCTTGACCAGTCTGGCGGAAGCCAACAAAAGAGACGCGGCGGGCGGCAGCCCGGCGAAACGCTTGACCAGTTTGGCAACAGCCACAAAAAATAGAGCACGGCGTGAGAAGGGAGAAAAGCCGCGATCTCCCGGCCGAAGAGGGAGCGCAGTGAGTCAGTCGTCGTGCTTGGGGATCTCGACGCGACCTTTCACGCCGTTGTGGGAGGTTTCGCCACTGCCTTGCGATTCGACGACCAGATCGCCGCCGATGTTGTCGGCGCGCACATCGCCCGAGCCGATCGAACCGACGTGCACGTTGCCGCTGACATCGCGCGCGGTGACATCGCCGGAGCCGACGTGATCGACGTTGACGTTACCGGTAACGTCGCTGAAATCGAGATCGCCCGAACCACCGCTACCGACCTGCACGTCGCCGCGAACGCGATCACCTTCGATGTCACCGGAACCCAGGGCGCGCACGTTGATCGGGCCGACATTGCGCAGTCGTGCGTCGCCCGAACCTGTCTTGATGACGACTGGTCCGTTGATGTCGGTGGCTTTCAGATCGCCGGAACCGCCGATGGCGTCAACGCCGGCGACTTTCTCGATGGTGACGTCGCCAGACCCTCGCTTCACGGACACCTGCAGGCTTTGCGGCACGCGCACTTCAAGGTCGATGTAGGCGTAGTTCGATGCGAACCAACCGTTCCAGTTGACCTTGCGGTCCCCTTTGTCGACCTTCACGAATACGCCGTCGCCGGCGCGCGCCTGTTGCAGGCTGAGGCTGTCGAGCGCTTCCTGGCTCGATCCGCAGGCGCGGCCACGGATTTCGATGCGCTTGAGACCGGCCACGCCTTCGAGGTTCATGTCGTCGGAACCGAATTCCAGCGCAAGCAGGCGCAGGCCGCTGGCATCGATATCAAGGTTGTGTGGCGCGGTGAAGCGGCAGTTGTCGGCGAGGGCGGTGCTGCTCGCGAGCAACAGGGAAGCAGCAATCAGATTACGCATCGGTGGTCTCCTCATGAAGTGGCGCTGAGATGCACTGCGGGCCGCGAGGGTTTAGACGTCGAGATCGGATTGGCGTTTTGCGCGCGCCCACAGCGCCTCCTGCGCGGGTAGCGACAGATCAGCGAGCGTGCTGCCGTCGTCGATAGCCAATTGCTCCATCAGACGAAAGCGTCGTTCGAATTTTGCGTTGGCATGGCGCAGCGCGTTCGAGACATCGACCTTCGCATGCCGGGCAAGATTGGTCGCGACAAATAACACGTCGCCGATCTCGTCAGTCAGGCGTTCGTGATCGGGCTGTTCGGTCGCGAACTCGGCGGCAACTTCGTCGACTTCCTCGCGAAGCTTGGCCAGCAACGGAGCGGCGTGCGTCCATTCAAAGCCGACGGTCGCGGCACGCTTCTGCAGCTTGGTCGCCCGTTGCCATTCCGGCAGGCCGCGCGAGATACCGGCCAGCGTGCTGGTGTCGGCATCGCCACGCGCGGCGCGCTCACGCCGTTTGGCGGCTTCCCAGCCCTTGCTGTCAGCCGCATCGGGCGAGCCATCGCCGAATACGTGAGGATGGCGCTCGGTCATCTTCGTGCAGATCGATTCGACAATATCTTCGAAACCGAAGTGCCCTGCCTCGCTGGCAAGCTGCGCGTGGAAGACGACTTGCAACAACAGGTCGCCGAGTTCATCGCGCAAATCGGTGTAGTCGCGTCGATCGATCGCATCGGCGACTTCGTAGGCTTCCTCGATGGTGTATGGCGCGATGCTGGCGAAATCCTGTTTCAGGTCCCAGGGACAGCCGCCATCGGGATCGCGCAGCTTCGCCATGATGGCGAGCAGCGCGTCGATCTTCATGGCGCTCGCGTGCCGAGCAGTTCGGCCCAGTCGTGGTTGGGGTCGCCAGCGACGATGAACTCGGGATTGAGCAGCGAATCCTTGCCGTTGTAGAGCAGCGGCTCGCCATCGAGCTGGCACACCACGCCGCCCGCTTGTTCGACCAGGCACTGTCCGGCGGCGGTGTCCCATTCCGACGTGAGGCCGAGTCGCACGTAAAGATCAGCCTCGCCCGCGGCGATGCGTACGAACTTGAGCGATGAACCCATCGCCAGCAATTCGTGGCTGCCAAGTTGATCAATCATCCCTGCCAGGCGTGCGTCACCGTGCGAACGACTGCCAGCGACGACCAGCGGCACCGGTCGCGGACGGGTCGTGACTTGCAACAACGACGCACCGTCACGCGAAAGCCAGCAACCGCCACCTTCCCATGCAATCGCCAGCTCGCCGGTGACCGGCGTTTGCACCACACCGATCACCGGTCGCTGATTGTTGATGAGCGCGATGTTGACGGTGAACTCGCCGTTGCGCTTGACGAATTCACGGGTGCCGTCGAGCGGATCGACCAGCCAGTAACGCGTCCACTGGCGGCGCTGCACCCAAGCCAGCGCGGCGGATTCTTCGGAGAGGATTGGCACACCCGGGGTGAGCGTGCGAAGACCGTCGACGATGATGTGATGCGAAGCAAGGTCGGCTTCGGTCAGCGGCGAGCGGTCGTCCTTCTTTTCAACATTGAAGTCGGTCTGGTAAACGGTCAGGATTGCGGTTGCAGCGTCCACCGCGATCTTCGCTGCCGCATGGGTTAGTTGTTCGAGATTCATTGCGCAGGCTTGAAACGGCCAGCGAGAAATTCGCGGGCCATGAACAGCGCAGCGATGGAGCGCGCGCTGCTGACTTCGGGATGCGCCAGCAGCTCGTGCAGGTCGGCCATCGGGAAGGGCACGACTTCAAGCGGCTCGGGTTCGTCGCCTTCGAGACGCTCCGGGTAAAGATCAGTCGCGACCACCACGTGGGCCATTGCCGTCATGTATTGCGGCGAGGTACTGATCGCGCCGAGCACGGTGATGTTGCGCGCACCGAAGCCGATCTCTTCCTTCATTTCCCGATTGGCGCCGTCTTCCGGCTTTTCGCCCGCGTCCAGTTTCCCTTGGCACAGGCCCAGCTCGTAGCGCTCCATTCCGGTCGCGTATTCGCGAACCAGAAGAACGGTGTCGGCATCGCGCATCGGCACGATCATCACCGCGCCGGAATGAAAGGAAGCGAGCCGCTCGAAAGTGCGTTTTTCGCCGTTGGAAAATTCGAGGTCGAGTTGCTCGGCACGCAGGAAGTTGCTGCCTTCGATGCGGCGACGGGCGTGGATAATCGGAGGATTTCGCATCGGCCTATTGTAGCTGCAGCGCCGAACCCAGCCCGGCGAACGCGCTCAGGCGCGGAACAAGTCCAACGCCTGCGCATGCAACGCCGCTGGCCCAGCCAATACGCTGCGCATCTCAAGATCGACAGCCGAGCCATCAAACTGGGTAAACACGCCGCCCGCTTCTTCGACGATCAGCGACAGCGCGGCGACATCGAGAATATTGAGGTCGGACTCGACGACCAGATCAATCGCACCGCGCGCCAAAAGGTGGTAGTGCACGAAATCGCCGTAGCCACGAACACGACCGACACACTGGATCAGTTCCGCCAGCGCCTGCCAGCGTGGCGGATCGGCAGCCAGCGACATGATGTTGCCGGTTGATATCGCTGCGCGGTGATCGAAAATATCGGCACGCGACACGTGGATCGGTTTGCCATTGAGAAACGCGCCACCACCGCGAACCGCCCAGGCACGTTCGCCGTAAGCGCAGGCATCGGAGACGCCGACGACAATCTCGCCCTCGACCATCAACGCGATCTGCGTCGAGAAGAACGGATAGCCGCGCACGAACGATTTCGTGCCATCGATTGGATCAACCAGCCACAAGAAATCGCTGGCGCCGCTGCGACCCGCTTCTTCGCCAAACACGGCGTGGTCGGGATACGCATCCAGCAGAACCTCGCGAATGGCCGTTTCGGCATCACGATCGGCCTCCGTTACGGGAGTCAGGTCATCCTTTGTGGTGACAGAAAAATCCTGCGCTGCGTAGCGCGGTTTCACGATCGCTGCCGCCGCGTCGGCAGCGCATTGGGCAACCGCCAACGCGCGATCCAGGTTGTCGCTGTTCCAACCGCAACGCATGCTTAGAACAGCTTCAGCAACTGGCCGCTCAACAGGTAGTGCGACGAACCATCCGGTTGCGGTTGGCCGACGTAGCGCAGCATTTCCTGCACGGCAGGATCGTTGTTGCGCGCCGACAGTTTCGCCTCGGCGGTGAACAGGTTGTCCTTGATATCGAACACGCCGTTCACTTCCAGATTGCCCTGCCCGCTGTCATGGACGATGCCGCCGATGCTGCCATCCGGCTTCGACGAAAATTCGGCCAGCACGTCGGCAAAGCGGCCTTCAACCTGGCCGGTCACGCCCACATCGCTCCAGCGCGCGTTGCCTACCGCGCCGAGCATCCGGCCGTTGTTCCACTGCGCCTGGCTGACGACGCCGCTGATCGTGCCGAGCAATTGCAAGGCCGGCACGTCGAACGCAGGCTGGGCAAGGCTGGCCGGAAGGCGAAAACGCAGATCACGGATTTCGTAGTTGCCGGGCCCGACGCGCGTGGTAAGACCGGTCGCTTCGATGTCGTTGCCGCGGATATGCAGGTCGGCAACCATGCGGCCGCGCAGCAGCGGGCCCTTGTCGATGCGCCATTTCACTTCGCCAAGGTCGCGGCCGAACACGCTGACGCCGTCGGCATGGCCGTCCCAGATGGTTCCGCGCACGCCGGTCATCACAGCAGGCGCAAGACGTGCGCCAAACCAGCGCACCGCCAGGTCGGCCGGCATGACCCACGCGAAAACCAGCAGGGCGAGGCCGCCAAGCACGATCAACCAGAACAGGGACTTGAGCAGTCTCATGGATACCTTGGATTTTTGTCAGGGGGAGCGACGCAAACGCCGATCAGGGTGCATCTTCAAGCGTTATCCGCGCGCTAACAAGGCCGTTGCCTTCGGCGCGGTCCACGGAAAGATCGGTGACGTGCACGCCGTAGTTCTTCGCCAGCGACTCCAGCCAGCCGACGACGGTGTCGAACGACGCGAACTCGAAACTGGCGCGAACGCTGCGGTTTCCGATCGGCTCGACGCGCTTGAGTTGTGATTCCAGGTTGGCATCACGAGCGCTAGCATCGACCAATGCAAGCAGCGACTTGCCTTGCCGATCGAGCTTCGCCGACGTCGAATTTGCCGCTGTCGACGGGATCGCCGCAACAGCGCGGACCAAAGCGAGTTCGCGACGTTGCACTTCCACTTCTTCGCCCAGACGCGCGCGTTCGCGCCCGAGTGGTTGCCAGACCAATCCCCAAACCAGCATGACGACGGCGAGTGCAAGACCGCCTCCGAAGATCAGCCGCTCGCGTGCCTGCAAACCATCCCACCAGAGCCGGATCACAGTGCACCGCCACGAATGCGCAGACGGCCATCGACGCCGTTTTCACCGGGGTTACTGCCGGTGAATTCGACGCTCAGGCCGGCTTGTGCGGCGAGCCGTTCGCGCAGGCTCTCCAGCGCCGGTATGTCGGGTGCGCGCAAGGCCAGTTCCAGCGTGCCGCTGCGGTACTCCAAACCACGCAACTGGATGCGCGTGCCGGTACCAAGCACCGGCGCGAGGCGGGCCAACAAATCCAGAACACCACTGTCGACGCCGGCGGCGCCGCCGGGCATGCGGTCGGCGAGCAGCGTCGCCACGTCGGACTGACGCAATTGCTCGGCGCTGCGATCCGGCAGCAACACCTGCAGCTCGGACACGGTCGCGGCGTCGAGCTGCCGCGCATCCGCCCGCAACGAGATCACCTCAGCGACGCGAGTGACCAAGGCGAGCACAACCACCGCTGCGGCAAGGATCGCCAGCTTGCGCAGCCGTCCGACCGCGACCTCCTGGCGATGCGCCGGGGCGAATTCGCCGACCAGCAGGTTCAATGCCGGCGTCGCGGGCAGGTTTCGCCCGAACGCAGCGAGCGCGTCGCTGGTCGCCTGCGCGGTTGGCGCAGTGTCGATGCCCACCGTTTGCAGCCAGGCTTCAACTTCGGCAGGCGCACACACCAGCGCCGATGTCGGTCCGAGCCGAACCACGGCGCGATCCGCCTCGACGACCGCGCTGCCTGCAGCAACCGCAAGCGTGTCGGGAATCAACACGTCGGCGCGAATGCCCGCTTCGCCAAGTTGGTCCAGCCAACCACGCAACCGCGATCGCGACACCACCGCGACACCGTAGCGCGGTTGCTCACCAGCGACCGCGGGCAATGCATCGGTGATGGCGAAGTGCTGGTCCTCGACGCTGCCGAGTAACTGATCCTCCGTCGCAAACGGCACGGCCTTCAGCAACTGGCTGCGCTGCTTGGCGGCGACGGCGACATCGGTCAGCAGCACGTCTTCACCGGGTGCCAGCACGATCACTTCGCTGGCCGTTGCCAAGTCGGTGGCCGACGGTACGCCGCTGCGGCTGGGCACCGGCTCGCCGCCACGGCGCCAGTCCATGCGGCCATCAGGATGCAGTCGGATCAACAGGGAATCGCTCATTATCGAATGATAGTGCAGCGATGCAGGCCGATGTTCACGGCGATGCAGTTCGCTGGGCGACAGCGGCGGCGAGGCGGCTCTCGTCGCTGCCACGGCTGCGTGCCAACACGCGTACGCCGGTGCCCTGGCTGCGCTCGATCAGGCTGACGAAGCTGAAGGGGATGTCGTCAAGTTCGATATCGCCCCGCGCCTCGAAATAGTTGCTCGATGTGCTGACCAGGCCATTCAATCGCCCCACGTCGGCGACGCCGGCCGTCTGCAGCAGGTCAATGAACGCGTTCACATCGGTGTAGCGCGCCTTGCCACCCTGCCAGATGCGTTCGGCCACGGCGCTGGTGATCTGGTCCGACAGGCTCATCAAGATCGGCACGCTGGCCGTGTTGATATTGAGCCGGGTGTCGCGCGGCAGGGCGCACACATAGGGCGCGAGCGCCGCGTAGGTGCGACTGTCGACATTGCGCAGCAGGCGCAATTCGGAGACGTGATTGAAGGCGCGCGCCGCCCGCCGGTACGGCACCGGTTGGCCGAGATACCAGGCATCGCCGCTGCCGTCGGGTGATGGATCGGTCCAGTCCGCCGCTGCGTCGGCGATATCGACGTTGAGTTGCAGTCCAATCAGCAGCCGCTGGAAAATTTCCAGCCACGCCTGTCGCGATCCGCTACCCGGCGCGAGGTTGTTGAGGTTGAAGCAGCCGTTGAGATCGCGCATCTGCGCGGTCAGCAATCCGCCAGGAACGGCTTGCGGCGGCAGTGGCAACGCCCACAGGCTGTCGGCGGCATCGATACCCGGGCCTTCCTCCTGCGACTTCACCAGTACACGCGCGGCGAACGCTTCCAGCCCTTCCGCGTAAGCCTGCGCCTGCTCGCCGCGCAAGGTGTTTGTTGTGCGCGCGAGGGTGAGTTCGCCGCGATCAAGCAGGCCGGCGATCAACACCAGCGCGAGCGCAACTGCGAGCAAGGCAATGATCAGGGCGACGCCGCGCTGACGCTTCATGGCATGCCCCCGATTGGATTGCCTTGGGCATCAAGCGCAGGCCCTGGCAAGGTAGTTTCCGGCGGCGGCGCGAAACTGGCGCGTGGCGCGCTGATCGGAAACGTCGACGGCAACGCGACGACGCGGCGCAGTTCGCCGTAGTCCTCAAGTTCGATGGTCAGCTCCACCGCGCGCGGCAATTCGACCTCGCGCGGCAGCGGTACCGTACCAATCGCGGTTGGCGCAACCGTGGAGCTGGGCCACAGATCGCTCCAGTTGCCTTGCCGATCCAGGTAGCGCCAGCGCAGGCGGCGCACGCGGTCGAGCAGATCACGATTGTCCGGCACGCTGCCGGGTGCGCGATCGAGCACGGCGTAGCGACCGCGTCGCAACGTGTTGTCGGTGAGTGCGTAGATGACGCGCTCAATATGGCTGCGTGGCTCGGCCAGCGGATTGGCGAAACCGAGCCGGCTCAGTTCCAGCGAATCGCTGCTGCCGCGCAAAGCGGGGATGGTCTCGCCGTAGTTGCCGCGTACCGGCCGCGCGATGGCCTGGCGCAAGTCGCGGACGATATTGTTCATCGCGCGATTGAGCGCAGCGAAGCGATCCTGCTCCTGCGCCAGGGCGCCGCGTGTCTGCGCAATCTGGGACAAGCCGCCATAGGCAATCGCCGCGATGGCAGC
>JBBSLA010000003.1:0-65856 GCA_038255665.1 Lysobacterales bacterium | reverse complement strand
CAGCGCAGCTGCGCTGTGCCTTTGACTCACCCGCCCGTTCCTGTCGGCAAGTGCTGGACGGATCAGCCGCTTGCGGGCCGCGCGATGGATCGCGTGGATTCGGCTGCGGCACAGGATGTGCCTTCAGCCGAACCCGGCCAGTGCTTGCGCAGTCGTGCGGCTTCACCGCACGACCGACAGGCCATCGGGCCGCATCTTTGGGTTACTTTTCTCTGCGCGAGATAAGTGACTCGCGCGCCGGCAGGCGTGAGAAACGCTTTACCAGTCTGGCGACAGCCGAAAACGAGACGCGCGCGTGTCGTTGTCGCCACGGCATCGAGTGACTATACTGCGCGCCCCGCCGGAATAGCTCAGTTGGTAGAGCGCGTCATTCGTAATGATGAGGTCGTAGGTTCGATTCCTATTTCCGGCACCAGGTACAAAAAAGCCGCTCTCGTGAGCGGCTTTTTTGTGTTCGCGCGATGTGCGCGTAGGCAACCAGCCTTACTTGATCTTCGCGTCCGCCCGAAGCGCATCGGCGCGGTCGGTCTTTTCCCACGAGAACGTGGTGAAGGATTCCCCGTTGGCAAGTCTCACGTCTTGCGGGGTGCGGCCGAAGTGGCCGTAGCTGGCGGTTTGCTGGTACATCGGGTGGATCAGGTCGAGCATCTTGATGATGCCGAAAGGGCGCAGGTCGAAGTGCTTGCGGATGAGCTTTTCGATCTTGTCGTCGCTGATTTTTCCGGTGCCGAACGTGGTCACCGAGATCGACGTCGGCGCGGCCACGCCAATCGCGTACGACACCTGGATTTCGCAGCGGTCGGCAATACCGGCGGCGACGATGTTCTTGGCGACGTAGCGCGCGGCATACGCGGCCGAGCGATCGACCTTGGACGGATCTTTGCCCGAAAACGCGCCGCCGCCGTGGCGGGCCCAGCCGCCGTAGGTGTCGACGATGATCTTCCGACCGGTCAATCCGCAATCGCCAACCGGGCCGCCGATCTCGAACTTGCCGGTGGGGTTGATGTGGAATTTGGTGCCCTTGTGCAGCCATTTCGCTGGCAGTACCGGTTTGAGCACGTGCTCGCGCACGGCTTCGATGAGGTCCTTCTGCTTGATGCCGGGATCGTGCTGGGTCGATAGCACCACGGCGTCAATCGCGGCGACTTTGCCGTCTTCGTAGCGCAGGGTGACCTGGCTCTTTGCGTCCGGACGCAGCCACGGTAGCGGCGAGTTCTTCTTCTTGCGGACCTTGGCCTGCTGCTCGACGAGGCGATGGCTGTAGTAGATCGCCGCCGGCATGTAATCCTTGGTTTCGTTGGTCGCATAACCAAACATCAGGCCCTGGTCACCGGCACCCATTTCCTCGGGCTTGGCCCGGTCCACGCCTTGCGCGATGTGCGGAGATTGCTTGCCGATCAAGTTCAGCACGCCGCAGGTTTCGCCGTCGAAGCCGACTTCGGACGAGTTGTAGCCGATGTCGAGGATCACCTTGCGGGTGAGCGCTTCGAGGTCGATCCAGGCGCTGGTGGTTACTTCGCCGGCGACAATGGCGACGCCGGTCTTGACCATGGTTTCGCAGGCAACACGCGCGCGCTTGTCCTGCGCGAGGATCGCGTCGAGGACGGCGTCGGAAATCTGGTCGGCGATCTTGTCCGGGTGACCTTCGGACACCGATTCGGAGGTGAACAGATAGCTGCTCATTGCGACATATATCCTTCTATACGGATGAATGGATGGATGAAACAGGGGCGCGCATGATACACCAGCGTTTGCGACGATGCAGTGCGGTGATGGCGAGCAAGAATGGTTGCCAGTCACCATCATATCTGCCAATGAAAAAACCCGGCCGCAGCCGGGTTTCGTGGTGTCGCAATCGTGACCGATGATAGTCGCCGCCGCGTCAGCCGCCCTTGGCAAAGCTGGAGTCGAACACGCGATCCGAGCCGGTGGCAGTCGTTGAAAGGGCCGCGCCGCCCATCTCGGGCGAGAAGATGCGGTCTTCACGCATGGCGAAGATCTGGTCTGAACGGACCGTCACGTCCGTGCCGGAAGCAAGCGACTGGTCTGGCGACTGCTGGCCACCGTGGAAAGCGAAAATCGCGATCACTGCAAGTGCGGAAGCCGCAACTGCGCCGAACCAGGCAGCAACCCGGCGCGGACGTGATGCCGGTGCAGCAACACGCCGCTGGCTGCGCTGCGCAATCGCGTGGCGGGCGGCGCGATGTTCGGCGACGTTGTCAGCCAAGGTCGCCGAAGCGGGCTGCAGTTCAACCAGCATCGCGAGCAACGAACGCGCGACAGCCGAATTGGCCAAACGCAGCTCGACGTTCGCCCGGCGCTCGGCGGACAGGTTGCCGTCAAGAAATGCCAGCAACGTTTCTGCGTCGAGGCCGTCGACGGTCGACCGGCTGCTGCGATACAGCGCGGTCAGTTCCTGGTTGGCTGGAATGTTGTTGTTCATGGTCTCACTGCCATCAATCGTCGAATGTGCCAAAACCCCGTTCACGCAGGCGGTCCTTCAATTCGTCCAGCCCGCGCGTCACCAGTTTCCGGGATGCCTCTGCGGAAGTGCCGATGCGATCGGCGATCTCCTGCAGCGAAAACCCTTCCAGATGCAGCGCAATCGGCAGGCGGCGGCGCTCGGGTAGCTGCGCCAGGCACTGCTGCAAGCCTTGCATCCGTTCGCCGTCACTGGCCCTGCGCTCCGGCCCGACCCCCGGATCGGGCAGTGGACTGCCTTCAACCAGATCGTCGGGAAGCGGGTCTGCGGCTCGGACTTCAGCCCTGCGCAGGGCGTCAATCACGGCGCTGGTTACCGCTCGCTGGATATAAGACGCATGGAAGTCGCCAAACCGGTCACGCTCGATGGCTCGCCACAGCCGAATTCGCACTTCCTGCTCGACATCGTCGGGGTCGATGCCGTGCTGGTCGAGCTTGTGCGAGCGCAGCAGGTAGCGCAGCCGCGTTCCGTAATCACGCAGGATCTGATCGAGCCTCTGCTGGATCTCGGTGCTCGGGTCAGGCATTGCGCGGGGCTGGTTCCGTGGCCGTCAGGAACACCAATCCTAGCGACTTTGCACGGAATGCAGGCCGGTGCTTGTGTAAGATTGCGGAGTAGCCCGCCTGAGCGAATCCCGAGGACCGTCATGAGCAGCGCCGATTTCACCTCGTTCCTGAAGCTGATGGTGCACAAGAAGGCCTCCGACCTGTTCATCACGACAGGCGTGCCGCCGTCGCTGAAGGTGCACGGACGCATTTCCCCCATCACCGAATCGCCGCTGACTGCGCAGCAATCGCGCGACATGGTGCTGAACGTGATGACGCCCTCGCAGCGCGAGGAGTTCGAGAGAACCCATGAGTGCCAGTTCGCGATCAGCGTCAGCAACGTCGGCCGATTCCGCGTCTCGTGCTTCTACCAGCGCAACAGCGTTGGCATGGTGCTGCGCCGCATCGAGATGAAGATTCCGACTGTCGAAGAGCTCAGCCTGCCGCCGATCATCAAGAACCTGGCGATGACCAAGCGCGGCATCATCATCTTCGTCGGCGCGACCGGTACCGGTAAATCGACCTCGCTGGCAGCCATGGTGGGGTATCGCAACCTGAACTCGTCCGGCCACATCATCACCATCGAGGACCCGATCGAGTACGTGCATCGCCACGAAGGTTGCATCGTTACCCAGCGCGAAGTCGGAATCGACACCGATAGTTGGGAAAACGCGCTGAAGAACACGCTGCGTCAGGCACCGGACGTGATCATGATTGGCGAGGTACGCACCCGTGAAACGATGGAGCACGCCATCAACTTCTCGGAAACGGGACATCTATGCCTGTGCACGCTGCATGCGAACAACGCCAACCAGGCGATGGACCGCATCGTCCACTTCTTCCCGGACGATCGCCGCACCCAGTTGTTCATGGACCTTTCGCTGAACCTCAAGGGCGTTGTCGCGCAGCAGTTGATCCCAACGCCGGACGGCAAGGGACGTCGCATCGCGATCGAGATTTTGCTGGGCACGCCGTTGGTGCAGGACTACATCCGCCAGGGCGAAATCCACAAGTTGAAGGACGTGATGAAAGAGTCCAACAACCTGGGCATGGTCACCTTCGACCAGAGCCTGGTCGCGCTGTACCACGCCGGCGAGATTTCCTACGAAGATGCATTGCGGCACGCCGACTCCAGCAACGAAGTGCGCTTGCGCATCAAGCTGGCCCAGTCCGGCGACGCGCACAGCTTGAGCCAGGGACTGGATGGCGTCGAGTTGGTCGAGACCTGATCGCGCCGTGGCTGCGCCTTCTGCCGCTATGGAGCGGCAATCGTCGATGACGGCCGAACTGGAACGCGTGCGCCGCACCTGGCAACGACTGGGCAGCGATGACCCTCTGTGGGCTGTCCTGTCCAGCCCGGACAAGCGCGGTGGACGCTGGAATGTCGAGGACTTTTTCGCCAGCGGTCGCGACGAAATCGACAACCAGATGGACATCGTGTTGCCGCCGCTGGGATTGCCATTGCAGCGACGCCTTGCCGTTGATTTCGGCTGCGGAGCAGGTCGCCTGACGCGTGCGCTAAGCCGTCACTTCGCAACCGTGATCGGCCTTGACGTATCCGCAAGCATGGTTCGCACGGCGCGCCGTTTGAACGCCGACATTTCCAATATCGCGTTTCGAGAAAACACCGGCGCACGGCTGGACCTGGTTGCCGACCGAAGCGTTGATTTCCTCAGTTGCTGCATCGTGTTGCAGCATATTCCGGCCAACCTGCAGATCGGCTATATCGCTGAATTCTTTCGCGTGTTGGCACCCGGCGGCGTCGTCATGTTCCAGTTCGTGATCGGCAGCGACGACAGCTCGCGCGGTCGCGTCTACAAGCACCTGTCCAATCGCTGGATGAACGTGTTCCGACGGATCGCGTGGCGACGCTGGAACGTATTCGAAATGCATCCGCTCAGCGAATCAGCCGTGGTCGATCTGCTGGCAAAAGACCACGGCTTGCGTTTGGTTCTGGCGGCCGACGACCAATCCGCCGGCCCCGGCTGGCGCAGTCGGCGCTGGCATGTGAGTCGCGATGCCAGCGCCTGACCCTTTCGCTTTCTAGCTAACGGCCTTCAGCATCGACTCGGCGCTCGACACCTTGAACTCGCCGGGTGCCTCGATGTGCAGTTGCTTGACCACGCCGTCTTCGGCGTAAAGCGCGAAACGCTGCGAGCGCTTGCCCATGCCGAACGCGCTGGCGTCGAGTGACAGGCCCATTGCCTCGGCGAATGCGGCATTGCCGTCGGCCAGCATGATGAGTTCGTCGGGTGCGCTCTGGCTTTTCGCCCAGGCGTCCATTACGAACGCATCGTTGACGGCCATGCAGGCGACGTCGATGTCCTTGGCCTTGAACGCGTCCATCTTGTCGATGTAGCCGGGCAGGTGCTTGGCCGAACAGGTTGGCGTGAATGCGCCTGGCACCGAAAACAGCACGACGTTCTTGCCGCCGAACAGCTCGTCGGTGGTGATCGCCTGGATGCCGTCGCGCATCGTGTTAAGGGTGGCAGTGGGGATCTTGTCGCCGATCTTGATGGTCATTGAAATTCCTTGGTGGACTTGAAAGCGGGGAACGCAGCCTTACTTTTTTGCCCATGCGGCGTCAACTGCCGCGCCAACTGATGGAGTTACCGATGAACATTGCACGCCATACCGTTTTCAACCCGACCGCGACGTCGGCCGATCTGCGCAACGCATTCGAGCGCTTCTTCAACCGCGACGACGCCGATTCGTCGAGCGTGGTCACCAGCCAGTGGTCGCCATCGGTTGATATCCGCGAAGAGCCACAACGTTTCGTGATCCTCGCCGATGTCCCTGGTGTCGACCCGAAGGAAATCGAAATCCACATGGACAAGGGCATCCTCACCATCAAGGGCGAACGCATTGCGGAAGCCGATGCGGAAGGCGTTATGACCAGCCGCAGCGAACGCAGTGTCGGCGGCTTCCATCGCCGCTTCGCCTTGCCCGACAGCGCCGACGCCGACAACATCAGCGCAAGCGGTCGCCATGGCGTGCTTGAGATCACGATCCCGAAGAAGCCGCAAAGCACGCCGCGTCGGATTTCTGTCAACGGGTAATCGTCGATCAATGGCTGAGCCATATACCTGAGCGACAGGAAGGCACATTAAGATGCAAGGCCGGCCCGCGCTGAATCGTTTCGCCGCGGGCCGTTTCGCTTAGCCACGGGTTCTCATCCGCATGCAGTTCAAGGACTACTACGAAATCCTCGGGGTCAAGGCCGATGCCAGCGATGCCGAAATCAAGTCGGCCTATCGCAAGCTCGCGCGCAAGTTCCATCCCGACGTCAGCAAGGAGGCCGACGCCGAGGAGAAGTTCAAGTCCGTCAACGAGGCCTACGAGGCGCTCAAGGATGCCGACAAGCGTCGGGAATACGATCAGCTCAAGGCGCGTGGCTATCGCTCCGGCGATGATTTCCAACCGCCACCAGGTTGGCAGGGGCATGCCGCCGGCGGACCGGATTTCGGCGAAGGCGCCGACTTCAGCGATTTCTTCGAATCGGTGTTCGGCCGCTCTCGCGCAGGTGCTGGTGCGGGCGGTCGCGCCGGGCCGCGCCGCGGCCGCGACCTGCAGGCACAACTGGCGATCGACCTGCGCACCGCGTTTACTGGTGGGCGCGAGCGCATCACCTTGCGCGACGGACCGACCGGCGAGCGATCACTGGATGTGAAGATTCCGGCCGGCATCCTCGCCGGCCAGCAGATTCGGCTGGCCGGGCAGGGTCACCCGGGGAGCGGCGGTGCGCCAGCGGGCGATCTATTGCTGGAAGTCGTCTATCGACCCGATCCACGCTATCAACTGGAAGGTCGCAACTTGATTACCCATGTCGCGATCACGCCGTGGCAGGCGGCGCTGGGCGCGACGGTGACGGTGCCAACCATGAGCGGCGACGTGGAGCTGAAGATTCCCGCCGGTTCGGATAGCGGTCGCAAGTTGCGCCTGCGTGGTCGCGGCTGGCCGGGTGCGATCAAGGGCGACCAGATCGTCGCGATCGACATCCGCATTCCGCTGCCGACTACCGAGACGCAGAAAGAAGCGTACGAGAACCTGGCAAAGAGTTTCGACGACGGCTCGCCGGGGTGAGCGTTGCCGCCTGGAACACACGAGAGTCCGCTGTTGTGAAACGCCTCACCCTACAAGTGCATCCATCGCCGACGTGCCGGAACGTGCTTACTACGCCGGCAACAATTCCTTCAGCGTCTTCACCAGCTCCGCTTCGTTGACAGGCTTGGTGACATAGGCCTTGGCGCCTTGACGCTCGCCCCAGATGCGGTCGGTGTCCTGGTCCTTGGTGGTCACCAGCACGATCGGGATATGCGACGTACGCGGTTCCTTGGCGATGGTTCGTGTCGCCTGGAAGCCGTTGAGGTTCGGCATCACCACGTCCATCAGGATCAGGTGCGGCAAATGCAGCTTGGCGGCCTCCACCCCGGCGGCACCGTCGTCGGCAGTAATCACCTCATGGCCGAGCTTCTCCACGATGCGTCGGAGCACGACCAATTGGGAGGGTGAATCATCGACGATCAGGATGCGTGCCATGGCTCGGCCGAAAAAGGTGGAACCGCGATTCTAGCCAGAGGCTGGCATCCGGGCCAGCGGCGGGGTCTCGTTAGTGTGACGCGGTTCAAGCTCGGCCCTTCTAATTGCGGGTTTTCCCTGCCGAAGCGGGCTTTTCGTTGTCGATAGTGACCAAAGTGCGTCCGAACGAATCGCCCGCCGTCATCGCAGCGAATACGGCGGGCAACTCGTCGAGGCCGACGTCTTTGGTCTGGATGCTGTCCAGGTGGGCCGGTTTCCAGTCGCCGGCCAGACGTTTCCAGATTTCGGTGCGGATCGCCGATGAGGTGTTGGCGGACGAAATGCCCAGCAGGCTGACCCCGCGCAGGATCATCGGCATCACCGTGGTCGCCAGTTCGATGCTCGCCGCGTTGCCGCAGATCGCGATGTTGCCGAACGGCTGGATGACACGGGTGAGTCCCGCCAGCATGTCGCCACCCACATTATCGATCGCGCCGGCCCAGCGTGCGGTTTCCAGCGGTCGCTGGCCCCAATGCAGGTCGGTGCGCGAAATGCATTGTTTCGCGCCAAGGTCGATCAGGAAATCAAAGCGGTCACTCTTGCCCGTGATGGCGTGCGCATCGAAACCGGCCTGGGTGAGGATGTCGATGGCGAGCATGCCAACGCCGCCGGTTGCGCCAGTGACCACGATGGGACCGTGCTCGGGTTTCTGCCCGTTCTGCAGCATGCGGTACAGCGACAGCGCCGCCGTAAATCCTGCCGTGCCGATCACCATCGACTCGCGCAGACTCAAGCCCTTCGGCAATGGCACCGTCCACTTGGCTGGCAGGCGCGCGAATTCGCTGTAGCCGCCATCGCGAGTTTCAGACAGGCCGCAGCCGGTGCAGAGCACCGCGTCGCCCTCCCTGAATGCCTTGTCGCTGGATTCGACGACATGGCCGGCGACATCGATGCCGCCAATCAAGGTCGGTTCGCGCAGGATGCGACCCTTGCCGCTGCCGGCGAGTGCGTCCTTGTAGTTGACCGACGAATACGCCGTCTTGATGACGACTTCGCCTGCCGACAGCGCATCCAGGGCGGTGTCCTCGACACCAGCGCGGTGGCCGTCCTTGTCGCTGTGGATGCGGAATGCGCGGAATTTTTTCGGAATCATCGTCGCCCTCGATTACTTGATGACGCCAAGACGCCGGCCAACCGTGACGAACGCGGCCACCGCACGGTCGATTTGCTCGCGCGTATGCGCGGCGCTCAACTGGGTGCGAATGCGTGCCTGGTCCTGCGGCACGACCGGATAGAAGAAGCCGATCACGTAGATACCTTCATCGAGCAACTCGGCCGCAAACTGCTGGGCGAGCTTGGCGTCGTAAAGCATCACGGGTGCGATCGGGTGCGTGCCGGGGCGAATATCGAAACCCGCGTCGGTCATCTGCGATCGGAAGTAGCTGGCGTTCTGGTCGACGCGGTCGCGCAGGTCGGTGCTGGCCGACAGCATCTCGAACACTTTCAGACTGGCCGCGACCAACGGTGGCGGCAACGTATTCGAGAACAAATAGGGGCGCGAACGCTGGCGCAGCAGGTCGATGATTTCCTGGCGACCGGTGGTGAAACCACCCGATCCGCCACCAAGTGCCTTGCCCAGCGTCGAGGTGAAGATATCCACTTCCGACATCAGGCCGAACAATTCCGCAGAGCCACGCCCGGTCGGGCCGACGAAGCCGGTAGCATGCGAATCGTCGACCATCAACATTGCGCCGTATTTTTTCTTGAGCGCAACGATCTCATCGATCTTGGCAATGTAGCCGTCCATCGAGAACACGCCGTCGGTCGCGATCAGGCGCGTGCGCAGGCCGCTGGTTTCGACCAGGTGCTGCTCCAGTTCCGCCATGTCGCTATTGGCGTAACGGCGGCGCTGAGCCTTGCACAGGCGGATGCCGTCGATGATCGAGGCGTGGTTGAGCGAATCGGAAATCACCGCGTCCTGATCGGTCAGGATCGTCTCGAACAAGCCGCCGTTGGCATCAAAGCAACTGGTGTAGAGGATGCTGTCCTCGGTGCCGAAGAATTTCGAGATAGCCGCTTCAAGCTGCTTGTGCAGGTCCTGCGTGCCGCAGATGAAACGCACGCTGGCGAGACCGAAGCCATGTGTGTCGAGAGCATTTTTCGCCGCCGCGATGACGTCGGGATGATCGGCGAGTCCAAGATAGTTGTTGGCGCAGAAGTTCAGCACCTCGCGGCCATCGCTGGTGCGAATCGTCGCCGACTGAGGGGTCGCGATGATGCGTTCGGTCTTGTACAGGCCTTGCTCGCGGATCGAATCGAGTTCGGCCAACAGGCGCTCGCGGGCGGGGTAGGTCATGGCTGCTCGGCACGGGACAAAGGGGCGCCATGGTAGCGCAGCGGGATAGCGCCTCTCGCCGTTTGAACTTGCACGCGGCGCGCTGCTGCCGTCTACTCCGCGCTGGCCGTTGCTTCCCCGGGCATCCTGTCATGCGTGGAATTGTTCCTTTGTTCCTTTTGTTCCTTGCTGGCACCGCAAGCGCTGCATTCGCGGCGACTGCCGCGCACGTCGCTCCGCGACAGGCCGATCCCGCCTACTTGGCGACGTTGGTCCCAGACAATCCCAATCCGCTGCCGCGCGGCTTCAGCGCCGAGGAATTGGTGAACTTTTCCCGGGACTGGACTCCTGCCGAGCCAACCTTGCCGCCGACCGGCTCGGTGCGCGCGCAGGCGGAGTACGAGCCGACCGACGGCATTCTGGTGCGCTGGGGAAGTTTCCCGGATGTAATCACCGCGATGACCGTTCCATTGACGACGGCGGCACAACCCGCTTATGTCTACGTCGCCGTCAGCGGTGCGACCCAACAAGCCAGTGCCTCCAGCACGCTGGAAGGAGGTGGGGCGAACATGGCGTACGTCCGCTTCATCACCCAGTCTTGTAGCCCGTCTACGGCATGCAGTGTGTGGATGCGTGACTACGGTCCGCGATTCATCAACGATGGTGGGCGTCGCGGCGTTGTAGACCACAAATACAACCGGCCCTCGCGAACAGCTGACAATGGTTTTCCAACGCTGTTGACCGCTGCGTGGAACGAGCCTCGTTATGAAATTCCGCTGACGCATGGCGGCGGCAACTTCCATCTGTTCCGCAATCGCGATGCGTTAATGACGCGGCTGATCGCCAACGAAAATGTCGGAGTGAGCGAACAGCAGATCAAGGATTACTACCTGCAATACCAAGGCTTGAACATTACCCTGACCGCTCCGTTTCCGGTGACGTACGACTCCACCCAGCACATCGACATGTGGATGCTCGGGCTGGGCGACAACAAGGTGTTGATCGGAGAGTACGCGGCGGGCGAGGGCGGTGGCGTTCCAAAAACGGTGACCGACAACACCGCAAACTTGATGGCCTCACGCGGCTACACCGTCTTTCGCACGCCGGGTTGGCGCTCGGGAGGACATCACTACACCTATACCAACTCGGTGATCGTCAACCGCACCGTGTTGATCTGCCGTTTCGGCGGGACCAACACCACCCGTGACGCGCAGGCGCTGGCAAAGTATCAGGAGGCGATGCCGGGCTACGACATCGTCGCCGTCGATTGCAGCGGTATCATCACCTTTGCCGGCGCCATCCACTGCATCGTCATGCATGTGCCCGACCTTGCTTTCCGCGACGGCATCGACGCCAGCACGGACTACTGATCGCAACGGGTTGGGTAGCGCGATGCTGACCGGCCGCCGTGCGGTGCAATGCACAACGGACTTTTCCTGAACCCGGCGCATACTCCGGCGTACTGAGTGGCCCGCGATCACCTGCGGAGGCTGCCCAGCCACCAACCTTACGGGGAGAGACCACCATGTCGTTGACGACTTTGCGGCGCAACATCGGCCGCCGGATTTTTACCAGTTTTGCCTTGCTCGGTCTGTGCGCGCCGTTGGCCGCGCAGACCTTGATCGCACCCGGAATGACCGCACCCGGATCGATTTCCTATAACGCGGAAGGCGTGCCGACCATCAGCGCGGCAAACGACAATGATGCCGCGTTCCTGCAGGGCTACGCGCATGCGCGCGATCGGTTCTACCAGATGGACTTCACCCGCCGCGCAGTCAGCGGCACGCTGGCCGAACTGGTCGGCCCGACCGCGCTCGCGAACGACATCCAGACCCGCACCCTCGGCCTGCGTCGAGGCGCCGAACGTACCTGGCGCGCGCTGTCCGACGACATGCGCGGCTGGATGCTGGCCTACAGCAACGGCGTCAACTACTGGCTGACGACCGCCCCCGCATTGCCGCCGGAATACGGCGCGCTAGATCTGACCCGCGCGACGCCGTGGACACCCGTCGACAGCATCGTGGTCGGCAAGGGCCTCGCGTTCCAGTTGTCGTTCGATCTGGACATCGACCCGACCATTCGCCTTGGCACCTACCAGGCCGCAGCGGCTGCGGCTGGGCTCAATGCGACGGCGCTTTACTTCAACGACATCTTCCGTGCCGCGCCGTTCGACAACCGCGTTTCGGTTCCGGGGTTCCGACCCACTGCGAGCGGAGCCACGACTGAGTCCGATGCGCTGGTTGGCGATGGTCCAATTGGCGATGATCCCATTCCAGAGGTCGCACTCGTTGATCCGCAGGTGGTCGCAATGGCGCAGCAGTATCGTGATGCCATCCAGGGCAACCCCCTGCTGGAGCGTGCACTGGAAGGCCACGACTCGCCGATCGGCAGCAACGAATGGGTCGTCAGCGGCAGCCGTACGGCATCGGGCAAGGCAATTCTGTCGAACGACCCGCACTTGAGTCTTGGCCTGGCTCCGGTCTTCACTGAACAGCATGTCTACTCGGCCGATACACGCTATCCGCAGCCGATGGACGTTACTGGCGTCACCGTACCCGGCGCACCCGGCGTCATCCAGGGTTGCAACCAGACCATGTGCTGGGGCACCACGACCAATTCCCTGGACGTTACCGACGTGTTCAACGAAAGGCTGCGCTTGAACAGCTACGGCCTGCCGTACGCGATCGTGCATGACGGCGCCGATGAGCCGATCCAGTGGATTTTCCAGAACTACTACGTCAACCAGCTCAACGGGACGCCAAACAACATCGTTCGAAACAATACGATCGGTTATACCAATGGTGGCGTCACCCTGATCGTTCCCCGTCGCAACAACGGGCCAATCCTGAGTCTCAACGGTTTGAGCGGCCTGTCAGTGGCCTACACCGGCTGGGGTGCGACCAAGGAACTGGAATCGTTCCGCCGGATCAATCGCGCTGCGACCGTCGCCCAGTTCAGGGACGCCCTGACCTATTTCGATTTCGGCTCGCAGAACTTCGTCTATTCCGACGCCGCCGGCAACATCGCCTATTTCACCAGCGGCGAAGCGCCGGTACGCGCCGACCTGCAGGCGGGCACGGTGGGTGGCGGCACCCCGCCAACGTTCATTCGCGACGGAACCGGTGTTGCCAAGCACGACTGGTTGCCCGTGTCGCGTCCGCAACCGAACCAGGCCACGCCGTATGAAATCCTGCCGGCGAGCGAGATGCCGTTCGTGGTCAACCCCGCTTCCGGCTACATTGCCAACGCCAACAACGACCCGATCGGCTTCTCGCTGACCAACAACCCGTTGTCGATGACACGTCCCGGTGGCGGCATCTACTATCTCGACGGCGGTGGATCGTCGTCGTTGCGAATGGGCCGCATTGATCGCGAGCTGCAACGCCTGATCGCATCGGGCAATCCGATTACCGCTGCGGACATGCGCACCCTGCAAGCCAACACGCAATCGCTGGACGCGCAGTTGCTGATGCCTTACCTGCTCGGTGCCTACGATCGTTCGATCGCGACGGGCGCATGGGCCGATGCGCGCGCGCTGGCGACCGATGCCAAGGTTGCCGAAGCGATCAGTCGCCTGCGCGCTTGGGACTTCTCGTCGCCGACCGGCATCCAGCAGGGCTATGACGCCGGCGACAATCCGAACGCACTGCCGATGCCGAGCCAGCAGGAAATCGACAAGAGCGTTGCCGCGACCATCTACGCCACTTTCCGCGCAGCCGTATTGCGCAACACCATCGAAGCCGCGCTCACGAAGATCGGCCTGGCAAATAACCTGCCGGGTGGCGGCGATGGCCTGAAGGCGCTCAAGTATCAGCTCGACAACTACGCGACGTTGCGCGGCAAGGGCACTTCCGGCATCAACTTCTTCGTTGCCACCGGTTCGCCGGATGCCGACGCAGCGCGCGATTTCCTGTTGCTTAAGTCGGTCAAGGATGGCCTTGATCGTCTCGCCAGCGCCGACTTCAACGCGGCCTTCGCGGGATCGACCAACCTGGCCGATTACCGTTGGGGCAAATTGCATCGGATCACCTTCAGCCACAGCCTGGGTGGACCGTTCAACGTGCCGGGCGCGAATCCGTATCCGTTCCAGAACCTTGCCAGCAACCTGCCTGGGCTCGCCCGCGACGGTGGCTATGAAACCGTCAATGTCGCTGCACACAACATTCGCGCGAACACCGTCAACGGCTTCATGTTCGGCTCCGGTGCTGCACGACGCTTCGTCGGTGAAATGTCGAACACGATCGACGCCGGGCAGATCATTCCCGGCGGTCCCAGTGGTGTGTTGGGCAGTCCGTTCTACGTCAGCCAGCTTGGCCGCTGGTTGACCGCGCAGTACAAGCCGCTGCCGATCAGCCAGGGTGCCGCGCTGGCATTGACGGTTACGACGATCAACTTCACGCCGTAGCAATCAACGCTTGATCGCTGCATCGCATTGCGCGGTGCAGCGATTGCTTTCCCATGAATCGCCGACGTCCTGCGTCGGCGATTTTTTTGACAATTCAATCGGTCGACGGCTTGCCGATGCGACGCATGCCGACATGCGGAATGCCGTCTTCGAGGTAGGGCTCCGTCGCCACCGCGAAACCGTGTTTCGCGTAGAACGCTGCCAGATGCGACTGCGCTGAAAGATAGACAGCGCAACCCGGCCACTGCATCGCGCAATGCTCGAGCGCACGCGTCATCAACTGATGTCCGATGCCGCTGTCGCGAACCGATGCATCGGTCGCAACGCGGCCGATCACCACATCTCCATCATGTTTCGACGGATCAAGGATGCGCAGGCAACCAACCAGTTGCTCGCCTTGCCAGGCCAGCAAATGCCAGTTGCCATCGATCAGGTCGAGGTGGTCGATATCCTGGAAAATGCATTGCTGCTCGACGACGAACACCGCCGAGCGCAGCGCCAGCAACGCGTAGACATCACGCGCACTGAGCTGATCGTGTGTTTTCAACTGCCAGTCGAGCGTGATCGCCGCCATGCGATCAGCGCCCGGCGATGCGCGCAAACACGGTCACTTCCTCGCGATCGTGGTAGAGCTGACGGGCGCGCCAATCGAGATGCTTGCCAGCCAGCCGCTCGACGAAAATCTCGCGACAAAGGTTCACTTCGTCGAGACGTTTTTTCATCGGCAGCTTGAGGTTGAACATTGCCATCCGACACCAGCCTTCGGCCAACCATTCGGCCATGCGCGCAGCGACCCGGCGCGGTTGCTCGACCATGTCGCAAACCATCCAGTCGACGGGTTTCGGTGGCTGGTAGCGAAAGCCATCGACGCGGTGATGCTCAACCAGGCCGCTATCCATCAATCGACTGTCCATCGGGCCATTGTCGATCGCGGTGACATGCATCGATCGCCGCACCAGTTGCCAAGTCCAGCCGCCCGGCGCGGCGCCGAGGTCCACGGCGGTCATGCCCGGCTTCAACCAGCGCTCGCGCTCATCGTCGTCGAGCAAGACCAGCAGGCCTTCGTCGAGCTTGAGTGTCGATCGGCTCGGTGCCTCGTGGGGAAATTTCAGTCGAGGAATGCCGCCCGACCAGATTGGCCCGCGCTCGATATCGACGCGCGCCAGCAACGCCGCATCGGCTGCGGTCAGAACGATATGCAGGCGCTGTTCTGCGGCGGGATCGAGCAATTTCTCGCGCTTGAGCACGCCGACCAGGGCCGAGTTGAGCGCACGACAAAGTGCCGCAAGTTCGCGACATTCGTCGCTGTCCGGTGCCTCGACCCGTGCATCGCGATAGCGCATCCCTGTGGCGCGGATCGGAGGCAGCAACGAGGCGAGGCGATCCGTACGATCCATCCCCGTGGCCTTCGCGAAGCCTTCCAGCAATTGCCGACAAAACACGGTGTCGCGCCAGCCGATTTTCCTGACCAGCACGTCGAGGCCATCGTCGGGCGTCGGTATCCATTCGACGAGTCCGCTGCCGCGCTCTGTTCGCGCGTAGCCATGCACGTCGTGCGCGGCGGCCAGGGCAGTCAGTTCCAGCGCCGATTCGCCTTCAAAGCCCGGCCGGCAAAACGCGATCAGCGCGCGCTGCGCTGTCGCCATGTTGGCCGCCGGGTCGCTAATAGGTTTCCCCGCCAAGACGTGCGTAGTCGGCGAGCACCGCGCGGGCATCCTCACGGCCGATATCGCGTCGCACCGCGATGCCGCGCTTTTCGAGTTCACCGACCCAGTCGGTAGGCAACGGGCCTTCGTCGAATTGGGTCAGCTCCATCACGTCTTCGGCGCGCGCACCAATCAGCAACGTATCGATTCCCGCCCACACCGTTGCGCCGTAACACTGGCAACACGGCTGCGCACTGGTGGCGAGGGTGAACTGTCCGCCGTCCTGATTAAGGCGCAAGCGTTGGGTGCGCTGCTGCGCAGTCATGTAAGCCATCATTTCCGCGTGGCCAACCGAACAACTCATCGGAACCACGCGATTGACGCCGGCCGCGATCAGCCGGCCTTTTCCATCGAACACGGCGGCGCCGAATGGACCACCGGTTTGGAACTCGATGTTGCGTCGCGACAGCTCGATAGCCAGGGCGACCTGCGCCGCGTCGTCGGCGTACACGCGGCCTTCTTCGTATTCCTGCAGCAACCAAGCCGGCAATGTCAGGTGCACCTGGGCCTGCAACATCGGATTCTCCTGTCATTCCGGCGCGACGTTGGCGACGCGCATGATTGTGTCAGCGCGCCGCTTTGGCCCAGACATCGCGCAAGGTGACCACGCGGTTGAACACCGCATGGCCGGCGCGGTGGTCGTGGCGATCAGCGACGAAATAGCCCAATCGCTCAAACTGGACCACGGCTTCCGGAGCGGCATTGGCCAGTCCCGGTTCCAGCCAGCCCTGGACGACGCGCTTGGATGCCGGGTTAAGGTGATCGACGTAGGTTCTGCCGTCGCTGTCGTCGTCAGGGGCGGCCGTATCAAACAGGCGGTCGTAGAGCCGAACCTCGGCCGCGACCGCGTGCGCCGCACTGACCCAGTGGATGGTGCCTTTCACCTTGCGATCCGCGCCCGGCTCGCCATGTCGCGTTGACGCATCCAGCGTTGCCCGCAACTCGACCACGTTGCCATCGGCATCGTTGACGACTTCCTCGCAGCGAATGATGCCGACGCCACGTAAACGTACTTCGCCGTTCGGAACCAACCGGTGGAAACCCTTAACCGGTTCGACCATGAAGTCGTCGCGCTCGATCCACAGCTCGCGCGAGAACGGCACGCTGCGCTGGCCCATCGCTTCGTCCTTGGGATGGTTGGGAAAGTGAAGGGTTTCTTCGTGGCCTGCATCGACATTGGTGATCGTCAGGCGCAGCGGATCGAGCACGGCCATGCGTCGCGGCGCGACCGAATCCAGTTCCTCGCGCACGCAGCCTTCCAGCACGCCGAATTCGATCACCGAATTCTGCTTGCTGATACCGACACGCTCGGCGAGCAGCCGCAGCGCCGACGCCGGGAAACCGCGTCGACGCACGCCGATCAGGGTCGGCATGCGTGGATCGTCCCAGCCATCGACCAGGCCATCCTGCACCAACGCGATCAGCTTGCGCTTGCTCATCACCGTGTAGTCGAGGTTGAGCCGCGAAAATTCGATCTGGCGTGGCTTGGATGGCTCGACTGTCATGCCCTGCGCGCGCAAGGAAGCGGTCAGAGCCGCGTCGTTGGCGAGATCGACCTTCTCCACGCACCAGTCGTAGAGCGGGCGATGATCTTCGAATTCCAGCGTGCACAGCGAATGGGTGATGCCCTCGATCGCGTCCGACAGGGCGTGGGCGAAGTCGTACATCGGATAGATCGGCCAGGCATCGCCGGTGTTCTGGTGGGCGATCTTGCGGATGCGGTACAGGGCCGGATCGCGGAGGTTGATGTTGCCGCTGGCCATGTCGATTTTCGCGCGCAGCGTCTTCGCGCCATCGGCGAACTCGCCGGCGCGCATGCGTGCGAACAGATCGAGGTTTTCGTCGACGCTGCGATCGCGGGACGGCGAATTTCGACCCGGCTCGGTCAGCGTGCCGCGGTACTCGCGCACTTCATCGGCCGACAGGTCACACACGAACACCATGCCAAGTCGAATCAGCTTGATTGCGGCCTGGTGGAACACTTCGAAATAGTCCGAGGCATGCCGAAGCTCGCTCCATTCAAAACCCAGCCAGCGCACGTCGGCCTTGATCGCATCGACATATTCCTGTTCTTCCTTGCTCGGGTTGGTATCGTCAAAGCGCAGCATGCAGCGGCCATCGAACTCCGTGGCCAGCCCAAAGTTGAGGCAGATCGCCTTGGAGTGGCCGATGTGCAGGTAGCCGTTCGGCTCAGGCGGAAAGCGCGTCGCGATGTGGCCGCCATGCTTGCCGGCGGCGATGTCGTCGACCACGATCTGGCGGATGAAATGATTGGTTGGCGTGGTGTCACTCATCGTCGATGCAGTCGATCAGGCGGAAAGCGCGCGAGTTTAACAGGCGCTCATGGCCCTTCACCCGTGCGCAGCGCAGGCTTGAGCGCAAACACGATGATCTCCTGGTCACGAAAAACCGGCGCACCGAACGCTTGTTGAAGAGTTGGCATGCAGGCCTGCATGTCCGGCCATTCCGGTATTGGCGCACCAGCGGGAACAGGCGGTTTCGGGCGGATCACCAGATAGTCCGCGTCCCAGGTCGCGCCGTCGAGCAGCTGGATAACGGGGACGAACTCGCGAAAACGCAGTCGATCGGACAACGCCGAAAAATCGCCCCAACTCGAAGTGCCGCACACGCCAGACACCATGCCGGCCTTGACCAGCTGGCGGTGCACCGTTTGCAGGTAATCGTGCGGGACGTAAGGCGACTCCAGCCGCCACGGCGCCTCGATCAACTTGATGCTGGCCGGCGGCGACTTTGCCAGCGATCGGTAAAAATCAGAAACGGGTGAATCGAACTGGATCTGCGCCGGATTGCGATAAGGATTGTGTGCCGCGTCGTAGTCGAACTGGAAACGCGGATGTCCCATGAACTGGTTCGGGTAATACAGCGCCTCGGCGATGGGCCCAAAACCGAAGGACGCGCCCAACAGCGCCAGCACCAGGCCAATCCGCAGCGCCGCCAAAGGCAATCGTGAAAGCAGGCTGGTGATGCCTTCGGCTACCAGCAACAGCAGCAGGGCGAGCACCGGCAACACGTAGCGCGCCAATACGCCGGGGTGCTGGATCCAGTCCGGTCGCGCCAGCATGATCGCCAGTGGACCAATCACCAGCACGAACAAAACGCAGGCGGCGAAGTCGCGATCGCGCCGCCACAGCGGTCGCACGCCCAAGCCGGCCAAAAGCAGCACGACCACACCGACAACGTGATGGCCGGTTCCGCTCAGCATCAGCCAGGTTCGCCAGCCACTCTCGAAGCTGACGCTGCCCATGCCGGCCTTTTGCGACAGCGACTCCCAGTCGTTGAGAAACGCTGGCAGCAACAGCGCAGCCAGTAACAGCATGACCGCGGCTCCCATCGCAAACAGGCGCAGCAAAGTCGCCAGCGACACGCGACGGCGGCCCCTGGTAAACGACTGCGCCAAACTGATTACGCCGAACAGCAACAGCGGTGCCAGCGTGAACGGCAACGTCATCAGGTGCAGCCAGCCGGCCATCGTCGCGGCGACAACATAGGCGATGGCATCGCCGCGTCGGCGGTCGCGCCACCAGCGCGTGAATACGAATATCGCGATCAGGACTGCCAGCGCGGCCAGCGTGTACGGGCGTGCGGTTCTGCTGAGATAAACCATTACCGGCGATAGCGCGACCAGGCCCAGCCAGATCGTGCGGGTCGCCACCGTGGCGACATCGCGCAGCATCCAGAAACCGACGGCCATTAATGCCAGCCCGGCAAGCAGCGGCGGCAAGTGCATCGCCCATTCCGACAACAGTCCGCCGTCGAACAACGCGCGGTAGTAGAGCGTCAGCGGGATGCAGTAGTCGGCCAAGCCGAAATGGCTGGCGATGTCCGCATAACCCGCGCCCAGCAACTTGTGCAGCGCGTGCCATTCGTCGTCGATCAGGATCTGCCGCCGCAACTGCCAGGCGCGCAGGAACAACCCTGTCGTTGCAAAGACGATCGCCAGCAGCAGCCATCCAGCACGCGAGGCATCGCGCGCCTGGCCGTCGCGCTGGTCGACCCGTGCGATGCCTCTCAAGCCGGATCGCCCAGCCGTTGCCGCGGATCGTCGCGGAACAGCAGCGGCTTGATCCAGCCCCATCGCCAAAGTCGATATTGCAGTGCCGTCCACAGCACGCCGAACCCGTACACCACCGAGCGCTGGAAGTTGATTTCGCTGGCTTCCGGGAAGTAACGGGTCGGGCAGGAAATTTCGCCGATGCGGAAATCGAACGCTAGGATCTGCATCAGCATCTGGTTGTCGAACACAAAGTCGTCCGAATTCGCCGACAGCGGCAAGGTTTGCAGTACCTGGCGTGAAAACGCGCGATAGCCGGTGTGGAATTCGGACAGCTTGGAACCGGCGAGCAAGTTCTGCACGGCGGTCAGCAATCGGTTGGCAACGTACTTGTAACGCGGCATGCCGCCACTGATCGCCGTATTGCCGAGGATGCGCGAGCCGATCGCCGCATCGTAAACACCGGATGCGATCAACGCGGCCAGCGCCGTGATCAGGCGCGGCTCGTACTGATAGTCCGGGTGCAGCATGACCACGATGTCGGCTTCATCCGCGAGTGCCAGCGTGTAGCAGGTTTTCTGGTTGCCGCCGTAACCACGATTGACCGGATGGCGATGGCTGCGGATGCCCAGCTTTTCGGCGACCGCATGGGTCGCGTCAGCGGACGCGTCATCGACCAGCAACACCATGTCGACGATGTCATGCGGGATCGCGCGGTAGCACGCCTCCAGCGTTTTCTCGGCGTGGTAGGCCGGCATCACGACGGCAATCTTGTGGCCATGCAGCATCGCAAAACATCGTGGAAGCGTCGGGACTATCAGTATAGCGGTCGCGTTCGCAGTGGCAGCGCAAAGTTCGACCAGCGCTGGCTGACCCTCGGCCCGCGCGTTGAGTCCGATCCGACAACCGGCTAAGATTCGCACCTGTTTTCTTGAGCAAGGGTGGCCCGCAGGCAACTGCCGGTCGAGAGTGGGACATGTCGACGCGAACTTTCCAGCGCTGATCAACGATTCGTCCACGCCACTCGGTCGTCCTTGAACGACCATCCAGAAAGGGCGCTAGGCGTCCTTTTTTCGTTTATCCCGGAAGTATTTCCATGATCAATATCACGCTACCCGATGGCAGCCTTCGGTCTTTCGAGCAGCCGGTCACCGTGCTTGAAGTCGCCCAGTCGATTGGTGCTGGCCTTGCCAAGGCAACGGTCGCCGGCAAGGTTGACGGCACGCTCGTCGATGCCTGCGACCGCATAGACAACGATGCGGCGCTCACCATCATCACCCCCAAGGACGCCGAGGGCGTCGAGATCATCCGCCATTCCTGCGCGCATCTGGTTGGTCATGCGGTCAAGCAGCTGTATCCGGAAGCGAAGATGGTGATCGGACCGGTCATCGACGAAGGCTTTTATTACGACATCTGGAACGCGCGACCCTTCACGCCGGACGACCTCGCCGCCATCGAAACGCGCATGGCCGAGCTGATCGCAAGCGATTACGACGTCATCAAGAAGGTGATGCCGCGTGACGAGGCGGTTGCCGTTTTCCGCGAGCGTGGCGAGGATTTCAAGCTTCGCCTGATCGAAGATATGCCAGCCGACGTGACCGCGATGGGTATGTACCACCATCTTGAATACGTCGACATGTGCCGCGGCCCGCACGTGCCGAACACGCGTTTCCTGAAGGCGTTCAAGCTGACCCGCATATCCGGCGCGTACTGGCGCGGCGATGCCCAGAACGAGCAGCTGCAGCGTGTTTATGGCACGGCGTGGGCGGACAAGAAGCAGCTCGACGCCTACATCCTGCGCATGGAGGAAGCGGAAAAGCGCGACCACCGCAAGATCGGCAAGCAGCTCGACCTGTTCCACATGCAGGACGAAGCGCCTGGCCTGGTGTTCTGGCATCCCAAGGGCTGGTCGATCTGGCAGGTCATCGAGCAGTACATGCGCGGCGTCTACAAGGAATCGGGCTACCAGGAAGTGCGTTGCCCGCAGATTCTCGACGTGTCGCTGTGGAAGCGCTCGGGCCATTGGGACAATTACAAGGACAACATGTTCTTCACCGAGTCCGAGAAGCGGACCTACGCGGTGAAGCCGATGAACTGCCCCGGCCACGTGCAGATTTTCAATCACGGCCTGCACAGCTATCGCGAGCTGCCGATCCGCTACGGCGAGTTTGGTTCCTGCGTGCGCAACGAGCCGTCCGGTGCGCTGCATGGGTTGATGCGCGTGCGTGGCTTCGTCCAGGACGATGGCCATATCTTCTGTACCGACGAGCAGATCGAATCCGAAGTGGTCGCCTTCCATCGCCAGGCGATGAAGGTCTACGCGCATTTCGGCTTCACCGACATCGACCTCAAGCTCGCCCTGCGCCCGGATTCGCGGATCGGCGACGACGCCACCTGGGACAAATCCGAACAGGCGCTGCGGGCTGCGCTGGGCGCATGCAACGTGGAATGGCAGGAATTACCGGGCGAAGGCGCGTTCTATGGCCCCAAGATCGAGTACCACATGAAGGACTCGATTGGCCGCGCGTGGCAGGTCGGTACCATGCAGGTGGATTTCTCGATGCCCGGTCGCCTCGATGCCGATTACGTCGGCGAGGATTCGGCCCGGCATACCCCGGTCATGCTGCATCGAGCCATCGTGGGCTCGATGGAACGCTTCATCGGCATCCTGATCGAACACCACGCCGGCCAGCTTCCCGACTGGCTGGCACCGGTCCAGGCGGTAGTGATGAACATCACTGATGCGCAGGCCGAATACGTCGCCGACACGGCCAAGTTCCTGAACGGGCAGGGCCTGCGGGTGGAGTCCGATTTGCGCAACGAGAAAATCAACCGTAAAATTCGCGAGCACACGTTGGCGAAAGTTCCCTATCTGCTGGTCGTGGGTGACCGGGAAAAGGAGTCGGGCACCGTTTCCGTGCGTGCACGTTCTGGCGAAGATCTGGGCTCCATGCCCATTTCGACGTTCGTGGAACACCTCAAATCGGCCGTCCCTGGCGCTTGATGCGCCGGGCGGTCAACTGTCACTGAAGTCCAGGAGAAGTACCTATCGCTACTGATAAAGCCAATCGCCGCAACTCCGAGATTCGGGTCCCGCGCGTGCGCGTGATCGACGCTGAAGGAGAACAGGCGGGGGTGCTTTCCCGTGACGAAGCGCTGGCGATGGCGCAGGAGCAGGGCCTGGACCTGGTGGAAATCCAGCCGAATGCCGATCCGCCGGTATGTCGGATCATGGACTTCGGCAAGTTCAAGTTCGATGCACAGAAGAAGGCCAGTGCGGCCAAGAAGCGCCAGAAGCAGGTGGAAATCAAGGAACTGAAGTTCCGGCCAACCACCGACGTCGGCGATTACACCATCAAGATGCGAAACCTGCGGCGCTTCCTCGAAGAGGGCGACAAGGTGAAGATCACGATCCGCTTCCGCGGTCGTGAAATGGCGCATCAGGAGCTGGGCGACCAGATGATCAAGAAGATCGCGGCCGACATCGTCGATGAAGCCGTCGTCGAGCAGTACCCGCGCATGGAAGGTCGTCTGATGGTGATGATGATCGCGCCGAAGAAGAAGACCTGACCGAAAGATTTTTTGCTGCACCAGGAGTTGGCTTTCGGGCCACGAAAAAAACCGCAGGATCGAGCAGGAAGGAAAGCGTGGCACCGCCACCGCTCGGCCCAGTAACGAAAACCGACAAAGGAGATGGGCCCATGCCCAAGATGAAAACCAACCGGGCCGCCGCCAAGCGGTTCCACAAGACCGGTTCCGGCAAGTTCAAGTGCGGTCACGCATTCCGTAGCCACATCCTCACCAAGAAGTCGACCAAGCGTAAGCGCAATCTGCGGGGGCCGAACTATGTTCGCTCCGAAGACGCCGGCCGCGTGGCTCGTATGCTTCCCTACGCTTGAGGATTGAACAATGGCTCGTGTAAAACGTGGCGTTACCGCCCACCGTCGTCACAAGAAACTGCTTAGCCGTGCCAAGGGTTATTTCAATGCCCGCCGCAAGGTTTACCGCGTTGCCAAGCAGGCTGTCATCAAGGCCCTGCAATACGCCTACATCGGTCGCAAGCAGCGCAAGCGGCAGTTCCGCTCGCTGTGGATCGTGCGTATCAACGCCGGTGCACGCATGCATGGCATCAGCTACAGCCGAATGATGAATGGCCTGAAGAAAGCCAACATCAACGTCGACCGCAAGGTACTGGCCGATATCGCGATGCACGACATCGCGGCCTTCGGTGCGTTGGCTGAAAAAGCCAAGGCTGGCCTGGCGGCGTAAGCCATCCCGATGCGGCAGCGCCTGCGCGTTGCCTGCATTCGTTGAACGGGGGAGTGGCCGGGTCGATCCCGCACCGCTCCCCTTTTCATTTGTGGCGTTGATGACTTCTGCCGGGTGTAACCATGGAATCTTTGCAATCGCGCGTTGCCGAAACGCTGACTGCCATCGCTGCCGCGCCAACGTTGGACGCGCTCGATGCCCTTCGCGTGGGCGCGATCGGCAAGTCCGGCTTCGTCACCGAGCAGCTCAAGCTGCTGGGCAAGCTCGATCCCGAGCAACGGCGCAGCACCGGCGAGCGAATCAATGTCGCCAAGGATGAATTGCTGTCCGCGATTGCCTCGCGCAAAGACGCGCTGGAACAAGTCGCCTTCGACGCGCGCCTGAGTGACGACCGGGTTGATGTCACCTTGCCCGGTCGCAATGGCTCGCGCGGCAACCTGCACCCGATCACCATCGCGATGGAGCGCATCTGCGACATCTTCGCGCGGCTGGGTTTTGAGCGTGCCGATGGCCCGGAAATCGAAGACGACTGGCACAACTTCGGTGCGCTCAATTTCCCGGACAATCATCCCGCACGCACCATGCACGACACGTTCTGGTTCCCGGACGGTCGCCTGCTGCGCACGCATACCTCGCCAGTGCAGATTCGCAGCATGACCGGGCGCACGCCGCCGATCCGGCTGATCGCGCCCGGCCGCGTTTACCGCAGCGATTCCGATCAAACCCATTCGCCGATGTTCCACCAGATCGAAGGCCTGCTGGTGGACGAGACGACCACGATGGCCGATCTCAAGGGAACCTTGGCGACCTTGGTGCGCGCGTTCTTCGAGCGTGATTTTGAAATGCGCTTGAGACCAAGCTTCTTCCCGTTCACCGAGCCCTCGGCCGAAGTCGATATCGCCTGGGTCATGGAGGACGGCAGCACGCGCTGGCTGGAAGTGCTGGGCTGCGGCATGGTCCATCCAAACGTGCTGCGAAATTGCGGCATCGACCCCGAGCGCTACACGGGCTGGGCATTCGGCCTTGGCGTCGAACGTTTTGCGATGCTGCGCTACGGCGTGCGCGACCTGCGTGCCTATTTCGAAAACGACCTGCGCTTCCTCAAGCAGTTCGCATAGGCAAGGGCAGGGTAGACGATGAAATTCAGTGAAAAGTGGTTGCGTGAGCTGGTCGATCTCAAGGTCGACCAGGAAACCTTGTTGAAGCGATTGAACCTGACCGGCCTCGAAGTCGAGGGCTTGGAGAACCTTGGCGCGGGTCTCGATGGCATCGTCGTCGGCGAGATCGTTTCTGCCGATCCGCATCCCGACGCCGACAAGCTGCGCGTTTGCCAGGTATCGGTTGGAACCGGCGAAAATCTGCAGATTGTCTGCGGCGCTCCGAACGCTCGCGCCGGTTTGAAAGCGCCGCTGGCGCAGGTCGGTGCGACGGTTGGCACGCTGACGATCACGGCGGCGAAACTACGCGGCGTCGAATCCCATGGGATGTTGTGTTCGGCCAAGGAGCTAGGTCTGGATTCGGACGCGAGTGGCTTGCTGGAACTCGCCGCCGATGCGCCGGCCGGCGTCGCATTGAGCGACTACCTCGGCTTGCCCGACACCGCGATCGAACTCGGCCTCACCCCGAATCGTTCCGATTGCCTGGGCATGCGCAAACTGGCACGAGAGGTTGCCGCGCAGTTCGCTGCGAGCACGACCTTGCCGGAAATCGTGCCGGTGGCACCGACGCACGACGCGGCACCAACGATCCGACTCGATGCACCCGGCGATTGCCCCCGCTATTGCGGACGACTGATTAGAGGCGTATCGGCGGATGCAAAAGCTCCGCTGTGGTTGCGCGAACGCCTGCGCCGCTCTGGCGTGCGTTCGATCAGTGCACTGGTTGATGTCACCAACTACGTGATGCTGGAAACCGGTCAGCCAATGCATGCGTTCGACGCGGCGACGATCGACGGCAGCATCGTCGTGCGTCGTGCCCGCGCAGGCGAGACGCTGAAATTGCTCGACGAGCGCGTCGCAACACTCACCGACGACATGCTCGTTATCGCTGACGACAGCAAGGCGATCGCGATGGCTGGTGTGATGGGCGGGTTCGACACGCGGGTCACGTCGAGCACCACTGACGTGATCCTCGAAAGCGCCCATTTCGCGCCTGCTGCCATCGCCGGTCGCGCGCGCAAACTCGGCTTGCATACCGATGCCTCGCATCGATTCGAGCGCGGTGTCGATCCGGAGTTGCCGTGTCTTGCCCTGGAGCGCGCAACTGCCTTGTTGATCGAGATTGCTGGTGGTCGGGCCGGCCCGGTTGTAGAAGTACTGGCTGCCGAACACCTCCCACAACGGAACCCGGTCAAGCTGCGCCGTGCGCGCATAAAGCGCGTGCTCGGCATCGCCATCGACGATGCCAAGGTCGAAACCATCCTTCGCAACCTCGGCATGCAAGTGGAAACGCAAACCGACGGATGGATGGCGACGCCGCCCAGTTCACGTTTCGACATCTCGATCGAGGAAGACCTGATCGAGGAAGTCGCGCGCATCCACGGCTACGAGCAGATTCCAACGCGCGATCCAGCTGGCGAAATCCATGTCGCCGTCGTTCCGGAAGACGTGGTGGCGACGCGCACGCTGCGCGACCAGCTCACCGCTCGCGACTACAACGAAGCAATCAGCTATGCCTTCGTCGGCGCGCCGCTGCTTGAGCAGTGGGAGCTTGACGACGGCGCGATTGCACTCACCAACCCGCTATCCGCCGATCTCGGCGTTATGCGGACCAGCATCCTGCCGGGGCTGGTCAACGCCCTCGCGGCAAACTGCAATCGCCAGCAGGACCGCGTGCGGTTGTTCGAGATTGGCCGTGCCTATCGACAGGGCGATGCCGCACCGATTGAAACACCACGCGTCGCCGCCGCCGCAATCGGTAGCGCACATGCCGAACAATGGTGCGTCGCCAGTCGCGCAATGGACCTGTTCGACATCAAGGGCGATATCGAATCGCTGCTACAGATGACGGGCGCCAGCGCAACCGAATTCACAACCGTTGCCGGTGGACCCAACTGGCTGCATCCCGGTCGTGCGGCGACGCTGATGCGCGGCGATGTCGTCGTCGGTTACTACGGCTCGCTGCATCCGCGGTTACTCAAGCAACTCGACCTCGATGACGACGTTTACGTGTTCGAGTTCGATCTTGGACCATTGACCCGTCGCCACCTGCCCGAGGCGCGAACGTTGTCGAAGTTTCCATCGGTGCGTCGCGACATTGCCGTCGTGCTGCCGGAAGAAGTCGCCTACGCCGATGTCGAAGCCTGTTTGCGTGATGCCGTTGGCGAAAATCTGGCGCAGGTATTCCTGTTTGACCGTTATGTCGGGGCGAACTTGCCGAGCGGCATGAAAAGTATCGCCATCGGCTTGATTTTGCAGGACCTTTCACGCACTCTGACCGATCAGGATTCAGATCGCTGCATGGGGCAGGCGGTCGCCGCGCTGGGGCGCGGTTTCGGTGCAACGTTGCGAGGCTGAGATGGCTTTGACCAAAGCGGAAATGGCGGAACGCCTGTTTGTCGAGGTGGGCCTCAACAAGCGCGAGTCCAAGGAATTCGTCGACGCGTTCTTCGACGTGGTGCGCGATGCACTGGTCGGCGGCGATCAGGTGAAGTTGTCCGGCTTCGGCAATTTCGACCTGCGCGAGAAGAACCAGCGGCCAGGCCGCAATCCGAAAACCGGCGAAGAAATTCCGATCTCCGCGCGTCGCGTGGTGACATTCCGTCCGGGGCAAAAACTGAAAGTACGGGTCGAGGCATATGCTGGATCCGTCGAGTAACGCCGAACTGCCGGTCATCCCGGCCAAGCGCTACTTCACCATCGGTGAAGTGAGCGAACTGTGCGGCGTGAAGCCCCACGTGCTGCGCTATTGGGAGCAGGAGTTTACCCAGCTCAGCCCGGTCAAGCGACGCGGCAACCGCCGCTATTACCAGCGCCATGACGTGCTGATGATCCGCCAGATTCGCTCGCTGCTCTACGACCAGGGCTTCACCATCACCGGCGCCCGCCAGCGCATCGGTGGCGAACAAGGCCGCGCGGAAGCGACCATCTCCACCCAGATCGTCCGACAGGTTCGACTGGAGCTGGAAGAAGTGCTGGTGATGCTCAAGCGTTGATCGACCGGCGACGACGTCGGGTGATCAAGTCTTTGCATCGAACCAGCTTCGGCTGGTTTTTCATTGTCGAATAAGACAATTCCGGCAAACTGGGCGCCGCCAAACGACGCCCGCACCACCACCGTGCGGTACCTGCTACACGCCTCGTAGCCCCTGCCGACCAGCGCGACTCGCATGCTATAGTTCTCGCCCTTTCAAAGCCGCAACAGTCGGGGCGTAGCGCAGCCTGGTAGCGCATCTGCCTGGGGGGCAGAGGGTCGTCGGTTCGAATCCGGCCGCCCCGACCAATCAATGACTCGTGAATGCGAGGCGCCAGTACCGCTTGCAGCCTTCCTTGCTAGAGGCTGCCAGCTGATTTGCGCGACGAGCGCGCCAGCATTACCACGCTCAAGAGCAGCATGAGCGCGACGAGCAGTGCGATGCCACGACTTGTCATCCACGGAACTGGGATGACTACTGCTGGAGGTTGCGGTCCGTTCAACTCAACGGTGTAAAGCAACAACCGACCGAAAACAGGGCTGGATGGATTAGCTACGCGCCAGGAGAAAGCGATCACGGAACCATCCGCTGAAAGATCCAGTGTGATGTTGTTGTCATTGAAAAGTGGACCTAGCGGTTGCGCCACATTCACGCGCTGCCCGGTTTGCCGATCAAGCACCCAGATGGCGCGCATGTCAGTGGATGGATTTGCTGGTCCCTGAAAGCTGAAGTTGCGGCTCGCCCACGCCACGTAGCGCTCATCGTCGGAGATATCCACATTGGTGTTGAAGCTCGCGTAGCCAGGCGTGGCAGATAGGTGTTCCAGCGAACCTGTTTGGCGATCCAGCAGGTAAACATGCGTTCCACTTTGCGTCGTTATGGCCGGATGGAGCTGGGTGCTGTTGCTTGAGAGGACGATCCAACGGCCATTCTGGGAAATCCGTGGCGGCGTCGGCCCGACTTGCAGTCCTTCACTGAATTCCCCGCCGGCGGCAGGGAAAGTCAGCCGCTCGGTGGTGCGCGCGCTTCGATCTCGCAGGTACAGGTTCTGGTCGCCGAGCCGCGCTGGCGGGCCAAGATCGTCTGACATGCTAACGAAGGTCACATAGCGCCCGTCGCGCGTTCGGCTTGCCGAATAAGATGCTCCAACGGAAAGCGTGTTGGCCGGTGTCCCCGATATCAGCTCGACCTCACCCGTCATCCAGTTGGTCAGCCAGATCTGGGCAGGAATGAAGTTGCTATAACTTCCGACGCGAAGGTCGCCGCCATACGCGATAAGCAGGTCATGGGCGGCAAAGTCCACAGCGTAGAAGAGGGCACTCCCGGGAAGCGCGACACGATTGGCGTCCCTACCGATGATCGTCGTTTGCCCGAGTTGCCGTTGTCTCAGGTAGATGGCCGCATGGCCGAAGTCATCCAGTGGCGGCGGCCCATACTCTGGATGCAATGGCCCGAACGCAACAAACGCAACCTCGTCGCCGTCGTCTGAAACGAAACCTCCATTGCTCCCCCATGGTGTGCCTTGTCCTGCAGAAGTCACACTGACCCGGCTGATGACATTCGTGTTCCGATCAGTCACGAAACTGTCGGCGCGACCGTTGTTGTCATCCGGGACCAGGTCGTCGGCAGAGCAAGCGAACGCCAAAAACCGGTTGTTGGTCGAGAAGCTTGCTTCTCCGCAGACCCCTCCTGACGGCTCGCCAGTGTCCCAGCGCACGCTTACCAAGTGTGGTGGTTGGGGATCAAGCGCCAGCGCTGCCATGGGCAGCAGCGACAGCAATGCAACAACCAAGCGACAGCGGCGATTAGTCGAAGCCATTGGCATAAATCACCTCTGGCCGCGCGCGATAATCCATCGCAATGGGAGCGATGCGCTGAAGGGTGTCCACCTCGTTAGCCCGTCTCTGAAATGACGTAGCGACTGCAACTCCAATCGGGGATGCACCTGCGACGGTGCCAACTGCCTGCAAGCCGAATGGAGGTGCGCCTCCAACCGCCGGATCCCCTGCCCATTCAAGCGACGGTGTCGAATATGCGTCGATCAATGGACAATTCGCATCGCTTCCGCAGGTGTCCGGTCCGCCTCCCGCACCTTCAAAATTCTGCCAGTACGCCGTCACGGTTCGAAAGTGAAACCTTGCGTTTCCGCTACTTCGCTTGTGCGCGAATGACCACGGACACGATGGACTGATACCAGGAACAAAATATGGTTGGTAATTTTGGGGGTCATGTTCCATCCCCAGTTGATGACCCAGCTCATGTGCGAGGTTCAACCGGTCAACGTTGCATCCCGGATCAAAAACGACGTAGGCAAAACGCTCGAAGTCTGGCCTTGGTTCCGTTGGATAACCATTGTTGACGACGAACCGATTGACGAAGGTAGCACCGCAGCTGTTTTGTCCCGAGCCGTCACTTCGTCCGATAGCGACTATTTCGGCCCACATCGTATCGCGCCGACCCGACACATAGGCGTTCCCCGGAAATGTGAAATACGGGGATACGGCAAAGCGTTCCACGCCGGCGGCAACGTCAAGCGCTCCGGTAAGCGGGACAACGTCGTAGTCAAAGCCACTCGGATTCGGCAGCAATTCGGGCCCCCTCGGCGAAAACGCGATGTTCTGAATGCCGCTGTTCCGAATTGCCTGGTTGGCGTCGTCGAGCGCAGTCTGAAGCACCGGGTGCACTGCGGCAGGGTTGCCCGCATATCGATTGAGCAGACCATTGGTGTACATCAACAGCACGTCGATCAGGTTCTGCGTCTGCGGTACCGGGCCAGAACAGTCGGAGTCCCACGAGCCCGCCGACGGTGAGTTGATCGGACGGCGCTCCACCGAATTGGCCGTCGAAACAGATTTTGATTTGCCGGGGATGCTGCTTGGGTCACGTCGCCCCGGCCCTCGTCATGGTGTGTCTGCCAGTAGTCGCTATTCACACGCCCCAGCTTGGTCGCTCCGTCCCCGGTGGGGTCCACGGCATACCGATCCCGCGCTCCCGTAACGCGGCCTGCCACAATGCCGCCAACTACCGTAAGCGCGACCGTATAGCTGGCGGACTTGCCATACCATCGCCACCAGAAATCTTCCGGTCGCGCGTTCGGATCCGGAATGGTGATGGTGTTGAAGCCGGTCGGATCATTCGGATCAGGGATCTGGATGTAGCCTTGTCTTGGTTCCCAATGAATCAATTCGACAACCTCTCGTTCACGATCCGGCAGATTCAGCGTGAGCGTCTGCGCAGGTTGCCGGATCGACTCCATGTCGAGCGTGACCGTAAAGGTCTCGAGAAACTCAGGCCGAGATAGCGGCACGGGGTCAGGCCGGATGGTCGAAAAAACCTCGGGGATTTCGCCAGCGCTTGCCAGGGTGGTTCCGAAAAATCCTCCCATGCTGAAAAGCAAGACGACGAGGCGTCTGCATTTCATGGCCAATCTCCTTATTCGTAGGCTGATCGACTGAATCGGCACTCCATAGTCAATTGAACCGACCGACACATCTCACCACAAGAGCCACCGGATAACGCAGTCCATGCGTAGGTCCGTGCCGGCCGATTCTCTGTCTACCATACCGGACGGTTGAAGGCGTGGTCAAAAGTCACAGTGACCTCCCCACCGGGCGTTTAACGCGGATGAAGCCTACGTCTGCTCATTCGCTGCGCCGCTGCTATCATCACCCCGTACCCCTGATCGACCTGATCGTGTTGCGCATCTGCACGCTATTCGCTCGGGTTCGATTGCGGGGAAACCCGTCCACCAACGATCCAGGGATTTTGCCCATGACCAAGTATCTCTTTCCCGTCATTGCCGCCTTGGCATTACTGGCCGGCTGCGACAAATTCGGCGGTGGCGATGCCGCCAAAGAAGAAGCGAAGAAAACGGCAGCGGAGGTGGTCAAGACCGACACCATCACCGGTAACGTCAGCATGCGCGATTCAATCAACGTGGCCGAGGGTTCGCGGCTGGAGATCAAGCTTGTTGACCTGAGCCAGGAGGAAATCCCGGTCGCGGAAACCACGCAAACAGTCACCGGCCAGCCGCCCTACGCGTACTCGCTGGATGTCTCGAAGGTCACTGTCATTCCGACCCACACCTATGAAATGCGCGTGGTGTTGATCGACGGCGATCGGCGCTTCATCCCGGCGCTGATTTCCCAGGTGTTGACCAAGGGTGGCGGCGCGACGGCCGACATCATGGTGAAGGCCGAGCCGACCCCGGGGGAACTGCTCAAGGAATCGATCGACAAGCTGCAGAAGCAGATTGGCGGCATGAAGACCATGAAGGACTCCTACCTGACCGACAAGGAATCGGTGGCATGGGACGGTTTCTACAAGGACAAGCAGGTTCGCTTCGTGCGCGTCACCACGATTACCGAAGGCAAGGAGCCGGGCAACACCACGCGCAGCACCGTCAAATACGCCTACATGGACGACAAGCCCTTGGGTGTCATCGCAGGTTCCACCACCTACGGCTGGAATGAGAACGGCGAGTTGATGGTGAACATGAAGAGCGATGGTGGCGAAGCCGATGCCGAAGCCGCCAAGGCTTACTACGCACAGGCCGAGAAGACGCTGACCATGGCGCAGAACAAGATGCCGTCGAAGTAACCGGTTTTCCCGACGCCGTCGTTGCAGTTGCAGCGATGACGGAGCCGACAACTCAGTCGCTTCAATAAGCCCCGTTCGGTCGCCGAGCGGGGCTTTTGTTTGCGCAGAGAATCGCGTTGCCCTTTACAAGCACGGTCGAGGCCGTGACGATACGCGGTCACGTGCGGGATGCTCTGATCAGCCCCGCACAGGCGTCACCGATCTGTCTGCTCGCAGATCAAGGCGCGTCGCCTCGACAGACTGGCCGTCTGTCGAGGCGGCGCAACGCATAGCTGCGGGCAGACAGACCGGCCCCAACATTCTGATTTCACACAACGGGGTGATGCCCGGAAGGTCCCCAGATCGGCGCGCGCGGCTTGTCCAGGCGGCCAGCCTGCACGGCGCCACGCACCAATCTGAAGACCTTCCGGACATCATGCCGCCTGCGTGGGGCTGATCAGAGCATCCCCTAGGATTCTGCATTGTCGACTGACCCTTCCAACATTGAGCAGCAAACTGGCACCGCATCGACCACCGCCGCGCCGCGTGGCGTGCTGCGATTGTCGATACGCGAAATTCCCTGGGGCCGTGGCTACGAGTGGCTGCCGCACCCGGCTGCCTGTGCTCGCCTGCGCATTGACTACGGCGGCCACCGCGTCTCGCCCAGCTTCCAGAAGCGAACGACCCTGCAAACCGATGCCGGCAACGTCGTCATCGAGCGCAATGTCGTGGTCGAGGCGGCCATCGCCGATCGACTCGACGCGTTGGGCATGGTCAGCCTTGCTGAATACCTGGAACGTTTCCGCTTGCGCGCCGCCGAGACGGATGTCGACGTCGGTGACCTGCTCAACCAGCCCGACTCGCGCAAGCCGCCGCTGCCGCCGCAGCAGTGGCAGGCGTTGATCGACATCCTGATGGCCGAAGGTTTCATCATCGAATTCGCGCCGGAGTTTCCAAGCGATCGCGTCACTGAAATTGATACCTGGCATGGCGACCTGATCGACAGCGGCCAGGCCTGGTTCGACCTCGCTCTGGGCATTGATGTTGATGGCGAGCGCGTCGACTTGTTGCCGGTGCTGCGCCGCGTGATCAGCGATCCGCAGTTCTCGCTGTCGGCCAAGGCCGACGAAAAATCCGATGCCAGCATCACGGTCAGTCTCGACGACCAGCGCAAGGTGCGTTTGTCGGTGGCGCGGCTACGCACATTGATCGAGCCGTTACTGGAATGGCTGCAAGTCGAACCCAAAGGCAGCCTGCGTATTCACCGTACCGCCCTGCCGCAACTGGATCGTCTCGAAGACGTCCAGTTGATCTGGAGTGGCGCCAGTCGGCTGCAGGAACGGCTGCCGGAACTGCGTGCCTTGCCAAAGCGCACTGAAGAACCGGAAGGCTTCACCGCTACCCTTCGCGACTACCAGCGCGAAGGCCTGGCATGGCTGGCCTTCCTTTCGGATGCGGGCCTTGGCGGCATCCGAGCCGACGACATGGGCCTGGGCAAGACCGTGCAGGTGTTGGCCCACATCGTCGACGAAAAGCAGCGCGGGCGACTGCCCCATCCGGTACTCGTCGTTGCGCCAACCAGTCTGATCGGCAACTGGTGCGACGAGACCGCGCGCTTTGCGCCGGACCTTCGCGTGCTGGTGCTGCATGGCAGCGCGCGTTCGGCGCGCTACGCCGCGATCGACGAGCACGATCTCATCATCACCACCTATCCCTTGCTCTCGCGCGACCGCACGCGCCTGCTCGAAGCGAAGTTCTCACTGCTGGTCCTGGACGAGGCGCAGGCGATCAAGAACGCGCGCAGCCTTGCTGCGCAAGTGGTCCGCGATATTCCAGCGACACGTCGTCTCGCAATGACGGGCACGCCACTGGAAAACCACCTCGGAGAACTGTGGGCGCAGTTCGATGCGGTCGAGCCTGGCCTGCTCGGTAGCAGCCGTCAGTTCACTCGTTTTTTCCGCAATCCGATCGAGAAGCACGGCGATCTGGAGCGCCAACAGCGACTGAAGCGACGCATCGGTCCTTTGCTGCTGCGTCGGCGCAAGGAAGACGTGCTGTCGGAGCTTCCGCCGAAAACCGAGATGGTGCATCGCCTCGACTTGGCACCCGGACAGCGCGAACTCTATGAAACCTTGCGTCTCGCGCAGCACGAGCGCGTGCGCGACGCGATCCGCGAGCGCGGGCTGGGCCAGTCGGGAATCATCGTGCTCGATGCGCTGCTCAAGTTGCGTCAGGTTTGCTGCGATCCGCGACTGGTGAAGCTGGAAAGCGCCCGACGCACTCGGTCCAGCGCCAAGCTCGATGCGCTGCTGGAAATGTTGGCGCGCCTGGTCGACGAAGGTCGTCGCGTGCTGGTGTTTTCCCAGTTCACCGAGATGCTCGACCTGATTGCACCGGCGATCGCCGATATCGGAATCTCATACTTGATGCTTACCGGACAGACGCCTGCCACCGAGCGCAGCGAGCGCGTGCGCCAATTCCAGGACGGAGCGGCACCGGTATTTCTGGTCAGCCTGAAAGCGGGGGGTACCGGCTTGAACTTGACCGCCGCCGACACCGTGATCCACTACGACCCGTGGTGGAATCCGGCCGTCGAAACCCAGGCCACTGATCGGACCCATCGCATCGGCCAGGACAAGCCGGTGTTCGTCTACAAGTTGATCTGCACCGGCACCGTCGAGGAAAAAATCCAGGCGCTGCAATCGCGCAAGTCGAACCTGTCGACGGCGATTCTCGATGCGGGTGCGACTCAGAAATTGAGCCTGGACGAAGCCGACTTGGCCGAACTTTTCGCGCCACTGATGCCGTAGCGCTCTTATGCGACGCGCGAGTGGCGCTTCAGGTGCACCAACAGCAAGGAGATCGCGACCGGCGTCACTCCGCTGATGCGCTGCGCCTGCGCAATTGTCTGCGGTGTGATCTTCTGTAGCTTGCCAAGCACTTCATTCGACAGTCCGCGCACGTTGGCGTAGTCGAAATCGATCGGAATGACGGTGTTCTCGTGTCGGCGATTGCGTTCGATCTCGTCGCGTTGGCGTTCGAGATAACCCGCGTATTTGACGCCGACTTCGACTTGTTCGGCAACCAGACGATCAGCGACCGCCGGACCGATGCCGGCAATGCCGGTAAGGTTCGCGTAATTCAGTTCCGGTCGTCGCAACAGGTCCAGTGCGCTGGCGCCGGCGGTCAGATTGACGCCGAGTTCGTCGGCGATCGCGCGCCCTACGGCGTTGTTGGGATCGGTGCGAATCGCGGCAAGGCGAGTCGTTTCCGTGTCGATGGCCTCGCGCTTGCGGCTCAGCGCGTCATGGCGCGCAGGCTCGACGCAACCGAGTTCGTAACCAATCGCGGTCAGGCGCTGGTCGGCGTTGTCCTCGCGCAAGTGCAGCCGGAATTCGGCGCGTGACGTGAACATGCGGTACGGCTCCAATGTGCCGTTGCTGGTCAGGTCGTCGATCAGCACACCAATGTAGGCCTCGTCACGACGCGGCGTCCACGCCGCGAGTGCCTTCGTCGCGCGGGCGGCGTTGAGACCCGCAATCAGGCCTTGTGCGGCAGCTTCTTCGTAACCGGTCGTGCCATTGATCTGTCCAGCGAAATACAGGCCCGCAATGGCTTTGGTTTCCAGCGATGGTTTCAGACCACGTGGATCGAAATAGTCGTATTCGATGGCGTAACCCGGCCGAGTGATGCGCGCATTCTCGAATCCCTTGATCGAACGCACCAGCTCAAGCTGGATGTCAAACGGCAGCGACGTTGAAATGCCGTTTGGATAGACCTCGTGCGTGTCTAGCCCTTCCGGCTCGATGAAAATCTGGTGCGAATCCTTGTCGGCGAAACGCACCACCTTGTCTTCGATCGACGGGCAGTAGCGTGGTCCGGTGCCTTCGATCTGGCCGCTGTACAGCGGCGAGCGATCCAGCCCGGCACGGATCACGTCGTGAGTGCGTTCGGAGGTGTGGGTAATCCAGCACGAAACCTGCGCCGGATGATCCGACGCGTCGCCGAGAAACGAAAAAACCGGTGCGGGCTGGTCGCCGGGTTGTTCCTGCAAACCGGCGTAGTTGATCGAACGGCCATCGATACGCGGTGGCGTGCCGGTCTTCAGGCGATCCGCACCGAGTGACAACTCACGCAGACGATCAGCCAATCGCTGTGCTGGCGCGTCACCTGCGCGACCACCGGCGTAGTGCGCGTTGCCGATATGTATCTTGCCGGCGAGGAAGGTGCCCGCCGTCAGCACCACGCTGCGGGCATGGAAACTCAGGCCCATCTGGGTGACCACGCCAACGCAGCGATCGCCTTCGATGATGAGATCGTCGACCGCTTGCTGGAACAGTTCGAGGTTCGGCTCGTTCTCGACGCGCTGGCGGATCGCCGCCTTGTACAGGCTGCGATCGGCCTGGCAACGCGTCGCGCGAACGGCCGGCCCTTTCGACGCGTTCAAGGTGCGCCACTGGATGCCGGCACGGTCTGCCGCCCAGCCCATGACACCGCCGAGCGCGTCGATTTCACGAACCAGATGGCCCTTGCCGATGCCGCCGATGGCCGGGTTGCAGCTCATCTGGCCGATGGTTTCGATGTTGTGGCTGAGCAGCAGCGTGCGCGCGCCGCTACGCGCGGCCGCCAGCGCGGCCTCGGTGCCGGCATGGCCGCCACCGACAACCAGAACATCGAAAGCATCCGGAAAAACCATCGAGGTCATTGAAACTGCTAAGGAATATGGGGCGGCGATTGTAACAGCGGGTCGTTTCGCTAGGCCCTCTTGGCCGGATCGGACCATGCGTGGTCTGACACTTTGTGGCGCATGTGCGCCCTGGCAGGCACGAAAATCGCTAAAAACGTGACGTCGTTCACCGGTTTTCGGCTGGCACGCGAGTTGCAGTCAATCCCTCACGCCCCGGAATTCCCGGCCCCGCGCGAGGTACGTATGAGCTTGCAATCCCGTTCTGTCGATCCGCTGTTCGGCCGTCACGAGCTGATGCTCGAACTCGGTCGGCTCGACATGTATATCGCCCGCGTCGATGCCGACAGCGCGTCCAGGCACGACGCAAGCAATGACCAACCGTGCGGTTGCTGCATCGGCGGCGTCGACAAGGGAGCGCTGGAACGCCGCGCCCGCATCCACGAATCACTGAGCGCTGTGCCAGTCTGAGAGACGATCAATGGCAGGGAAACCTGCGGACATCGAAAGCCTCGCTTACCCGCGAGGCTTTGTCGTTTCAGGCGAGGGAACGTTGCAGGATGTCGGCGAGATCGGGCGAATTGCCTGACCGCCCAGACAGCCGTTGCAGGGTTTCCTTCATCAGTCCGCAGCGCGGTTCGGCGTAACGTCGCCAGCCACCAAACGCCGTCGCCAGTCGCGCCGATACCTGCGGCGTCAGCGCATCGACGCGAATGATTGCATCGGCGATAAACCGATAGCCGCTGCCATCGCGGCGATGGAAGTGACGTGGATTGTTGGCCGAGAAGCTGCGGATCAAGGCGTAAACCTTGTTCGGGTTGTCCCAGCGAAATGCGGCATGTTCAGTCAACGCCTGCACACGCGCCAGCACATCGCCGTGGTCCGACGTCGCTTGCAACGCGAACCATTGGTCCAGCACCAGCGCATCTCCGGCATGGCGCTTTGCGAATGTCGCGAGTGCCGAATCCGCATCATCGGCGGCTCCTAGCAGCAGCGCCGACAGTGCGGCGAGGCGATCAGTAAGATTGTTGGCTTGCTCAAATTGGCGGCGAGCGAGGTCGAGGTGATCGTCACCACAACGCATCAGCAGCGCCAGGCAGCGGTTGCGCAGGCGACGCCTGGATTGCGCCGACGCCGACTGGCCCTGGCAATCGGCCAGCGCATGCCACGTGCCCAGCATCGTTGGTTGCAGCGCCGCCGCCAGTTTGCCTTCCAGTTCTCGCCGCGCCGCGTGCACTGCATCGGTATCGATAACCTGCATGCCTTCGACCAGGGACACCTCGTCGGGGATGGTCAGCAGTTCGGCAACCAGCATCGGGTCGTCGTTGCAGTGTTCCAGCGCATCGCGCAGTGCGCCGGTCCAGCATGAAAGCGAGTCGTCGCTCGCCGTATCGGAATGGATCGATGCGAACAGCCGCCGTGCCAGCGTGTCGGCTGCAAACCAGCGATTGAAGCCGTCGCTCTCATGACGGATCAACACGGCCAGATCCGACGCCGGCTGTTCACAGCGCAAACGCACCGGCGCCGAGTAGCCACGCAGCAATGACAGCACGGGCGTGGAGTCGATGTCGATGAATCGCCACGTCGCCTGGGCGGTATCGAGCAGCAGCACGCGCTCGTCTGACGTTGTCGCGGCTTCGCCTTCAAGCCGCAGCGCCATGCGCTCGCCGTCGTGGGCAAACAGCGCGATGCTCACGGGCAGCGGCAAGGCAATCTTGTCTACCTGGTCTGGAGTTGCTGCCGTGTGTTGCCGCAACTCAATGGTGAGGGTCTTGCTGGCGTCGTCGTAGTGATGTTCGACGCTAAGCGTTGGCGTGCCGGCTTGCGAGTACCACGCCAGCCAGGCGGTGAGATCGGTATCGTTCGCGTCGGCGAGTGAGGTGAGAAAATCCTCGACCGTCGCCGCCTCGCCATCGTGGCGTTCGAAGTACAAATCCAGTCCGCGCCGGAAGCCATCGCGACCGAGCAGGCTGGCCAGCATGCGCACGATCTCTGCGCCTTTTTCGTAAACCGTCGTCGTGTAGAAGTTGTTGATCTCGCTGTAGCGGTCGGGCCGCACCGGATGCGCGAGCGGGCCGCCGTCTTCGGCGAACTGCACGCGCCACAATTGGCGCACGTCGCCGATCCTGCGCCGCGTGCGCGCGCCCACATCGGATTCAAATTCCTGTTCGCGATAGACGGTCAGACCTTCCTTCAGGCATAGCTGGAACCAGTCGCGGCAGGTGACCCGGTTGCCGCTCCAGTTGTGGAAATACTCATGGCCGACGACTGCCAGCACGTGGCGAAAATCGTCGTCGGTCGCGGTGTCCGGCATCGCCAGCAGGTACTTGCTGTTGAAAATGTTCAGCCCCTTGTTCTCCATCGCGCCGGCGGCGAAGTCGTGGGTGGCGACGATGTGGAAAACGTCGAGATCGTAGTGGCGACCGAAGCGCTGCTCGTCCCAGGTCATCGATGATTTCAGGCACTGCATTGCCCAATGGCATTGGCCGATCGCGTCCGGCTCGGCATGGATCACCAGGCGCACCTCGCGACCATCGGCACCGTTGTGGACATCCTCGAGCGATTCCAACCTGCCGGCGACCAGTGCGAACAGATAGCTCGGTTTCGGAAACGGATCGAGGAAGCGCGCCCAGTGCCCGTTGTCGTCCGATAGTCCGCGATCAACCTCGTTGCCGTTCGCCAACAGCACGGGGTAGCGCGTGCGATCCGCGCGCAAGGTGACGTCGTATTTCGCCAGTACGTCCGGTCGATCAGGAAACCATGTGATGCGGCGGAAGCCCTCCGCTTCGCACTGGGTCAACAGGAAACCATCCTCGGCATTGCCGCTCAGGTAAAGGCCTTGCAGTTTCGTGTTGGCGGACGGATTGATGCTGCTGCGGGTTTCGATCAGTGCCTTGTCGCCCAGTCCACGAACGCGCAGGCCCTGGCTCGAAATCTGGAAGTTGCGGCCATCGGCGATTTCGCCATCGATGTTCAACTCCAGCAATTTCAGATCCTCGCCGTCCAGCCACAGGTCCGCGTCGGGCTGCGCGGAATCTCGCTCAACGTGCAGACGCGCCGACACGACAGTGCAACCGGCGGCCAGCGAAATATCGAGTTCGACCAACTCGACGCGCCACGCGGGTGGCCGATAGTCGTCGAGGAAAATGAGCGGCTTGGCTGTGGTGCTGGCGGGTTCTGGCATGGACAGGGCGGCTGGCGAGGGCTGGCGGCTTGCTGGCGAATGGCCGGCCACGCTATCACGCGACTGCATCGCGCGTTACCGTGCGCGCTTGATCCTGCAAAAACTTCGGAGCATCCATGGTTCCCGATATTGCTGCCGTCGAGCACGCTGCCGAACGCATCGCACCATATATCGCCGCCACGCCGGTGTTGCATTCGAGCAGCATCGATGCGCTGGTCGGTGCGGAACTCCATTTCAAATGCGAGAACTTCCAGCGCGTCGGCGCGTTCAAGTTTCGCGGAGCGAGCAATGCAGTCTGGTCGCTGGACGCGGTCACGGCACGACGCGGCGTGGTTACCCATTCGTCGGGCAACCACGGCGCTGCATTGGCCTTGGCCGCTCGCACGCGCGGTATCGCAGCGCACGTGATCGTGCCCGAAGGCGCGGTGCCGTCGAAGGTTGCCGCCATCGAAGCCTTCGGCGCCACCCTGCATCGCTGCGCGCCGACTCAAGCAGCGCGCGAGGCGATGGCGGACGACGTTGCGCGCACGACTGGCGCGACGATGGTCCATCCCTACACAAACCCCGATGTGATTGCCGGGCAGGGCACCGCTGCGCTTGAGTTGATCCGTGAGCACGGACCTTTCGATGCCATCGTCGCACCGATCGGGGGTGGCGGCTTGCTCTGCGGATCGGCCATCGTGACGCGTGCGCTGTTGCCCGATGCCAGCGTTTACGGTGCAGAGCCATCTGGCGCCGACGATGCCGCGCGGTCGCTGGCTGCCGGAAGCCGCGTCGACAGCTTCACTCCCGACACCATTTGCGATGGACTGCGTGCCCTGCTCGGCGAGATCAATTTCACGATGCTGCAGCAGCTGAAGGTGTCGGTGCTGACCGTCAGCGATGCGGAAACCGTCGCCGCGATGCGACTGATCTTCGAGCGTTTGAAAATCATCGTCGAACCTTCCTGCGCCACCGTGCTGGCGGCGGTCCTGAAACATCGCGACGTGTTCGCTGGAAAGCGAGTCGGCTTGATCCTGTCGGGTGGCAACGTCGACCTTGAACGATTGCCTTGGCAGCAGTGATCGATGCGTACCTGGTTACCGCGGCGATTTTCTTTTCCCGCCGAGGTTGAGCACAGCAAGCGCGACACCGATCGCCACGATGCCGAGCGACTCGATCAGGCTCGGCCGTTCGCCCAGCAGCAGCCAGGCAAAGCCGATGCCGGCCAGCGGAATCACCAGGCTCGACATGCCGGCAACGTGGGTCGGCAGCTGCTCGACCACGTACGACCACAACAACCAGGCGAGGCACGACGCGAACACGGCGTTGTAGGCGACCGCGCCAATGAACCACGGCGTCCAGTCAAAACCGCGCTCCGGCACCAGCAGGGTGATCACGATCAAGCCGAGTGCGCCAAACAGCATCTGCCACGCCGTCAACGACAGCACGTTCACCGCGCTGCGCCGGAACAGACGCTTGGACAGCACCACGCCGATGCCCCAGGCGAGGCCGCCGAGGATCGCCAGCGCCGCGCTTTGTTTGCCGCCCAGGCCATGCCATGGTTCGACCACCAGCACCAATCCAAGCGCTGCAATTGCGATACTGAGCTGGTGTCGCCGGGTCGGCCGCTCCGCCAATAGGGCCCACGTAATCAGCACGACCCAGAACGGCATCGTATAGGCAAGCAACGCGGTCTTGCCGGCGCCGCCTTCGACCAGCGCCCATTGAACCAGTGCCTGGAAACCGGTCGTCTGGGTAATGCCGATCAACACGGTCTGCAGCAACGGAGGCGGCCGCAGTGATTCGCCACGGACAATCAAGATGCCAAAAAGGATCACGCAGCCGATCGCATAACGCAGTGCCGAAAATTCGAACGGGCCGGAGTACTGCAAGGCCTGCTTCATCACGATCCAGTTGAAACTCCAGATCAGCGACACGATGGCGAGCGCAACCAGGGCGCGATGACGGGCAAGCAGGGGCATGACGCAATCTACAAAAGAGGGCCGACATGATACGGCGAGGGCGCAACTACAATGCGTGTTACGCGTTGTCCGGAATTACTCCATGGCTGCATCGAGAACCACCATCTGCAGTTGGGCCCTCGGCAGCGACAGCGAGCGCAGGTATCACGACACCGAGTGGGGCGTGCCGCTGCATGACGATCGCGGCCTGTTCGAGTTCCTCTGCCTGGAAGGTGCGCAGGCCGGCCTCTCATGGCGAACCGTGTTGAACAAACGCGAGCGTTATCGCGAGGTATTCGACGGATTCGAAATCGCCAGGTGTGCGCGGATCACGGAGAAGCGAATAGAAAAATTGCTGCTCGATTCCGGCATCATCCGCAACCGCATGAAGGTCACCTCGGTGCGCGACAACGCGGTTGTCGCGCTGGCGGCCATAGATGAGTTCGGCAGCCTCGACGCGCTCCTGTGGTCCTTCGTCGATGGCAAGCCGATCCAGAACCGCTGGCGCAGCATGAGCGAAGTACCGGCGACGACTGTGATTTCCGACACCATGAGCAGGCAAATGAAGAAGCGTGGATTTCGATTCGTCGGTTCGACGATCTGCTATGCGCTGATGCAGGCGACCGGAATGGTCAACGACCATCTGGTTGGCTGCCGACGCCACGCGGCGTGCAAAAACGCATGATCGTCGACACTGCCGAAGACTTCCTGGGCGCCGTGGCGGCGCGGCCGTACCCGTGTCGATATCCCGCGACGGCCAAGGCTGCCTTCCTGGTTGCGCCGGACGGGTTCCGGCTTGCGGCCGAATCCGCGCAGGACAATCGCTACATGGCGATGGACCAGCACATCGATGCCGATCGCGCTCGCGCCCAGCACGCCGAACTGGTCCGCCGGCTGAGTGCATCGCTGCCGACGCTGGCGTTTCCGGGTGATCCCGAATGCCCGGACGGACTGTTCCCGAACAATGTTCACGCAACTACGAGCGGACGCCTGATCGTCGGCCGCATGTGCCATCCGGTCCGCCAGCGCGAAGCGGAGCGGCACGACATCCACGAATTTTTCCAGTCGGTGCTGGGCTACGAAATCGCCGATCTTTCCGAACAGGATTTCGTTGCCGAATTGACCGGCGCGCTGGTGATCGATCGTGCTCGCGGTATCGGCTACTGCGGCCTTTCCGATCGTTGCGACCGCGCCGGCGCGGCGGCGATGCACGACGCGTTCGGGCTTGAGCTGACGTTTTGCTTCGACCTGGCCCAAGCCGAATACCACACCAACGTTGTACTCGCCGTACTGGCTGGGCGCGCAGCGATCATCGCGCCGGACGGTTTCGCCGATGCTGATGTGCCGACGGCGATTACTGCGTTTTATCAGGGCCAGTCATTGCTGCTTGATCGGAAGCAAAAGGCGTCGTATGCGGCCAATGCAATCACGCTGGATGACAGCCGCGTGTGGATGAGCGAGACGGCCGCCGCGTCGTTGTCGGCCCGCGAGCATGAACAACTTGCCGGGTGGGGCTTCGCCGTCGAAGCCGTCGCGCTTGACGAGATCGAAAAGGCTGGCGGCAGCTTGCGCTGCTGTGTCGCTGAGATTTTTTGACGGTTTGCCAGTTGCAGTGTGCGTTGAGAGCGCAGCGTCGCTGAGTAGACCAGAAATAGTTTTTCGTCATTCGTGCGTAGGCAGGAATGACGAAGTGGCGGGTTCGCGGCGCGCCAACGACTCAGATTGGCCCGCGATGTCACCGTTCCCAAGAGGGAGCCTCGTTCATCCCCCGTTGGGGGTTCAGCCCGAATTCAATGCGCGGCACCAAGACTGCGTCCTTCCCCGATTGCCCGCGAGGCAAACCAGTCCGCCCTGATGCGCAGTTTTTTCCGCCGTCGTGCCGAGTCCGCCATATTGCTGGCGGCGATCGTCGTTGTTCCAACCGTCCCGGTTGCGAGCGCAGCGCAAGAAAGCCTGCAGGCGATCGTCGATCGCGTCGAACACGACAACAATTGCAAGGTGCTGTCAGTGCAGGAAATGGAGAGCAACGGAGGCAAGATTTTTGTCATCAAGACGCTGACCGAGGATGGCCGTGTGAAGGTTGTTCAGGTTCGCGCCAGCGACCAGACGGTATTGATAGCGCCATCCATTGATGCACCAACAGGAGATTTCTGATGCGCGTACTGCTGGTTGAGGACGAGGCGCCCCTGCGCGAGACGCTTGCGGCGCGACTGAAGCGCGATGGTTATGCCGTCGATGCTGCAGGCGATGGCGAGGAAGGCCTGTACATGGGCCGCGAAGTGCCGTTCGATGTTGCCATCATCGACCTTGGCCTGCCTAAGCTGTCGGGCATGGACCTGGTCAAGCAGTTGCGCGAAGCTGGCCAGAGTTACCCGATCCTGATCCTTACCGCGCGTTCGTCGTGGCAGGACAAGGTGCAGGGACTCAAGAATGGTGCCGACGATTATCTGGTCAAGCCCTTCCACGTTGAGGAACTGCTGGCCCGGATGAACGCCTTGGTTCGACGCGCCAGCGGTTGGTCACGGCCGGTGCTCCAATGCGGTCCGGTGATGCTCGACACCACCGCGCAGACAGTCAGCGTCAACGGCGCCGGCGTCGACCTGACCAGCTACGAGTACAAGGTGCTGGAGTACCTGATGCTGCATGCCGGTGAGCTGGTCTCCAAGGCCGATCTTACCGAGCACATCTATCAGCAGGATTTCGACCGCGATTCCAACGTGCTCGAGGTTTTCATCGGACGCCTGCGTCGCAAGCTGGACGCGGACAACGAGATCAAGCCGATCGAGACCGTGCGTGGCCGCGGCTACCGTTTCGCGCTGGAGCGAACCGATACTCCCGAACCGGAAGCCGTCGCCAACGCCTGACCGATCGGCGCGCCGTCACCATGAGGCAGCCATGGTCGCTGCAGACGCGGTCCCTCGCCGCCGCCATCATTGCGCTGGCGGCGTTTTTGGGCCTCGCCTTCTTTGCCCTCGACCGTGCGTTTTACGACGCCGCTGAAAACTCGCTGCGCGAACGCCTGCAAAGCTACGCGCTGGCCTACATGGCCGGCTCAGATCCGATGCGCAGTGGCGAGGTGATTCCTCCCGAAGTCGGCCCCGATCCGCGCTTCGACCGTCCCACCCGCAGCGGCCTGTACGCCAGCATGGTCGGCACCAAGGTGCGTGATGGCACGGAAGGACAGTGGCGCTCGCCATCGGCACGAAATCGCGATTTGCCGTTTGGTGCGCAACTGCAGCCCGGCGAAGTCCGCTTCGCCGGTCCGGTAACTACTGCCGAAGGCGACCTGTTCGTGTTTTCGCAGGGCACAGCCTGGATCATGGCCAATGGTGACGAATTGAAAATCACCTTCCACGTCGCCGAGCATGTCGACGGGCTCGAAGCGATGGTCCATGTCTATCGCAACACGTTGATGGCATGGTTCCTTGGCCTGGGCGTGGTGTTGCTGTTGCTGCTGCTGGTGTTGCAACGCTGGACCCTGTTGCCGCTGCGCACGATGGAGAACGAACTGACCCGTGTGAAGCAGGGCAAGCAGGAGCGCATGAGCGGCCACTATCCGGGTGAAGTCGCCGGCATCACCGAGAGCTTCAACGGTTTCATCGATGGCGAAAGGGAGCGGCTCGGACGCTACCGCCACACTTTGTCCGATCTCGCCCACAGCCTGAAGACGCCGTTGGCGGTGATGCGCAGCCAACTGGAATCGCGCGTCAGCGAGGAGCAGTTGCACGAGACCATGCTGGTCCAGTCCGGACGCATGGAAGACATCGTCGCTTACCAACTATCGCGCGCCGCCGCCTCGGGCCATCAGGCGTTCGCCGCGCCAGTCCCGGTCGCCGAAACCGCCGATGAATTGGTCATGAGCTTGGAAAAGGTCTACGCATCCAAGGGCGTGCTCTGCGAATTCGAACTGGAAGACGAAGCGACCTTCCACGGCGAAAAGGGCGACTTGACGGAGCTGCTCGGCAACCTGCTCGAGAATTCGTTCAAATGGGCCAGGCATCGCGTGCTGTTGACCGTCCACCATTGCGACGTGGACAGCCGCGTGCGCGACCTGTGTTTCATCATCGAGGACGACGGGCCTGGCATCGAAGAAGACCGCGTGGAACACCTGCTGCAACGCGGCGTACGCGGCGACGAACGCGTGCAGGGACACGGCATCGGCCTGTCCATCGTCCAGGACATCCTCAAGGATTACCACGGCGAGTTGATCGTTGGTCGCTCGGAAAGCCTTGGTGGCGTGCGTTTCGAGGCGCGCGTCGGATCCCGCATCTAGGGATGCTCTGATCAACTCCGCACAGATCGGCCCAATATCGAATTCAAACGACGGAGCGCACTTCAGAATTTCAGATTGACGCCGAGTGTGTAGGCGCGCGGAGAGCCGGGAGTGATGTTGTTGTTGTTGTGTGCCGAGGCGTAATAACGCTTGTCAGCCAGGTTCTCGACGTTGAGCTGTAACTGAAGCCGGTCATTGACCTTGTAGAACACCGCGCCATCGAAGCGGGTGAAGCCGGCCAAAGTGACGGTGTTGTCGGTCGAGGTGTAAATGCTGCCGCGATAGATGACACCCAATCCTGCGCCCCACTGCTCAGTGAAATCGTAGCGGCTCCACAGCGATGCACTATGGCGCGGCAGTTGCGCCAGGGTAGAGCCCTTGCGAACGCTGGCCGACTGGGTCTGGGTGAGTTCGCCCCGCTGGTAGGCGTAGCCGCCCATCACGCTCCATGCTTCGGTCAACTGTCCGCTGAGTCCCAACTCGACGCCCTTGCTGTACTGGCCGTCCACCAGGATCGAACGGCTTGCGTCCACCGGATCGGGCACGATCACGTTGCTTCGGTTCAAGCGGTAGGCGGCGATGGTGACCGACAGGTCCGGACGCACGTCCCACTTGGCCCCGACTTCGTGGTTGGTGAACGATTCCGGTTCCAGCGCCTGATTGGTCAGCGACAGTGAGGCCAATTGTTCGCCTGCGCGAGGCAGGAACGACCGGCCGTAGCTGGCGTAAATCGAGAGCGGCTCGACAGGCTTGTAGATCAGCCCCGCCCTGGGCGACAGCAGATTGTCGGTACTGGTGAACACCGCGCCGCTGCGGTTGTTTCGCAAGTCCACGTCAAAGCGATCGAAGCGAACGCCGATCACCGCCTGCCAGTGCGGCGAGAAGACCATCTGGTCCTGCAGGTAGACTGCCGCGCCCTTGGCAACCCCCGATCTGTCGACGCCACTCGAGCCGGGCAGGAAGGTTACTGGCTGATAGGTCGTAGGATTTCTCGCCGGTACCAGCACCGATGTCGTTGTCGGACCGGCATCGGTGAAATACCCGATCAGCCGCCGGTTGTCGGTCTCCTGGCGGGACAATTCCGCGCCCACCAAAAACCCATGGGAGATAGCGCCAGTGCTTATTTCGAACGTGAGGTCAGTCTGATTGAACAGGTTCTCGCGGACGGTAGCGTCGTTGTAGGCCGAAATCGACACCTGGCTGCCATCGGCGGTGACGGCGCCCGGATACACGTTCTGGTAAACCTTGTCGTAGTCGGCCCAACGCGTCTGGTTTCGCAGCGTGAGACCACCGCCGAGCGCGTGGTCGATCACCGCGTTGAACGCGTTGACACGGGCCCGGGTCGGGCTCAGGACCGGGTTGCCGAAGAACGTCGAAGCATCGGTGTCGACCGGCCGTCCCCGGAACGAGGGAATGCCCCGGTCCGCGATGCGATCGTCGCGAAAATGCTCGTAGCCGAGCGTGGCCGTGGTGTTCTCTCCCAACAGGAACAACGCCGTCGGGTTGGCCCCATAGCGCCTCACCGACACGCCGTCGCGATAGCTGTCCGAGTCCTCAACCATCGCTGTCACCCGGAACGCGGCGCTGGCGTCGATGGGCTGGCCGAGATCCACAGTGCCGCGTCTGCGCCCGAAGGAACCCAACTGGGCCGACAGCTCCCGGTGCTCCTCACCATCGGCTTGTTTGGTCACGCGATTGATCACGCCGCCGGACCCGCCACGACCGAAGATCATGCCGCTGGCACCTTTGAGCGCTTCCACCTGGTCGATATTGTAGAGGTCGCGGAAGTACTGCACGTCGTCGCGGATGCCGTCGATAAAAAAATCGGCGGTCGAACTGTTGCCGCGGAAGATCGGAGCATCGCGATTGCCTTCGCCCTGAGCGATGCCGATGCCCGGCACATAGCGCACGACATCGCCGATCCCAAGCATCGCCTGGTCGCGGATCAGCTGCTGCGTCACGACCGTGATTGCCTGCGGCACATCGCGCAGTGGCGTGTCGGTCCTGGTTGCCGTCCGTGTGCGCTCCGCGCTATACGCGGGGTAACGTGTCCCGCGTACTTCGACGGTGCCCATTTTGGCGGGCGAAGTGGAGGCTTCGTCCACCGTAAGGCCTGCGTCAGTTGAGTCGGCAGGCGCAGCCCAGGCCGAAGTGGCAAGGACGGCCGACAAGGCGACGCCGAGCGGGGCCAGAAGCAGGAAGCGGCAGGGCATGGTTGGATCCGGAAGATGCCGATTGGTCGGCGACGAGCGAATAGTAATGCGAGCGATTCTCATTTACAAACGAAGAGCGGATTGGAATCGCACGAGACTTGACGCAGGTTCCGACCAACGTGAGTGCCGAACTCAAGCCAAGGCAAAACCGTTGACCACGGAGAAGTACGCATCCCCGAGCACACGCGCCTGATTTCGCTCGACTTTTCGCCTGATCCAGGAAGCCGGTTCGGGGCTGTCATGGTGTAAAGTGCGCGGCCCGCCGATGGCGGAATCCCAGGCTGCTTGGCATCACCGATGACGGAACGCGACATTCCGCTGTGTGTCGACTTGGACGGCACCTTGCTGCGATCGGACCTCCTGGTCGAATCGGCGCTGGGCCTGTTCAAGCGCAACCCATTGTTTTTGCTAGCGATGTTGGCCTGGCTGCCGCGCGGCAAGGCGGCGTTGAAGCACGAGATCGCGAGCCGCTACCAACCCGACTTCAGCAGCCTGCCGTGGGACCTGCGCGTGATCGATTTGCTGCGCGCCGAGCATGGTGAGCGCGAACTGATCCTGTGCACCGCCTCGGACCAACGCTACGCCGACGCTATCAGCGAGGAACTCGGCATCTTCGACAAGGCCTTCGGCAGCAGCGCCACGCACAACTTGGAAGGCCGCAACAAGGCTGCGCACCTGGTAGAAATATACGGCGAGCGCGGCTTTGACTACGCCGCCAACAGCAGCACCGATCTCGCCATCTGGAAACACGCCCGCCGCGCCTATCTGTTCAACGCAAATCCCGGCGTGGTTCGCGCAGCAGGAAAGGTCACCGAGGTCGCCAGCGTCGTCCCGAATGAACCGGCCGGTCCGCGGGTGTGGCTGCGCGCATTGCGGCTGCACCAGTGGCTGAAGAATCTGCTGGTGATCCTTCCGCTGCTGACCGCGCATCGGTTGATGGACCCGACCGCGTTGCGCGAAGCCGTCATTGCTTTCTTCGCATTCGGCTTGTGCGCGTCGGGTGTTTACGTGCTCAACGATCTGCTCGACCTGGGATCGGATCGCCGCCACACGCGCAAACGCACGCGGGCGTTCGCCGCTGGAACGTTGCCGGTGTTGCAAGGCGTACTCATCGCGCCACTGCTGACCATCGCGGCATTCGCGCTGGCGATCGCGCTGCTGCCAATTGGATTCGTCGTCACCCTGCTGGTCTACAACCTGGCGACGCTGGCCTATTCGTTCGGCATAAAGCGCGTGGTCATGCTCGACACCGTGGTGCTGGCCGGCCTGTACACCTTGCGCATCATTGCCGGCACGCTGGCAATCGGCTCGGAGATTTCGTTCTGGCTGCTCGCGTTCTCGATGTTCGTGTTCCTGAGTCTGGCCATGCTCAAGCGATACACCGAGTTGAAAATCGTAGCCGATGCCGGCGGCGGTGGTGCCGGTGGACGCGGCTACCACAGCGAAGACCTGTCGATTGTGCAGTCGCTCGGCACCGCCAGTGGCTACATCAGCGTGCTGGTGCTTGCGCTGTACATCAACAGCAGTGTCAGCGAGTCGCTGTATCGCAACGCAGACTGGTTGTGGTTGTTGTGTCCGCCGTTCCTTTACTGGATCAGCCGAGCCTGGCTGATCGCCCATCGCGGCCTCATGAATGACGATCCGGTGGTGTTCGCGATCTCGGACCGGGTCAGCCAGTGCGTGCTGCTGGTGATGGCGGCGATTGCGATCGCAGCGATATGAGCATCGTGTCAATCGCGAAATCCGACCTGATCGTTCTGACCGGCGCCGCTGGCCTGGTCGGCCAGAACCTGATCGTCGAAATGAAGGCGCAGGGTTACAGCAATCTCATCGCGATCGACAAGCACGAATACAACCTCGGCCTGCTCAAGAATCTGCATCCCGATGTGCGAACCATCCACGCCGATCTCGCCGAGCCGGGCGAATGGGATGCCTCGTTCGCCAATGCAGCCTGCGTGGTGCAACTGCATGCGCAGATCACCGCCAAGGAAACGGCCACCTTCGTGCGCAACAACATTGAAGCCACCAATTGCGTGCTCGATGCCTGCGGGAAGCACCAGATTCCCTGGCTGGTCCATATCAGTTCGTCGGTGGTCAATTCGGTCGCGGTCGATGACTACACTGACACCAAGCGCGCGCAGGAAAAGCTGGTCGTTGACAGCGGTATCGCGCATTGCGTGTTGCGGCCGACGCTGATGTTCGGCTGGTTCGATCCCAAGCACCTGGGCTGGCTGTCGCGTTTCATGGCGAAAACGCCGGTGTTTCCGATTCCGGGTGACGGCCGCTACATGCGCCAGCCGCTGTATGAGCGCGACTTCTGCCGCTGCATAGTGCGCTGCATCGAAACCCAGCCCGCCGGCGCCGTGTTCGATGTCTGCGGCGACACCCGCATCGACTACATCGACATCATCCGCACCATCAAGCGCGTGAAAGGCCTGCACACGCTGATCGTCAAGATTCCCTTCGGCCTGTTCCGCGCGCTGCTCAAGCTCTACGCGCTGTTCAGCGGCAAACCGCCGTTCACCGCCGCGCAGTTGAACGCGCTGGCCGGTGGCGATGAATTCACCGGCGTCGATACCCAAGCCACGTTCGGCGTGACCCAGACACCATTCGAAGATGCCGTGCGCGAAAGTTATTGCGATCCGCGCTATTCCGGCATCGTCCTGAAACGATGAGGCTGCAATGGGCAAACTGAAATACGCCATCATCGGCTCCGGCCCAATGGGCATGATGAGCGCGCTGGAACTGCTCAAGGCCGGCCAGAGCGTCGACATCTACGAGCGCGACGATCGCATCGGCGGCATGTCGGCCGCGTTCGATTTCGATGGCCTGGAAATCGAGCGCTACTACCACTTCGTCTGCAAGACCGATTACCCCTTGTTCGAATTGCTGCGCGACATGAAGCTCGAACATCGCCTGCACTGGACCGATACCAGGATGGGACTGTTCAGTGCTGGCAAGCTGTACAAGTGGGGCACGCCGCAGGCATTGCTCACGTTCGACCGCATCGGTTTCATCGACAAGATTCGCTACGCGCTGCACGTGATGTGGACCAAGAACATCAGCGACTGGCGCAAGCTCGACAAGGTCGTCGCCATCGACTGGCTCAAGCACTGGCTGGGCGAGCGCAATTACAAAGTTCTGTGGCATCGCTTGTTCGAACTCAAGTTCTACGACAAGAGCGATCAGTTGTCGGCGGCTTGGCTGGGCACGCGCATCAAGCGCGTCGCGCTGTCACGTCGCAACCTGTTTACCGAGTCGATGGGCTATCTCGAAGGTGGCTCGGTCGTATTGTTGGAAGCGATGCGCGAACGCATCGTGGCGCTCGGTGGGCGTATTCATTTGAGTGCCGGCATCGACCAGGTCGTGGTCGATCAAGGCAAGGTGCGCGCCGTGCGCGTCAACGGCGTCGATCAACCGGTTGATCGCGTCATCAGCACCGCGCCGATCCAGTATGTGCCGAAGCTGGTTCCCGACTTGCCCGAGTCGTTCGCCGAAAAAATCCGCAGCATCGAGAACATCCCGGTTGTCTGCGTGATCCTCAAACTGCGCCAACGCTTAAGCGAAAATTTCTGGATGAACATCTGCGACGACAGCATCGAGATTCCCGGCGTCATCGAGTACAGCAACTTGAATCCCGGCGATGGCACGTCGATCGTCTACGCGCCGTTCTACATGCCGAAGACGCATCCGAAGTATTCACGCGACAACGCCGCCTTCATCGAGGAAACGCTGGGCTATCTCAACCAGTTAAATCCACAGTTCCAGCACGACTGGGTGCTCGCCAGCCATTGCCATCGTTACGAATTCGCGCAGACGCTTTGCCCTCCCGGCTTCTACGACAAACTGCCGGCCATGCGCACGCCGGTCGCCGGCTTCTTCATGGCCGACACCAGTTACTACTACCCCGAAGATCGGTCCATCTGCGAAAGTGTGCGGGTTGGCAAAACGCTTGCCCACGTCGCCATGGACGACCAGGAACCCGCATGACCGAGCACGACCTGCAACTCGACAAGCTCTACAGCCAGCGCTTTCCCGACAGCGAGCTGAAAAACAAGCACGCCATCTGGCAGGTGCTGTGCACGGATTTTTTCAGCCGCTACGTGAAGCCGACCGATACCGTTGTCGACATCGGTGCCGGCTATTGCGAGTTCATCAACAACATCGAAGCGAAGGAAAAAATCGCGGTCGATCTCAACCCCGACGTGCATCGGTTCGTTGCGCCCGGCGTGCGCGTGATCAACGATTCCTGCACCGCGATTGCACATCTGGATGCCGACAGCGCCGACGTCGTCTTCATGAGCAACTTCCTCGAACACCTGCCGAGCAAGCAAATGGTGCTCGACACTTTCAAGGAAGCGCACCGCATCCTGCGCGTGGGTGGTCGCATCGTCATCCTGCAACCCAACATCCGGTTTCTCTACGCCGAATATTGGGATTACTTCGATCATCACACCGCGCTTTCCGACCGCAGCCTGGTCGAAGGCCTGCAACTGACCGGCTTCACGCCGACCGTGGTGATCCCACAATTCCTTCCATACACCACCAAAAGCCGGCTGCCGCAGGCGCCGTGGCTGGTGCGTCTTTACATCAAGATTCCGCTGGCCTGGAAATTCCTCGGCAAGCAGGCCGTGGTCGTCGCCGAAAAGACGGCTTGAGTGATGGCGGCACGTTCGGGGGTGGTGTCGCGGCAATTCATCGGGTTCGTGCTGGTCAGCGGAATCGCTGGTCTGGCGAATTTCGGATCGCGCTTTCTTTTCAGTCTGGCGATGCCGTACGCAGCGGCGATCTGTGCCGCATTCGTGGTCGGCCTGTCCACGGCGTTTGTGTTGAACCGGCGTTTCATCTTCCTCGGTTCTACCCAATCCACCCGCTCGCAGGCGTGGCGCTTCCTGCTGGTCAATCTCGCTGCCTTGCTGCAGACGCTCGCCGTCAGCCTGCTGCTGGCCCGCTGGCTGCTACCGCTGATCGGCTGGCGCTGGCATCCTGAAGCCATAGCCCACGCCGTCGGCATCGCCATACCGGCCATCACCAGTTACCTCGCCCACAAGCACTGGACGTTTTCATGAGACAGAGCAGCTTCGAACAACCTGCCGATGAAAACATGGGCGGCGTAGCCGTCAGCACTGATTCTTCTGCGCGCCATGATCGTCGCGATCGCATCGGCGCCTGGCTGGTCGCGATCAGCGCATTCGTCTGCTGGTATCAGCGCGGTAATCCGCCATCTGGCGTCAACCTGGAATCGTCGTGGTTCGATGTCCTCACCCGCGCCTTCACCCAAGGCTGGCAGTGGGGCGCGGACATCGTTTTCACCTATGGTCCGCTCGGCTTCCTCACGCCGTATCTCACCTGGAACCCGGAAACGGCGACGGTATTCCGTATCGGCCAGATCGTGCTTTGCCTGCTCTGGGCAGCGATGGCATTCGCTTTCGCACGACGGCTGGGAACGCTGCGGCAATCCTTGCTCGTCATCGCGATCTTCGCGTTCTATCCGCTGCTGATCATCGACATCGGCTGGAACATTCCGTTCGTGTTTGCCGTGGTGCTGATCTACCGCATGGTCGACGAAGTGCCGCAGCGCGCGCATCGCAGCACCTGGTACATCACGATCATCGTGCTGCTCAGCCTGCTGGCACTGATCAAATTCACCGGCCAGGTAATGTGGGTTGGCGTGATGGGCTACGCCACCTTGCTCGGCTTGCTGCGTCGCGACTACCGAACAGCGCTCACGTTCGGTCTCGGCGGCCCCGCCATTTTCCTCGCCATCTGGCTGGGCATCGGCCAATCGATCGGCGGCCTCGGTGCGTACTTCGCCACGTCGTTGAACATGAGCGCCGGCTACGCCGCGATGAGCCTGCAACCCGCGCCGTACATGGACGCGATCGGCATGGCGACCTTCGCGTTACTCGCCGCTGTCATCGCCATTGGCTACTGGCTTGCGGCTGCGCGTCTCGCCTATGTACTCGCAGCCATCGCCTTGCTCGGGTTGTCGTTCATCACTTGGCGCATGGGTTTCATCCGACCTGATGATCATGTCGTCATATTCTTTGGTTCGGCAGTATTCCTGGCGCTCGCTGCGCTGTGCATCCCTCTCGGCCACCGAAGGAAGTTGATCGCTATTCGCTGGGTGGGATTCGGGACGATAGTGGTTATCGCCGTCGCAACCAGCTACTCGCTTCCGAGTTTCCGTTGGACACTGGCCGGTATCAGGGATTCGGTGTCCTCGTTACTGCATCCGGGCGACCAGTTGAAATTGCGTCAGGCGGAATGGGCCGTCACAGCCGCAAGGGCGCAACTGAAACCTGTGCGCGACCGAATTGGTGGGGACAGTGTGGACGTGCTGATGAACGAGTCTTCCATCGCCATCATCAATGGCCTCAACTTCACGCCGCGGCCAAGCTTTCAAGGCTATCTGGCAAACACGCCGCAGCTCGCTCGCACAAACGAGCAGTTCCTCCTCGACAAGGTGGATGCACCCGAGTTCGTGCTGGCGAAAATCCAGTCCATCGATCAGCGGCTGCCCACTGGCGATGACCCGCTTTCCGTCCTCGCTGTATTACGTGCCTACATTCCGGTCGATCGCGCGGAAGGCTTCCTCGTCATGAAGAAAGCCGGCTGGCAGATCGCGCCGATACCGGTACCGCCGGCGAGTGAATGGAAACTTGCGAGCCTGGGTGCCGACCTGGAGTTTGATCAAGGCCCCACGCCGCAGGTGCTGTACTTCGGAATTGAATTGAACTTCTGGGGAAAGATACGGAGCGCGTTCCTGCGCGAGCCAGGGTTGACGATTGACGTGCGGCTTACCGACGGCAGCGAACAATCGTTCTCGCTCGTCCGCCGGCTCGGTGTAGCCGGCATGCTGGTTTCACCTTTCGTCGTTGACGCCAACGACTGGCTGCGCTGGCACGCCAGCGTCTTCGAGCGACGCGTCGTATCGATGCAGTTTCGAGCTACCGATCGAACCGAAGTGCGTTGGTTCGATCCGGTATTCGCCTACGCCTTCGAGCCGGTCGATCTTCCCCGCAGCAACGTGTCGGCGCTCTCGCCCGAGCTGAAAGAGGCGCTCTATCCCGGCTTCACTCCGGCGCCGACGAAAGTGGTCACGCCGCGCCAAGAAGTCGTCGAGGAGAGAGGAGTGGAGGTTCTGTTCGCCCACGCTCCGGCGACGTTGACGTTCGATCTGGCGCCTGGCGAGTGGAAGGCGAGCGGCAGCTTCGGACTGCTCAGCAGTGCCTACGACTGCCAAGTGAGCGACGGCGTTGCATTGGTTGCTGATCGCATCGATGCTGCTGGAAATGCGGCGCGGCTTTTCTCACGCCAGATCAACCCGGTCCACAACCCGGCAGAACGTGGTGCGCTCGCGTTCGAATTTGGACCGTTCCCGATGCAGGGTGGCGACAAGATCGTTCTTCAAAACGAAATCGGACTCGCTGCCGACGCGAAAGGTGACTGTGATTGGACGTTTCTCGGGCCAGTTGTGTTCCAGGAACTTCCGTAGTCGAACGGCCATCGTGCTGGCCATTTGTTACCCCTGACGGACGACGGTAAAGAGTGATGGTGGAAAAGTTTTTTACAACACGCACTGGTAGCGCGGTGAGATGGTCCCTCCTTGTATTTCTATTGGTTTTCGCCGTGCGACTTTGGTTACTGGCCCGCTACTCAACCAGTGTTCCTTGGTGGGATGCGTGGGTTGCGGAAGCGCCACTCTATTCTCGATGGATGGACGGAAGCTTCATGTGGGCCGACTTATGGGGCTGGCACAATGAGCACCGAATTTTCTTCACGCGATCACTCGACTTAAGCCTGTTCCTAATCAATGAACAGCAATGGGATGGTAGAGTGCAAACGTTTGTTTCTAGTGCATTATTTTCATTTATTTGTTCCATGTCGGCGTTTTGGGTATTACGAAACACCAGGGGCGTCGTTCTATATATTTTGCTAACGTTTTCGATCGCTTCGGGTATCCAGTTGAGTGGCTGGGCGAACACGTACGTTGGCTTCCAAAGCTGCTTCTATTTTGTTTTGCTTTTTTCCTTGGTGGCGATAGCTGCATCAGCGTCAGTGGCCCCATCCTGGCGAGGCGGCACGCTGGTTGCGCTCAGCGCGTTAGCTGCTGTGTTCAGCTTGGCTGCGGGTGTACTTACCACGATCACCGTAGTGGCGATACTGGCGCTAAGGATCTGGATTGACCGCATCGCGTGGCGCGACGGACTCTCCATGATAGGGCTACCGGCTATCGTAATGATCTGGTCGCTATTGGACGCCAGATCCGGCACGGTTCATCCCACGACCATCGGCGAATTCGTATACAGTTTGACAATCATGATGAGTTGGCCGTTCTCCTCCTTTGCTGGCACGCTTCTCTGGTCGCCAGTTGGTGTCCTTGTATTCGTCGTCGTAAAAAATCGACGTGGCAGCCGTGCCGACCTCGTATTTTTAGGATTGGCGTCATGGGTATTTCTTTTTTGCTGCGCAGCAGCATATTCGCGTGGTTATAATTTCAGCGATGTCCAGTCGCGTTATACGGATCTTCTTTTGCCGGGACTCGGGGCACAACTTTACTCATTGTTTCGGCTCTGTGATATTTTAGTAACATCAGCATGGGTGAAACGAATCATGCTGGGGCTTTCTGTGGGTTTCACCGTTATCATCGCGGCTGGCCTGTGGAAATCCTCCGTAAGCGAGTTAAGTCTTTGGAAAAATTATGCCTATTCCATCCGAATGGCGACCGTGAATACCAGGGCATTTCTGGACGGAAATATTCACGCATTAACTTCACCGTCAAACGGGTTTCTCCTTTATCCTTACCCATCAGTTTTGGCTGAAATTCTCAATGACTCCGCTGTGAGATCGGTACTGCCAGTATCTTTACAATCATCGGTCAACACTACGTTCGGACTACCTCGTCATTGCTTTTGGCGCCCGAGCGAAGATCGGACTATTCCGGTTTTAGGGCGAATAGCCTGTGGCTACCGCGCTACCGCATCAGGATCAACAGCGTTCACGATTGGGCCCTTGTCTGCACTCAGCTTTTCGGCTTGGCAGCTATTGGCTCGCCAACCCTATATAAGGTTCGATCGAGTGGCTAGGAAAACAAACGGAAAATTAAACGTCGGGAGTTGCGCGATTGACCAGGTCAACGGTAGGACGCCGACGGTGGGTTCCAATATGGAGTACGCGACTGTACTTGAGTTTTCAGGGTGGATGGGTCCCATTACGACTGACGGTGACCACCATTTGCTTGATTTCATTTTGGAGGGCAGTGAAGGAGAGCAATTCATTGCCAAAGGCGTTGGAGGTATTAATCGTCCTGATGTCGCGATATTCATGCAGGATGTGCGTTATAGCAATTCTGGCTATAGCCAAAGACTGGACGCATCACGAATACCAGCCGGAAAATACAAAGTATCTTTCCAAAACGAATATGGATATCAGTGCAGTTCCGGTCTGATTGTCACGATAGGGCGAGATTCCGACGAGCGCCTTCTGTACTGACGCAGACAGCTGGCGCTTAGGAAGCGAACGCGAGTTCGAATCGCTACACTAGCTGATTCCTCTTCCTAAAAATTGCGACGATGACTGACAAGATCGCCCTCAATGACCTGGCTCGACACACCTCGTCGCAGCGCGATGCGCTGCTTCAAGCGATGACGCGGGTGCTGGATCGGGGCTGGTTTGTGCTTGGCCCCGAGCTTTCTGCGCTTGAAAAGGATATGGCCTTGTTTTGCGGCGTTTCGAATGCCGTCGGCGTCGCGAATGGCACAGATGCAATCGAGCTGGGACTGCGCGCTCTCGGCATTGTTGCCGGCGATGAGGTGATTGTCTCAGCGAATGCCGGCATGTACTCGACCACGGCCCTGCGCGCAATCGGCGCGAAGCCGGTCTACGTTGACATCGATCCAGTGTCACTAAACATTGACCCGGCATGCACGGCTGCTGCGATCACGCCACAAACGCGGGCCATCATCGCCACGCATCTGTACGGTCGCATGGCTGACATGCCTGCGTTGCGCAGGGTGGCCTTCGAAGCCGGCGTGTTCTTGCTCGAAGACTGCGCGCAAGCCATCGGCGCCAAAATCGATGGGCGCAGCGCAGGGGCCTGGGGCGACGCAGCCAGCTTTAGTTTCTACCCGACCAAGAACCTTGGTGCTTTGGGCGATGCCGGTATGGTCACGTGCGGTGATGGCGACGTCGCCGACCGCCTGCGCCGCTTGCGCCAGTACGGGTGGGCGAGCAAATACGTGGCGGTAGATGGTCCGGCACGAAACAGCCGGCTGGATGAAATGCAGGCGGCAATCCTCAGTGTGCAACTGCCACTGCTGGACGAGTGGAATGAGAGCCGCCGCGCAGTGGCGCGTCGCTATGCCGAAGTGAAGCATCCGCAGATTCAGCACCCGAATGTCGAAGGCAGCGACTACGTTGCGCACCTTTACGTCGTTCGTACAGATGCGCGCGATTCTCTTCGCACGCATCTGGAAGCGCACGACATCACCACCGACGTCCACTATCCTGTGCTCGATACGCAGCAGCCGGTGATGAAGGAATTCGCTGGCGTAAAGTTGCCGGAAAGCGAGCGCGCGACAGCGGAAATCCTCTCGCTGCCGTGTTACCCGGAATTGACCGACCATGAAGTGGAGCGCGTCTGCGCTGCGCTGCGAACTTGGCAGCCGCAATGAATTCGCTGGTCATTCCGGTCTACCGGAACGAGGAATCGATACCGTCATTGTTGCAGGCGTTGACCGATCTGGCTGCGAGCATGTCGGAACCGCTGGAAGTGGTATTCGTTGTCGATGGCAGCCCTGACCGAAGCCACGCTTTGCTCAGCGAACAACTCCCGCAGCTCGCGTTTGCGACACAGCTGCTGTTGTTGTCGCGCAATTTCGGTTCGTTCGCAGCGATTCGCTGCGGTCTTGAAACGGCGCGAGGGAAGTATTTCGCGGTCATGGCTGCGGATTTGCAAGAGCCGCCTGAATTGATTGCGCAGTTCTTCGCACTGCTTGCGCAAGGCGAACACGATGTTGTGATTGCTCGTCGCGACGCTCGGAAGGATCCATGGCTTTCCCGACTTGGGTCGAGCGCGTTCTGGGGCATGTACCGCCGCCTGATCAACCCGCAGATTCCACCCGGCGGCGTCGATGTGTTCGCCTGCAATCGCGCCTTCCGCGATCAGTTGCTGGCATTGGACGAGAGCAACAGCTCGTTGATCGGGCTGATGTTCTGGCTGGGTTTTCGTCGTGGCGAAATCAGTTACCAGCGGCGCGAGCGCGAACACGGTAAAAGCGCGTGGACGCTGGGGCGCAAATTCAAGTACATGATGGACAGTGTGTTTTCGTTTTCCGACTTGCCGATCCGTATGTTGTTGCTGCTGGGAATGCTAGGCATCTCGGTATCGGTTCTACTTGGTATTGTCGTGCTTGCCATTCGCCTCGGCGGCGGCATTGCCCTGCCGGGCTATGCGGCGACGATGATCGCCATTCTTTTCTTCGGCGGGCTCAATGCGTTTGGCCTGGGCATCATTGGGGCATACGTGTGGCGAGCGTTTGCCAATACCCAGCGCAGACCGCTGGCGATCGTGATGCAACACCGCAGCCACCCGCCCATCGACAACGATCCAGGAATTTCGCCATGAGTCATTTCGTCCATCCGCTGGGTAGCTGCGAAAGCGAGGATATCGGCGAGGGCTCGCGTATCTGGGCGTTCGCGCACGTGCTGCCCGGTGCGCGTATCGGTACCGATTGCAATGTGTGCGATCACGTTTTCATCGAGAACGATGTCGTCGTCGGCGACCGCGTGACGATCAAGTGCGGCGTCCAATTATGGGATGGCGTTCGTGTCGAGGACGACGCCTTCATCGGCCCGAACGTGACATTCACCAACGACCGTTTCCCGCGCAGCAAGCGCTACCCCGATGAGTTCTCGCAAACGGTTGTTGCGGTCGGAGCATCCATTGGCGCGAACGCAACGATCCTTCCCGGATTGCGCATCGGTCAATACGCAATGGTTGGTGCGGGTGCCGTGGTGACCCGCTCGATTCCGCCATACGCCATCGTTGTCGGCAACCCCGCGCGCATCGTTGGCTACGTTAACGATCCTGCTCAATCAGGCGCAGCGCATCCCGGACAGGATCGCTTTCCAGTCGAGCTGGGGAGCATTGCGACCGACGTGCCCGGTGTCACGTTGCACCGGATGCGCATGGTGAAAGACCTTCGCGGCAGCCTCAGTGTCGGCGAGATGTCACGTGACATTCCGTTCAATGTGAAGCGCTATTTCCTGGTGTTCGATGTGCCCAGCGTGGAAACGCGCGGCGAGCATGCGCATCGAATCTGTCACCAGTTTCTTGTCTGCGTCAAAGGTTGTTGTTCGGTCGTTGCCGACGACGGCAAGCTACGCCGTGAATTCCTGCTCGATAGCCCGGATTTGGGCGTGCATCTGCCACCGATGATCTGGGGAATCCAGTACAAGTACAGCGCCGATGCGGTGTTGTTAGTGTTCGCATCCGAACACTACGACTCTGCGGAATATCTGCGTGACTACGACGAGTTCATGGCTCTCGCGAACGCGTCGTCGCCGTGAAAATCTTCGCCGGCCAAGCCCTGCGATTCCTCATATCGGGGGCGATCAACACGGCGGTGACGTACGCCGTGTACTTGGTTCTGCTGCGTTACCTAGACTATCGAAGCGCCTACGGCGTGGCCTTCGTGTCGGGCATTGCCTTCTCGTACTTGCTCAACGTTCGATTCGTGTTTCGGGTGCGGCCGAACTGGCGCAGTGCCATCCTGTTTCCGCTGGTGTACGTCATCCAGTATCTGGTCGGCCTGGGCGTTTTGCAGTCGGCGGTTGAACGCTTCGCCATCCCGCGCGAGTTTGCCTTGCTGGCCAGCATCGCGGTGTCGATTCCGTTGACATTCGTATTGACCCGATTCCTGCTTCGTCGCAACGCACCCCCTGCAGGTTCACTCGATGGAAGTCGCCAACCATGAAGATCGACAAAACCCTGGTCTCATCCTTGGCGATCAACTTCGTACTGTTCCTGTTGCTCGGCGGGTATCTCGCCATCAATGCAGGACCAGCTTGGGTGTTCATGGAGGTCCGCAGTGACCACGAGGACATGGCCCAGCTTTACATGCACAACGGGACGCGCGGTTACGAGAAGTTTTCGCAGCCTTATCCGCTACTGGCGGGTGTGAGACGCATTGCCTACCGCTTGCCGCCCTATTGGCACGGCTCAGACCTTCGACTCGACCCGGGCTCCAACGGCAATCAAAACGGCATCTTGAGCATCGACTGGTACAGCGGCTTCCTGCACTGGAATCAGCCACTGGACCAGCTCCGTGCCAGCGCAGGGTCATTAGTGGACGGCGCTGATGGTGGGGAGCGCACCGCCAGCGCTGACGCGCAAATAGTTGTTCCCGCAGTATCGGCCGTGTGGAGAAACGTGGCCTTGGCAACCGCTTACGCTCCGGCACCACTGCTCTTCGTGGCGGTCGGTTTCCTCGCCTGGCGTCGGCGCATCCCGCCGACAACCGTCGCCACGATCTACCTCGCCGCAATCGCAGCGACATATCTGTATTTCTGTCTGCGTTTCGGGGCCAACCTCCCTGTCTTCGACGACTGGCGGTACGTCATTCCGAGCAACATGAGCTTGCTACAGGGGAATTGGCAATGGCTGCTCGCGACAGGCAACGACACCTACTTTCTGACTGGCCAAGTCATTGATTTCATCGTGCTGCAATTGTCGGGGTTCAATTTCCTACCCTTGCGAATCGTCGCCTTGGGGCTGCTGCTGCTAAACATCTGGTGGGTTCGAGGCATCGTTCTTCGGACCAGCCCGGAAAAAGGCGCGGGAGCGGCAATTGCGATCTCCCTGTGTGCATGGTCTTTCGTTGCGGGCCGGCTATGGGGCGGCTCGACGATGGCCTACCACCAGGCACTGCCCACGATATTCAGCAGCTTGATGATGTTGCATCTGATTGGCCCATCCGGCCAGTTTCGTCAGAAATACAGCGCGCTGCTTTTGATCCTCGCAGCCGCAGCTTCCGGGCTGGCCTACATATCGGGTGGGGTAATGGTCATGGCGTTGGGCGCATCAACCCTCTTCATCGGGTTCTTCTCTGCGCCACCGACACACCGAAAAGTACTACTGGGCACCGGATCGCTTTTGCTCGTGGCTGGCGCGATCCTGCTCGGCATCCAGTTTGCGATGGTTGACCACTATCAAGGCTCACTGTTGCAGCACAACCACGCCGTGGATTCCGTCTACCCCAATGATCGAAGATTCTGGTTATCGTTTTTCGCCCAGTTCGGGCTTGCGTTTGGATATTCCGGTACATCGGTTCTGCTCGATGCCGCGTTGGCAGTGCTCGCCATCACTCCGGCAGTGATCTTGGCTATCCGTCTTCTAACCGGCTACGGCGACAAGCGATCGGATCGACCTGGCTTGCTGCTGGTGATCCTGTATTCGGGGGTAGCAGCGACTCTGTACGCAGGGATCGTTGCTTTCGGTCGGGCCGGTTTCATTGACCCGCTAGCAGCTCCCGAGATGATAGCTGCAGTTGCAAAAGGCCGGCTACTGTTCTGGCCCATCACGGCGCTGATTCCTTTCTTCTTCCTTTCATGGATGGAGCTGACCAGACGATGGAATCGGACCCATGTCTTCACCGTTCTGGTTGGTGGAATGTTCTTGTGGCCGAAAGCACCCATGGCATTCGACCTGATCACGTCCTTCGACTTCATGGCGTCGAAGTCCATCAACGGTGCCTATTGCGTGGCCAATGCAATGGCACGCAACGCCCCGACCATCGCCTGTCCCGATGCTGCTGGCGACGCGCGAGACCTATCGGGTGCAATCAGGCAGCTTCGCGAGAAAGAGACCCATCTTTACGAACAGCTGGAAGCGTTTGGACCGAACTCCGACAGCCCTAGCGATTGAGATGCGAACTCACCGCGACCCGATAGTCGGGTTCCTCTATTCTGCGATCGCGGCAGTTTCATGTCTTGTGGTGTTTTGGTGGGCACGGCGATCAGTTGCGTTCCCGCCTTGTTGTGACGTGGACAGCTACTGGGCAATTGCGAAACTCTACCGTGAGTCGGGAATGTTCGCGGTGCATGAGTTCGCAAATCTTCGTACGTATGCCTTTCCCGCGCTGCTGGCGTTGGTTCTTGCTGCTGCCGACCAGCTGAGTATTTCGCCGAAGAATCTGCTGGCGATTCTCCAAACCGCCGCTTACCTGGGTTCAAGCCTTCTATTGGCAAACGCTGTTGCAGCTGATCGGCGAGGTCGGATCATTGTTTTTGCCGTTTTGGCACTCAACATCTACGCCCTGCCATATCTTGCCATCGGCCTTGCAGACAGCACGGCGCTAGTGATCTTCCAGATATGGCTCGCTGTGATCGTCATGCAATGGCAAGGTGTAAACGTAAGACAGCGACGACGCTTAGTGCTGATCGCGTTGGCCGGACTACTTGCCGGGCTGGCGATGGAAATACGACCTGCCTTCGTATGGGTGCCAGTCGTCACGTTGACCTGCATGTTGTTCTTGCCGCTGCAAGGACTGATGGCACAGCTGTGGTCGCGCGTGGGCCGCGCCGCGCTGTGTACGATTTTCGTTGTCCTGCCCCTTCTGCCGCAAATGGCAATCAATGAACATCACTTTGGTTCATTGACACCTTTGCCCACACTCAATCTGCAAGCGCTTCAAGTCAATTGGGGCAAAGCCAATTTGAAATATGCTACGCGAATGGAAGCCGGACAACCGCCGCAGATGTTCTACCCCAATCCGTTCTACGTTGCCGAAGAAGACCGCTCGGTCGAGCAACCTCTGGACTGGTACGTGCGCCATCCCTTGCCAGCCGCAGCAACGCTGCTAACCAAGGGGGTTGCCGCGTTCGACTTCGATTCCACCGAGCCATACGTTTATGCTTCAGCGCCACCTTGGCAAGCCGGACTACGATTCGCCAGCCTTGCGATCCTTTGGTTGGGAATTTGCGGAACGTTGGCGCAGCTTTTGGGACGTGTACCTATCTGGCTCCAGATAGGGCCGCCCGTGTTTCCGCTCGTTCTTCTGGGCGGTTGGGGGGCGGTCACACTCGCATCGGTCGTGGAACTACGCTTTTCGCTGCCGATGCACGCGGTCTTCCTGATGCTGTCGGTCAACATCTTGCGTTTCATCAGCACGCTTCGTTGGCGCCGCATTGCGGTAGCTGCAATTGCGGGCGTGGTTGGGACAACGGCGTTATACGCAATCGCGCAGATGAGTCGAGAGGCCTTGCACCTGTAGAGCGTCTGGAAGTCAGAGCTCATTCCAGGCGCGCTTCACATAGTCTCTTTCGTAGAACCGTGGCTCGATCCAATCGCGAATTGATTGCACAGTCACGCAGCGTGAATCAGCAATTCTTCGACGTTTCGCAGCAAGGCGGGGCACGCCGCGCCACGCATCACGATAGAGCCGCCACAGCACCTTGCCGTTGCCTCGGCGCAGGTGACGCAGGCAGATGGCTGCGTGCAATGTGACAAACCACGGGAGCGAGCGAATCAGCCAGCCGGTGGGGGCGTTCTTGTAGAGCCACCAGATGGAATT
>JBBSLA010000002.1:0-96227 GCA_038255665.1 Lysobacterales bacterium | reverse complement strand
GTACCGGACTTGTCCATTTGTCGCAGGCGGGACCGTCGACGATCGAGGTCAAACGATTGCTGAAGCAGGCGAGCGCGCATATGAAAACGTTGCCAAAAACGCTCTATCTCTCGACCCAACTGGCCGCAGCCAACCTCGAAGCCGAAGCAGAAACACAGAAGATTTCGGTTATTTTGCTCCCGGAAGACCAGCTTCGTGTCTTCATCGATGAAGCACGAGACAGTTTCAAAGAGCACTTTGGCGGCGGGAGGGTCCAGTGAAGTCTGACCCTTCAATCGAAAACGTCACCCGGCAAGCCGGGCGCAGCATCTCATCTCAAACGTTAGGCTCGGCAAATGGCATTCAGTGAACTCGAGAAAAAGAGACTGGAGAAGGTAGTTGGTGCCTTTATTGACCAGCGTCGCCCACCGCCACACATCCGGCCAGAGCTGGACCTTGCTTTTCGCATCGCCGGACAGAGCGTTGAAATATTTGAAGTTCTTCCTCGCTGGCGCGGCGCACCTGGAGAGACGATGGAGAATCCAGTTGCAAAGGCTACTTACGTGAAAACGCAGAACCTCTGGAAGGTCTACTGGCAACGCGCTGACCTGAAATGGCATAGCTACCCTGGCGCTCCTGAGCTGCCATCCATTGAGCAGTTTTTGACGGTTGTGGCAGCGGATAGGCATGCATGCTTTTTCGGCTGAATACGTCGCTCGGCAGTTCAAGCCGCACAAACGTCGCGGGTCGGCTCAATTCACGCATTAGGGAGCGGAAATCGGATGCGCGATATTGACGCAATCATCAAAGCGCTTAGCTTGGCGCACCCCGAGTTACTTGTTGAGCAACTACAGGTATTGCACCCCGGCTCAGACGATGATGGCTTGTGGTTCTTTCGGCACCCGGCCAGCCGTTACGAGGTGCAACTTGAGTCGTCTGCGGGGATGTGTCCGTTCCTCTTCGAAACTGACGGTGCTCAAGGCGTCGAGATCGTCGACTATCACTGAGGACAGAAACATGCGTACCGTTCGACCCGTCTCCCCCGGTGAAATGCTTGAATAGGAATTCCTCAAGCCGCTCGGGCTAACCAAGTACCGCCTCGCAAAGGACATTGGCGTTCCGGCACAGCGGATCGGTGAAATCGCTGCGGGTAAGCGCTCCATCACGGCTGACACCGACCTTCGTCTCTGTCGCTACTTCGGCCTGAGCGACGGCTGGTGGCTGCGCGGACAAGTCGCCTACGACACAGCAATCGCCAAAGAATCCCTGCACAAGGAATTGGCAGCTATCCAGCGTTGTCCACTGTTGGCGGCGTAGTGGTTGCGGAGGGGTGGTCGCCACGTTGCCCGGTAGCAGCGCTGCTCCTTGTCCTGTCGTACGTCATAACGTACGCTTCGGGCGTCTTTTGGAGCAAGCCATGAACAACATCACTGCAAGCGATGCCCGCGCCAATCTTTATCGTCTGATCGACCAGGCCGCAGAGTCGCACCAGCCCATCGTTATTTCCGGCAAGCGCAGCAATGCGGTCTTGATCGCGGAAGAAGACTGGGCGGCTATCCAGGAAACACTGTTCTTGCTGGCTGTGCCTGGCATGCGCGAGTCGATCAAGGCCGGAATGGCCGAGCCTGTCGATTCGTGTTCGACGGAACTTGACTGGTGACTTGGCGCGTCGTCTTTGCGAAACATGCGCAGAAAGACGCACGCAATCTCGCTTCGGCAGGGCTCAAGGAAAAGGCGCAGTCGCTGCTTGCGATCCTTGCCGAAAATCCTTTTCAGACGCCGCCAACGTTCGAGAAGCTGGTTGGCGACCTGGTTGGTGCCTACTCACGGCGGATCAACATCCAGCATCGTCTCGTCTACGAGGTGCTCGATTCCGATCGCACCGTCAAGGTGCTGCGTATGTGGACGCACTACGAGTAGCGTCCGATCCGTTTGAACATCGAGCCTGCTAGTGATTCGCGCGCTGCGCCTTTTCGAACGCATCGACTTGTTCTTTTGTCGCCGCCGGCTGGTACTTGGCCTTCCATTCCGCGAACGGTTCGCCGTAGATGCGCTCGCGGGCTTCGTCCTTGCTGATCTCGGTGCCTTGCTCGGCGGCGGCTTCGCGGTACCAGTCGGCGAGGCAGTTGCGGCAGAAGCCGGCGAGGATCATCAGGTCGATGTTCTGCACGTCCTTGCGCTGGTCCAGATGCGCCAACAGACGACGGAATGCGGCGGCTTCCAGGGCGGTGGTGTCGGTCATTGTTTCTCCAAAGTTTGAGGCCAGCGTCGGCGAAGCGGATAATTCGCGGTTTGCCGGTCTAGGGATTGCATGAGCGCCAGATTACTCGATGGCAAGCGCATCGCTGAACAACTGCTCGATGGCATCGCCGTTCGCGTGGAAGCGCGCATGGCCGAAGGTGGTGCGCGGCCTACGCTGGCGGTGGTGCTGGTCGGCGATGACGCGGCATCAGCTGTGTACGTGCGCAACAAGCGTCGCGCCTGCGAGCGGGTCGGCTTTCGATCGCTCGATTTCAACCGGCCCGCATCGACGTCCGAAGCTGAGCTGTTCGCGCTGGTCGACCAACTCAATGCTGATCCCGATGTTCACGGCATTCTGGTCCAGTTACCGCTGCCGCCACATATTGACGCGAACGCGCTGATCGATCACATCGACCCGCACAAGGATGTCGATGGTTTCCATGCCGCCAACGTCGGTCGTCTCGCGTTGCGCCAGCGTGGCTTGCGCCCGTGTACACCCAAGGGCGTGATGACCTTGCTTGCCCACACGGATCGCCCGGTGCGCGGACAGCATGCGGTTGTCGTCGGCGTATCCAATCACGTTGGCAGACCGTTGCTGCTGGAACTGTTGCTGGCCGGCTGCACGACCACGGCCTGTCATCGCTTCACGGGTGACCTGGAATGGTTCGTGCGCGCGGCCGACATCCTCGTGATTGCCGCCGGCCGACCTGGATTGATCAAGGGCGACTGGATCAAGCCCGGCGCCGTCGTGATCGATGTCGGCATCAATCGTCTTGACGATGGCCGCCTGGTTGGCGATGTCGAATTCGCGCCGGCTGCGGAGCGCGCGTCGTGGATCACGCCGGTTCCCGGTGGGGTCGGGCCGATGACGGTCGCGACGTTGATGGAAAACACGCTCGATGCCGCCGATTTGCTTGACGGCAAACCCATCTAGCGGAGCGGTTCAGATCGTTGCCGCGAGCACGAATTGCCAAATCAGCAGCAACGCCATTCCAAGCATCGACAGCAAGGTCAGCATCATGCCAATCAGGCGGCCTGGGCTGGTTCCGGCATGGCGGCTCAGCCCCCACGCATGCAGAAGACGACCGAAGATCAGCGCGATGCCGAACAGGTGGACGACCAGCGGCTGGGTCTGGTTGAGTTCGACCAGCAACAAAAGCAGCAGTCCGATCGGCAGCGTCTCGGCGGCGTTTGCATGCGCACGCACGCGGCGGCTCAGATCGTGGTCGCCACCGTCGCCAATGCCGATCCGGGCAGACCGACGCCGCATGACGACACGGAAGACGAGGACGATGACAAGAAGCGCAGCCAGCGCCGCGTACAAACCGGTGATGCGCATCAGCGTTCCTTTTTCGGTGCTGGCTCGAGATGACTGCCACGCTGGATCGCGGTCAGGTTGATGGCGCCGGCCGGTATCGCGCGATAGCTGATGTGCAAGTCGCCAACCTTCGGTTCGTCCGGCACGCCCGTGTAAAGGTCGCCATTGCGTGCATCGAACGTCGCGGCAAGGTTGGGCGGCAAGCGCCCGGCTTCGATTGGATAGGCAACCGGTTCGACCGCCGCAACAACAAGTCCCGGCGCAACATCGAGATCAGCCACGCGCATTCCATCGCCGACCAGGCTGGTACTGGCGAACGGAATTTCCGGATTGGCATGGCCGGTGTGGGTCTGGAATGGCGTGCTGTCGATCCGCTGCGCGGCCCAGATGCCTTCGTAGCGGCAGGCGCCGACTTCGCAGATTTCCTGCCACTGGTACATCTCGACATCGCGCATCAACACGGCTTGGCCATCAGCAACCAGGCCCAGTTGCGGATCGCGCGGCGGATCGCTCACCACCAGCGTGCCGTGGATACTGACCAGGCGTCCTTCATTGGCCGGGTCGAAACCACTGATCGCGATCGGCGTTCCATCGCTGCCGCCAGGTGCAGCGCCGTGCTGGCGCGCCAGCAGCATGCCGCCCAGGATCAGCGCAGCGACCGCGATCAGGCCAAGAAATGCGTTTCGCGACATGGGCGAATCAGCTTTCGTCGCGAATCAGCACGGAGGTTGCATCGATCTGCAGCTCGCGGCTCGCCGGCGCTTTTGCACCATCGGCAACCAGGTGATCCGCTTCCTTCTTGCTGACGTCTTTTTCGGTCAGCGTGCCGTAGACCAGTGCTTCTCCGGTCGATTCCTTCGGAATGCCAAAGCTGTGGTCGTGCATGGTGACCCGCGCGTATTTGCCATCTTCGCCGCTCAGCACCATCCAGCAACCCATCTCCTGGCAGACCTGGGTAATGCGTCCGCTGTACGTCTGCGGTTTGTCCTTCAACAACTCAACCTTGCCAGCAGCAGCTTCGATGGTCATTGGCGCATCAGCATCGGAAGGCCAGCGTTCGCCGTAGACCTTGCCGTCTGCGGTAATCATCACCGGTTCGGCAGACAAGCCTTCTTTTTCTTCGTGCGCGATGGCCGAGCCAGCGACGAGTAGGGTGGAGAACAGGATAGTTTGCAGTTTCATCGGGATTTCTCTCAGGCAAGGGATAGGGAGACCACTTCCGGCTGCTCATCGCAGGTGGAATAGCGGCCCTTGTCGTCACGACGAAGGCTGGCCATTGCACAGCCGGTGTCGTGGGTGAAAAACAGTCGAACGCCGCGTTCCAGCTTGTCGGCGAGGAAGGCAAGTTTTTCGTCGATCAACAATTCCGGGTAGCGGTCGTAGCCCATCGTGATCGGCACATGCACCCACGGGCGGCCCGGAATCAGGTCGGCGCAGAACACGACGCCGTCGTCGTCGGCGACGATCTCGGCGAGCATCAGGCCCGGCGTATGGCCGTCCGAATGATGGAAGCGCACCGCATCGCCAAGGGTCTTGCTGAAGTCGCCATCGACCAGTTCCAGCCTGTCGCTGTCGAGCAACAGTTGCGGCAGTTCGGCGATGAACGAGGCTCGGTCTCGCGGATGTGGATTGAGCGCTCGTTGCCAATGCTCCGCACCAACCACGAACGTTGCATTCGGAAACAACAATCGCAGCGGTTGATCAGCCTGCCACGTCGCCAACAAGCCACCGGCATGGTCGAAATGCAGGTGCGAAAGCACGACCACGTCGATGTCTTCGTGGCTGAAACCAGCGGCCGCCAGCGATTCCAGCAGCACATGGTTGGATTCGACCACGCCGTAGCGTTCGCGCAACTTCGGTTCGAAGAACGCGCCGATGCCGGTTTCGAACAACACGTTGCGGCCGTCCAGCCCACTCGCCAGCAGGCAGCGACAGGCCAACGGAATGCCGTTGGACTCGTCGGCACCGATCCATTTCTGCCAGACCGCCTTTGGGGCATTGCCAAACATCGCGCCGCCATCAAGACGCTGCGAATTGCCGAGTAGTGACCACAGTTTCACGATTGCCGCGACTCCGTCCTGGTTGGCCATGCAACACGGCCCCGCGCCAAGGATAACCGTGACGCACGTTGAGCGCTGTGAAGGCTCCCGCAGGACCTACTTCACCTTGCCGCTGCCGTCCGGCCAGCGTGGGTCGGACGCTGCATGCAGGGTATTGCTGGCCTTGTCCCAGCTGACCATGTTCATGAAGCCCCAAGGGCGTTGCTGGTCCTTGACCGTGTGACCCATCGCGGTGAGGGCTTGAACCTGTTCCACTGTAAACGCGCCGGCTTCCGCGTAGACCACGTCGGGCAGGTACTGGTGGTGGAAGCGCTTGTTGGCGACGATCTGTTCCGGCAGTTCGCCATCGACAAAAGCGAGGATGCCTTCCAGAACCATCGTGATAATGCGGCTGCCACCGGGAACGCCAATCACGCCGACGCGATCCTTGCCGTAGACAAAGCTCGGCGTCATCGACGACAGCGGTCGCCGGCCGGGCATCGGTGCATTGGCATCACCGCCGGGCAGGCCGAACGCGTTCGGCACGCCGGCGACGAGGGCGAAGTCGTCCATTTCGTTGTTCATCACGAAACCGGTGCCGGCAACGACGAAGCCCGAGCCAAGGCCCAGGTTCACGGTCTGCGTGGTCGACACCATGTTTCCTTCGGCATCGATGATCGAGTAGTGCGTGGTGTGCGGCCCCTGCGGCGGCGACAGGAACGGCGGCAACAGGTCGCTTGGGGTTGCCTTTTCCGGATGGATCGTCGCCCGCAAACCGGCTGCGTAGAGCGGGCTGGTCAGCATGTCGATCGGCACGTCGACGAAATCGGGATCGCCCATGTACTGGGCACGGTCGCGATAGGCGCGGCGCATCGATTCGACGATCAGGTGAACGCGCTTTGTGCTGTCGATCTTCGAGAAATCGTAGCCACCAAGGATGTTGAGCATTTCGGCAATCGCGACGCCACCGGATGACGGCGGCGGCGCCGTGACAATGCGGTAGCCGCGATAGTCAATGCGGATTGGCTGGCGAGTTTTGACTTCGTACCTGGCGAGATCCTCGAGCACCCAGTTGCCGCCGGCGGCGCGCACGCCATCCACCATCAGCTTGGCAAATTTGCCACGATAGAATGCATCGTTGCCGTGTTCGGCGATATTTTCCAGCAGCTTTGCGAGATCGGGATTGCGAAACGTCCAGCCATCTTTCGGCGGCCGGCCATCCGGCATGTACAAGGCTTTCGACGCCGGGTAGCGCTCCAGCACTTTGCTCCGACGTGTGATCGCCTCGGTAAACCGTTCGTCGGGCTTGAAGCCCTTGCTGGCCAAGCGGATCGCCGGTGCCAGCGAAACCTTCAGCGGCAGCTTGCCGTAGTGCTCGGCCAGCCAGACCAGCGCCGCCGGCTCGCCCGGGATTGCTGCCGACAACGGTCCATTGATTGACTTGTCGCGATTCGCGCTGCCGTCGGCCTTCATATAGACCGACGTGTTCGCCGCCGCAGGCGCAGTCTCGCGCGCGTCGAGCATGATTTCCTCGCCATCGCTGGCGCGGTGCAGCAGGAAGAAACCGCCGCCGCCGATACCGGAACTCTGCGGTTCGACTACAGACAGCGTCGCGGAGATCGCGATGGCGGCATCGAATGCATTGCCGCCTTTCGCGATCACTTCAAAGCCGGCATCCGTCGCAAAGTGGCTCGCGGTGGCGATCGCGGCCTTGCCGGGACCGGCCGCGGCAACAGGCGCGCAAACCACGACGCCAACCAACAGCAGGAAAGCGCCGCGCAGCAGCGCGCCGGCGTTGAACGAAGTTTTCATGCTGGTTCCAGCCCGGTCAGTTCGGTGTAGCGATCGCGCAATTGCTCGTCGGTTTCAACGTGCTCGGGATCGATGATGATGCACTCGACCGGGCACACCTCGATGCATTGCGGCTCACCGAAATGGCCGACGCACTCGGTGCAACGGTCCGGATCGATCTCGTAGAACTGCTCACCCAGCGAAATCGCCTGGTTGGGGCAGGCCGGTTCGCAGACGTCGCAGTTGACGCAGGTGTCGAGGATCTTCAGTGCCATCGATTGGATATCGGGGCGACGCGGCGGGATTTCACGTCGTCGCGTCGCCGGATAATCCCTACTGCATGTCGGCCATGCGGATGATCGCGCCGCTGGGCGCAAGCGCTTCGGAAACGCGGGCGTTGTCTTCCGGCTTGGTGACGACCAGCACGACCACGTCCTTGAACGAATTGGCTGCCGCAACTTCGAACGACTTCACCACGAAGTCGGCCGTGGTCGTCGAATCCGGGCCGCCGAACGCCATCATGTTGCCGGGCAACACGCCGCGTCCGACCACGCCCTGGACGTTCTCGAGTTGGTTGGCGCGATCGCCCATCGACTTGTCGTCCTCTCCGGCCGGAACGTAGTACATGTAAGGGCGGTTGGACTTCACGCCTTCCATGTTCTTCATCACCACGTCGCCCAGGTACTTTTTCCAGCCGGCGGTGTCGTTCGGATCGGTCGGCATTACTACAGCAGCAGCAGGCGCTTCGGCAGCTGGTGCATCGGCGCTGGCGGCATCTTTGGACTTGTCGCAGGCGACCAGCGCAAACGGGGCGACGACGAAGGCCAGGATCAACATGAACTTGCTCGGTTGCATCGGTATTTCTCCCTACGGGTTGGATATCAAGGGTGGCTGCGCGGATTGCTCCAGCGCCGCCGCAAGGCCTCCTGCACCACCGGGTGCACGAAGCCGGAAACATCGCCGCCCAGCCGCGCCACTTCGCGCACCAGTGACGAGGAAATGAAGCTGTACTGCTCGGCCGGGGTCAGGAACAGCGTCTCGGCGTTCGGGATCAGGTGCCGATTCATGCTGGCGAGCTGGAATTCGTATTCGAAATCGGACACTGCACGCAATCCGCGCAGGATGACTCCAGCCTGGATTTCTTCGACGAAATCCGCCAGCAGGGTAGCAAACCCCATCACTTCGACATTCGGCAAGCCGGCCAGCGACAGCCGCGCCAATTCGATGCGGATATCCATTGGAAAGCCGGTACCGCCTGCCTTGCTGGCGCTTTCGGCGACGCCGACGATCAGTTTCTCGAACAACGGCGCAGCGCGATGGACCAGGTCGATGTGGCCGTTCGTGATCGGGTCGAAGGTACCCGGATAGACCGCGACGCGAGTTCGGGAGACGGGCATGGACGGGTCGGGCGGCGAAAGGCAGGGCGGGCTAGCTTAGCGCAAGCGCTGGTAGAGGGCATGGCGAACGTCGCCGCTGCGACCTTCGCGATGCAAACGCCACATGGACGGCACTGCTGGTGTCGCGTTGGCTGGAGATTCGAGGTAGATCCAGGCGCTGTCAGCCAGCGCGCCACAGGTTTCCAGCTTTTCGGAAATCGTGGTCCAGGCATCGTTGGCAAAGGGTGGATCGACAAAGACCAGGTCGAACGGGCCCTCGGCGTCGTTCAACCAGGCTATCGCATCGCGCTGGGCCACGGTGCCGTTCTCAACCTTCAAGCGGGCAAGTGTCGCCGTCAACATGGTGGCGGCTCGTGGATCACGCTCGACGAACGTACAACTCATCGCGCCACGCGAGATCGCCTCAATGCCGAGTGCGCCAGTTCCGGCGTACAGGTCGAGGCAGCGCATGCCAACGATCACCGGTGCCAGCCAGTTGAACAAAGTCTCGCGTACGCGATCGGGCGTTGGCCGCAGGTCCGGCACATCGACCACGTCGATCTTCGAACCACGCAGGCTGCCCGCGACGATACGGATGCGTTGCGGTGCTTTGCTGGCGGCGGGCGGGTGTTGCGGCATGAATGACACTCTATCGAACCAGCGCTGCGACGACGGTCGCTGACGACCGCAGTGGTAGCATTGAAGGCCGCATTTTCGTCGCAAACTGATCGCGAATGTTCAAGTTCTGGAAGAAGAAGCCGAGCGGCGAAACGCCCACCGACGAGGAACATGTCGAAGACGCCACGGTCGAGGCCGGCGAGATCGACAGCGTATTGCTGACGGCTCACGCCGCCGGTCCGATGGACGAAATGGCAACGCTGGTTGCGGAAGCGCAGGTGAGTGCAGCAGAGCACGATACCGATGCAAGGCCGGTAAACGATACGGAAGAATCCGAGCATCACGCTGCGGTGGCCGCACTTTCCGATCCCGCGCCGATATCGGATGCAGGCAACGCGCGTCGTAGTTGGCGTGAACGGCTTGGCGGCAATGCGTTCTCGCGTGGCTTGGGAACGCTGTTCGCGCGCAATCCCAAACTCGACGACGAGCTGCTCGACGAACTCGAAACCCTGTTGATCACTGCCGATGTGGGCGTAGCGGCGTCGACAGAACTCGTTGAACGCCTCCGCAAGCGGGTAGCTGATCGCGATTTCGCCGATGCCGATGCGCTGCTGGCGGCATTGCGCGCCCACTTGCTGGCATTGCTGAAACCAGTCGAACAGCCTCTGCAGGTTGTCGGTGCCAAACCCTTCGTGATCCTGGTCGTTGGCGTCAACGGCGCTGGCAAGACAACTACGATCGGAAAATTGGCGCGGCACCAGAAGGCAGCTGGGAAATCCGTCGTGCTTGCCGCTGGCGACACTTTCCGCGCCGCTGCCGTTCAACAGCTCACCACTTGGGGCGAGCGCAACGAAATCCCGGTCATCGCGCAAGGCTCCGGCGCGGATTCGGCCAGCGTGATTTTCGATGCGCTGCAAACCGCCGGTTCGCGTCGCGCTGATATTTTGATTGCCGATACCGCCGGCCGATTGCACACCCAGACTGGTTTGATGGACGAACTCTCGAAAATTCGTCGGGTGCTTGCCCGTTTCGATGCAACCGCACCGCACGAAGTTTTGCTGGTCATCGATGGCACCACCGGCCAGAACGCGGTCAACCAGACGCGTCAGTTTCGGCAGGCGATTGGCGTGACCGGGCTTGTCGTCACCAAGCTCGACGGCACCGCGAAGGGCGGCGTCGTGTTCGCGCTGGCACGTGAGTTCGGTTTGCCGATCCGTTACGTGGGCCTTGGCGAGAAGATCGAAGACTTGCGCGTGTTTGATGCCGCCGCATTCGTCGACGGACTGTTGCCCACGTCGCTGGCGAAAGCAGGCTGACGACGATGGCGCTGCGGACGCGAACACGCGTCATCCTTTTCATTCTGTTAGCGTTGATCGCGATCATCGCGTTCGTAATCTACCGCTACAGCCAACCGCAACGGCTGAGTGCATTGCTGGTCGATCAGTTGCAGTCGCGCTATGGCCTGCAACTGACAATGCCGACTGCGGCAAGCATCGATTTCTCGCCTCGCTTGTCGGTAAAGCTTGAACATCCTGTGGTGACTGCAACGGCCGGTTCGCCGCCATTGCTGACGGCGGATGGTGTTGATGTCGCGTTGCCATGGTCGACACTGTTTGGGGATGAGGCGGTGATTGATCGGATTGCGTTGCAGAATCCGCGTATCGACATCGATGCACTTCAAGGGTGGCTCGCTACCCAGGCCAGCGATGGCGGGCCTACGGTGGTTCCAGCCTTCGACCTGAGCATGCAGGACGGCACCATTCTGCGAGGTGGGCAAACACTGGCTGCCGGAGTGAATGCGAATCTGCAAGGTTCCGCCCAACTAGGTGCATGGATCGACGAGTGGGCGAAAGCCGGCGGTCCCGCCTCGCCAGTTCCGCCAATCAAAGGAACGCTGGACGCCACTCGCATCAACGTCGGCGACACAACGCTGGAAGGCGTGCGGCTGCGGATTGAAGACGACGCGCCGAAACCTTCGCAACAACCGTGATGCCATTCGCCGAGCGCCTGCTGGCTTGGTTCGACGTGCATGGTCGCCATGATTTACCGTGGCAGCATCCGCGCGATCCATATCGGGTCTGGATCAGCGAGGTCATGCTGCAGCAGACTCAGGTTCGCACCGTGATCGGCTATTTCCAGCGCTTTGTGGCGGAGCTACCCGGTATCGAATCGCTCGCGGCGGCCAGTGAAGATCGCGTGTTTGGTTTGTGGTCGGGACTGGGCTACTACAGCCGCGCCCGCAACCTGCATCGCGCCGCTGAAATGGTTATGGCTGAGCACGGTGGTGATCTGCCTGCGGATATCGAACGCTTGTCGTCCTTGCCTGGCATCGGTCGCTCGACCGCGGCGGCAATCCTCGCGCAGGCGCACGGGCAGCGGCACGCGATCCTCGATGGCAATGTTAAGCGCGTGCTGGCCCGACATCGTGGCATCGATGGCTGGCCGGGCAACAGCAAGGTGCAGGCGGCGCTCTGGAATGAAGCGGAACGCTTCACGCCGCATGATCGGATTGCCGACTACACCCAAGCGATCATGGATCTCGGTGCGACGATTTGCGTACGATCGCGACCACGTTGCGCTGATTGCCCGGTGGCTGCGGATTGCGTCGCACGGATCGAAAATCGAACGGTGGAATTGCCGCAACGCAAACCGCCGCGCGCAATTCCAACCCGGGCCACGATGATGTTGTTGCTGCGCGATGCGGAGGGCCGCGTGCTGTTGCAGCGGCGACCACCGACCGGTGTCTGGTCCGGGTTATGGAGCTTGCTGGAATTCGCCGATCGCAGTGCGGCCGATGTGACGATTCGCGAATACCGTCCGAACGATGTGCAATCGCTCGGCACCTTCACGCACACCTTCAGCCATTTCCGATTGCAGATCACACCGTTGCTGGCCGATGGAGTCTCGTCTAGCAGCATGCTTGCCGACGCACCCGATCTGGAGTGGTACGGTAGCGAGCAATGGTCGGCACTCGGCCTGCCCGCGCCAGTGCGCCGATTGCTTGAAATCCACAGCTCAGGAACCCGCGATGTCCCGTAACGTCAATTGCGTCAAGCTCGGTCGCGAAGCCGAGGGCCTGGATTTCGCCCCATGGCCCGGTGATCTCGGTCGTCGCATTTTCGACAACGTGTCGAAAGAAGCCTGGACCGAATGGCTCGCCCACCAGACCATGCTGATCAACGAAAACCGGCTCAATCCGCTCGACCCGACAACACGCACGTTTCTCGCCGCCGAGATGGAGAAATACTTCTTCGGCGAAGGCGCTGAGAAGCCTGCGGGTTATGTCGCGCCCGACGGCAACTGATCGCTACAGCACTTCCTTCGCCAACGGCCTGATTTCCGTGATCTGGCAACGACGGCCTTTTTCGACCAGCACGTAGTCAAATCGGACGCGTACTTGCCGCGCCGATGACGTCAACGCTATCGAATTGGTCCAGGGCAGTTCGACGCAGGGATTCTCGACAGTCAACAGGTAAGCCTCGTTGACGCGAACCCAGACAACGACGCGATTGTCGCCAACCAGTTCCCACTTCTGCAGTTTGTAGAACGTGAACTTGTCGACCGGCGTGCCGGCGCCATCGAGATACTTCGCGAGATTTTTTTCCTGCGCTTCGCGCGTTTGCGCAAACGCGGGCGACGCGAGCAGCGCAAAGGCAACGGCAATGACTACGGCGAACCTGGACATGGATGGCTCCTATCGTTGAACGGGGAAATGGACGAGTCGGCGCATCGCAACGTTGCACGGCGCGACATTGGCAGTGACGCGGGCTAGCATGGGACTTCACCCCACGATACCGGAACCGCGATGCTCGAACTCATCCGCCACGACGCCATCCACGAATTGCGCCTGGCCAATCCGCCGGTCAATGCGCTCAATCCCGAGTTGCTGCGAGCCTTGCATGCAGCAATCAAGGCCGCGTCCGACGATGGCGCACGCGGGCTGATCCTGTCGGGTCGCTCCGGCATGTTTTCGGCGGGTCTGGATGTTCCGAGCTTGCTCAAGCTCGATCGCGCGACCCTTGCCAACGCCTGGTGCGACCTGTTCGGCATCTGCGGTGCGCTGGCGAGTTCGCCGATTCCCACCGTTGCAGCACTGACGGGCCACAGCCCGGCCGGCGGCGCAGTGATCGCGCTGTTTTGCGACTACCGGATCATGGCGCGCGGTGAATTCAAGATTGGTCTCAACGAGGTACAGGTGGGCCTTGCCGTGCCCGATGCGATCCAGTTTGCGCTGCGTCGACTGGTCGGTCCACATCGCGCCGAGCGACTGCTGGTCGCCGGAACGATGCTGGAATCCGCAGCCGCGCACGAAATCGGATTCGTCGACGAATTGGCCGATGTCGATGACGTGGTCGCGCGCGCCTTGCTGTGGCTGGGTCAGTTGTTGACGTGTCCGCCCAAGGCGCAGGCCGAGACGCGGCGACTGGCGCGGGCCGATCTTGCGGCGCTGTACGCGGATCCGGCGACGCTGCCGATCGAGAGTTTCCTCGATGGCTGGTTCGATCCGGAAGCGCAGCAGGTATTGCATGCGCTGGTGGCGAAACTGAAATCGAAGGCTTGAGGGGCGCCGCAGCGAGAGTCCAATAAAAGGATCGCCCGCCTTTCGGTTATTTGCCTTGCGCAACTGGCCGATCCGGATCGCCAATCCATCCGCTCCACGAAGGCGCGAACAACCGTGAGCCGGATAGCCCAGCGTGTTCCATCGCCAGCAGGTTGTGACAGGCAGTGACCCCCGAGCCGCACATATGGACAACGTCATCGGAGTCACGGCCATTGAGGATCGCCAGCCATTCCTCGCGCAGTTGCGACGCGTCCTTGAAGCGACCGTCGCTGCCCAGGTTTGCGGAAAAGGGTCGATTGCATGCGCCGGGTACATGGCCGGCTACCGGATCGATCGGTTCAATGTCTCCTCGAAAACGCGGCTCGGCGCGTGCATCGACCAGCAGCAACGAATCCTCGGCCAAACCACGTGCCAGCATTTCGTAGTTGACCAGTTCGTCCGATGACCAGGCGCGTTCCGATGGCTCACGGCAATTGATATTCGGCACCCGGCTATCCAATGCGCCACCGGCGGCTGTCCATGCCACGAGGCCACCATCGAGCACGCAGGCCTTGCGATGTCCGATCAGGCGCATCATCCACCACAGCCGCGCCGCTGCCAGCGCTCCGCCAGCTTCATCGTAGGCGACGACTTGGTGCGCAGGGGTCCAGCCGATGCCGCCCAGCCACTGCGTGAATGCAGTCGCATCGGGCAATGGGTGGCGGCCGGCATCAGGCCGGTCGAGGTCGGCCAGGTCGTGATCCAGATCGGCATGGACGGCACCGGGGACATGCCCGTCCTGCCACGCAATCCGTCCTGCCGCAGGGTCGACCAGCTCGTGCCGACAGTCGACGATGATCACGCCGTCGCGTCCAATCATCGACGCCAGTTCGTCGGTACCGATCAAGGTGTTGCCAATCATTCGCCAGCCTCCAGGCGTTGAATCAGGTTACGCAGTATCGACGCCGTCGCGCCCCAGACGCGGCGACTGTCGTAGTGGAACTCATCGACCTGCCGCATCTGTCCGCACCACTCGATCGGCACCGACTGCATCCGTCCCGGATGCAGGATGTAATCCAGCGGCACTTCGAAAACTTCCGCGACCTCGCCTGGTTCGGGCCGGATCGTGAAGCCTTCGCTGACCAACGCGACGACCGGCGTGATAGAAAACGCCGAGATCGTGTCGAGCCGGTCGAGATAGCCGATGGGCTGCACGAACGATGGCGCGATGCCGGTTTCCTCCCAGGTCTCGCGCAGAGCCGCGTTGATGGCGTCGCCGTCCTCCCTGTCGATTGCGCCGCCGGGAAAACTGATCTGGCCGGCATGCTGGCGCAACGCTTCCGTGCGGCGGGTCAGCAGCAGGCTGAGCGTGTCCGATCGCCGGACAATCGGCACCAGCACGGCCGCCGGGCGCAGGTTTTCCGGGATCAGGTCGGCGAACTGGATTGCCGGTTGGCAAAGGTCGATCGGGATATCGGTCAGCGGTCGGACTGCTGCGCGTATGCGCGCGATCGCGGATTCGACCGTGCTCACGGTTGCTCCCGCGCGGCGCGCGCCGGCAAGACCACCTCCATGCAGTGACGCCGTTCGGCATCGCTCATGTCTCGCCATCGCATGATCTCATCGCCGGTGCGCGCACACCCGACGCAAAGCTGGGTACGCACGTCGATCGTGCACACCTTGGTACAGGGGCTTTGAATGGTGACGCTGGGAAAATCGAAATCCATGTTGTGGATTTAACACTCCGGACCGAGAACGTGTCTTTAAAAAGAGAACGCCGCGCAGAGCGCGGCGTTCGGATGATTCCGCCGGATCGCGAACGATCAGGCGCTGTCCCGGCGAGCCGCCGGCACGCTGATCGACTTACTTGCTGTCGATCACCTTGATCTCGAACACCAGCGCCTCGTTCGGACCGATGCGCGGCGGGTTGCCACGTTCGCCGTAGGCCATTTCCGGTGGCACGAAGATCTGCCAATGGTCGCCGACCTTCATGCGTGGCAGCGCCTCGGCCCAGCCCTTGATCACTTCGTTCACCTTGAACTTGACTGGCTCGCCGCGAGCGAACGAGCTGTCGAACTCCAGGCCACTGGCCAGCGAACCGCGGTAATGCACGGTGACTTCGCTGGTCGCGGTGACCTGCTTGCCGCTACCTTCTTCGATTACGCGGTACTGCACGCCGGACGGCAGCGCAATGATGCCCTTCTTCGACTTGTTTTCGGTCAGGAACCTGGTGCTGGAGGCCTTGTTGGTGCCGGCGATCTTGTCGAACTCGGCCTTGGCCTCGGTGGCGATCTTCTGCTGGAACTTGTTCAGAGTCTCGCCCATCTGCGCTTCCGGCACGGCCGGGTTGCGCTTGGCGTTGCCATCCTGGATCGCCTTGATGACGGTGTTGATGTCGACATCGATCTTGCGCTCGGCAAAGTCACGGCCGATCTGATAACCAATCGAATACGAAAGACGGCCTTTTTCCGAGGTCGTCTCCTGGGCGAGGGCACTGCCCGCGACCATCAAGCCCGCAAGTGCGAGCGAACCAGCAAACTTCATGCGTATCTCCATGGGGAAGGGACCCCGGTGACGTTCGAAAGAGGAACCGATAGCCGGAACCGGCAACCGGGTTAAATGGCGTAGTCTACCTCAGAGCCTGCGCGCGCAGAAAAGTTCGCGGCGAGATGCGCTTGTTATCATTGCGTTTTTTCGCCATCCGCACGGAGTTGAACCATGGGTTTTCGCAACCTCACCAGCAGTGATCGCGGCGCCGTTCGCACCATCACGATCAATCGCCCCGACAAGCTGAACGCGCTCAATCGCGAAACCATCAATGAACTCGGCATCGCCTTCACCCAGGCCGGCGCAGACGACGCCGTACGCGTGGTCGTGCTGGCGGGTGCCGGCGAGAAGGCGTTCGTCGCCGGCGCCGACATCAGCGAACTCAACACGGCCACGCCCGTTCAGGCGCAACGCATGGCGCAGAACGGCCAACGGATGATGCGCGGCATCGAGCTGCTCGGAAAACCGGTCATCGCGCGCCTGCAGGGCTTCGCGCTCGGTGGCGGACTGGAACTGGCGATGGCCTGCCACCTGCGTATTGCCAGCGAGAAAGCCAAGCTCGGGCTGCCGGAAATCAGCCTGGGGCTGATGCCGGGTTTCGGCGGAACGCAGCGAATCGTGCGCCTTGTGGGCCGTTCGGCTGCGCTGGAACTGACCTTGTCCGGCACGCCGATTGACGCGCAACGCGCGCTGGCACTTGGATTGGTGAATCGCGTCGTCGCCGTCGAAGAACTCGACGCGGAAGTCGACCGTTGGGCCGATCAACTCGCCAACGCCGCGCCGCATGCGATGGCCGGCATTCTTTCAGCGGTGCTTGCCGCCGATGATCTCGGTATCGATGACGGCCTGGATTACGAAGCCCGATCGTTCGGCCTGCTGTTCTCCACTGCTGACATGAAGGAAGGCACCTCCGCCTTCCTCGAGCGCCGCAGGCCGAGCTTTACCGGAAATTGACCTCGAAGGGTGGATCCCCGAAAGGGAACCCACCATCGTTCACCGCGCGGTCGTGAAAAACGGTGGATTCCCCTCGGGGATCCACCCTACGAAAGACCTTCAATCGCGTGGGCAGGTGATCGCCATCAATGCGAGCTACCGCGATATTTCTTCTCACCCGCTTCCACGGCAACCTTCAAACGATTCTCGGGCGGCGCGAGCGGGCAGGTCGCGTAGGGTGTGAACGCGCATGGCGGGTTATAAGCCAGATTGAAATCCAGCGTCAGCTTGCCGTTCTTCGGCGCTTCGGTATCCAGGAAGCGACCACCGCCGTAAGTGATTCTTCCGCTGGTCCTGTCGGCGAACACGAAGAATAGTCCGTCCTTGGTGTCCTCGTTCATTGGTAGTAGTTCGTAGGTGTTGCCCGCGTGCTCGAACACCGCCTTGCCCGGTACCTGCAATTTGTAGATGGTGCCGACCACGTCGGGAATCTCCAGCGGCTGAGGCCTGTCGAACGTCACCCAACGCGCCTGGACTCGCCACGACGGATCGATCTCGAAGAAATCGATGCCGAGAAATTGCTTCAGCGCTTCCGCATCCGCGTCCTTGACGCGCAAGCCAATCTTGTCATTGCGCTGGATCACGAAAAAGCTGACCGGCCCTGCCATCACGATACTCGGCTTGCCATCGGCATCACTCGCCAGAGCCGCGTCGGTCACAGCCTTTCCATCGACTGTCGCGCCTGAAACCGCATCGATCTCAATCGATGCTATTCCTTCTTTCAGCGTGATCACACCAAGTTTTGGCGGACCCTTGAGCAAGACGATGTCGTTGTCCTTCGCACTGCCGATCGAGTTGCGGCCTTCCGTCAACCAGTCCAGGCCAATCAGACTCAACCAGCCACCCGGCTTGCGCAGACCAGCTTCACGCTCTGCTCGTTGCTGCTGGATCGTGGAGGTGTATTCGATTGCATCGTTCGACGCCAAAGCGATCGAACTTGCGATGAACATCGAAAACGAGAAACTCAAGAATCGCCGCATTGTCATTGCTCCAAGCAAAAACTTCGGTGGCAAGCAAACCGTGGTTTGTTCAGCTCATCGGCAGGTTTTCGAGGATGAGTGAACGTCTAGGAATAAGCGCGCGATGCCGCAGGACTTAACGTGGCGGAAATGGCCTCCGTCAGTTCCGGATGATCGAATCGAAAACCATTGCTGCATGCGCGCTCCGGAATCACCCGCTGTCCGGTCAGCAACATGTCGGCCATGTCGCCAAACAACAGCTTCAGCGCGAGCGCTGGCGTTCGGATGATGCTCGGTCGATGCAGCGCGTTCGCCAGTGCATCTGCGAATTCGGCGTTGGTGACGGGGTTCGGGGCAGTGCCGTTGTAGGCGCCGCTGGCGGAATCGGTTTCGGCGAGCCAACGGATCATGCGTACCAGGTCGCGTCGGGTAATCCAGCTCATCCATTGCTTGCCATCGCCCATCGGGCCGCCGAGGCCAAGTTTGAAGGGCAGCAACATTTTCGCGAGTGCGCCGCCGTCGGCAGCCAGCACGATGCCGGTACGCAGGCAACAGACACGCACGCCCAGCGCTTCGGCCTTGACCGCTTCCGCTTCCCACGCAAGGCATAGCTTCGCCGGAAAGTCATCGCCGGGACTGGATTCCTCAGTCAGTTTTTCGTCGCCGCGGGCGCCATACCAACCAATGGCCGAGCCGGAGATCATCGCCTTGGGCCGCTGGTCTTGCGTAGCCATCCAGTCATTGAGGCGGCGCGTCGTGCCGATCCTCGAATCAAGAAACGCCTGTTTGCGTTCATCGCTCCAGCGGCCATCGGTCAGGTTTTCGCCGGCGAGGTTGATGACGACATCGACGTTGCTGGCGTCGTCGAGTTTGTCGATCGCGGTCGTGCCCGCCGGCAAGCACGCTTGCGCGCGCGGTACGCTGCGGGTGAGCACAGTCACGCGATGCTGGTCCGCGATCAAACGCGCGCAAAGCGCCTTGCCGATGAACCCGGTGCCGCCGGTGATGAGGTAGTGCATGTGTTGCTCCAAAGCTGTCACTGTTGGAAGTGCCGGCGAGAGGTCGATCCTGCCCTCATCGACCGCGCAGGAATAACCTATCCAGCTCCGACATTGTCAGTTGCACCGTGGTGGGGCGGCCGTGATTGCATTGGCCGGAGCGTTCAGTGACTTCCATTTCGCGAAGCAGTGCGTTCATTTCGGGAATGCTCAAGCGACGATTGGCGCGCACCGAGCCGTGACAGGCCATTGACGATAGCAGCGCGTTTTCGACTTCCTCGATGCGGCGCGAGTCACCGTGGGCGATCACGTCGGCGATTACGTCGCGAACCAGAGAGGCGATGTCGGCGTCGTCCAGTAATAGCGGAACCTGGCGCACCGAGACCGACTGCGGGCCACTGCGGCGAATCTCGAAACCAAGCGCTTCGAAGCGTGCGCCGTGTTCTTCGGCGGCGGCGGCCTCCTTTTCGCTGACGGCCAGCTGCATTGGCACCAGCAGGCGTTGCGAGCGGATGTCGCCGCCTTCGTGTTGGGCCTTCAACTTTTCGTAGGTGATGCGCTCGTGCGCGGCGTGCATGTCGACCACGATCAGGCCGTGCGCGTTCTGGGCGAGCACGAACACGCCATGTAGTTGCGCGATCGCAAAGCCGAGTGGCGGAATGTCGGATGCATCTGCACCTAGCGCGATCAATCCGATCTCGTTGCCTTGTGCATTCGGTGCGCCGCTGGCCACGCCGCGCACTTCACCGATCAGCGCAGCGTAGTCGCCCATCGCATCGCGCACGCCTAGCCCGAGTCCACTCTGGTTTCGGTACTGTGGCCACGCTGGCGACATGTCGCCGGCTTGATGATTGGCGGCGAGCGGCGAATCAGCCAGCGCGTTGCCGGCGCGCGTTCCAGCCAATGCTTCATTGAGGCTGCGATAGATGAAATCGTGGACCAGCCGACCTTCGCGAAAACGTACTTCGCTCTTGGCAGGATGCACGTTGACATCGACCAGCGCCGGGTCGACTTCGAGGAACAACACATACGTTGGATGGCGGCCGTGGTAAAGCACGTCGGCATAGGCCTGGCGCACGGCGTGGGTGACAAGGCGATCCTTTACCTGTCGTCCGTTGACGTGGAAATACTGCTGGTCGGATTGGCTACGCGACGCAGTTGGCAGTCCGACCCAGCCACGCAATCGCAAGCCGGCGCCGGAATGATCGATGGCCAGGCTGTTGCCGATGAAGTCGCTACCGAGCACGTCGCCGATCCGGCGTGCGCCGTCTTCACGCAGCAAAGCGGGCTTGAGCAAGCGCACCGCCTTGCCGTTGTGGCGCAACTGGAATTCGACACCATCGCGAGCGAGCGCGATCGATTTCACCAGCTCGTCGATATGACCGAACTCGGTGCGCTCGGCACGCATGAACTTGCGTCGCGCCGGCACGTTGAAGAACAGGTCGCGCACTTCGATGGTCGTGCCGGTCGGGTGCTGCGCCGGACGCACCGGCGTGACCTTGCCGGCACTGACTTCAATGATCTGGGCCATCGTATCAGCGGGCGTGCGCGAGGTCAGCGCAAAGCGTGACACCGATGCAATCGATGGCAGGGCCTCGCCGCGAAAGCCGAGCGTGGCGACGCGTTCCAGGTCGTCAAAACTCGCGATCTTGCTGGTGGCGTGCGAGAGGATGGCGAGTGACAGGTCGTCGGCGTGGATGCCGCCACCGTCGTCGCGAATCCGGATCAGCCGTGCGCCGCCTTCCTCGATGTCAATTTCAATGCGCGTTGCGCCGGCATCAAGGCTGTTCTCGATCAGTTCCTTGACGACGGACGACGGCCGCTCGATAACTTCGCCAGCGGCGATCTGGTTGACGAGTTCAGCGGGCAGGGCGTGGATGCGGGACATGGAACAGGCCGGGAGAACCGATCTGCATTCTAGCGGCTACGAAGTCTTCGTCATTCCCGCCGGCGCACGGGTGGCGACGATGGCGGGTTGCCGCAGGAATCTCGCGCGATCAGCTCGCCGGTATGCGCAGCACTTCGCCAATGCGGACGTTGTTGCTGCTCAGCTTATTGATCGAACGTAACGCGTCAACACTGGTGCCGTGCCGCGTGGCGATGATCGAGAGCGATTCGCCTGCGCCGACGACGTGTCGAGATGCCTTGGCCGCGTTGGTGTTCAACGCAAACTGGCTGCCATCGGGTGGATCGATTCGGAAGTAGTTGCGCGCGCCTTCGACGATTGCCTCGGCAATCTTCCGGCGATGCGCGGCATCCTTGAGTTTGTTCTCTTCGACCGGATTGCTGATGAATGCGGTCTCGACCAGGATCGATGGCACATCGGGCGAACGCAGCACCATGAAGTTGGCGCGTTCGACGTAGCTGCGGTGGGTTGGGCCAATCTGTCGCAGTGCCGCCAGCACCTGGTCGGCAACGGTGTTGCTCGCGCCCATGGTTGCGCCTTGTTGCAGGTCGAGCAGCACGGCGGCGAGACCGGCGTCCTTGTCATCGAGGCTTACACCACCGATCAAATCCGCACTGTTCTCGCGGTCGGCCAACAGTCGCGCCGACTCACTGGTAGCGCCGCGCGGTGACATCACCCAGACCGACGAACCCTGCGCGCTGCAGTTGCCGGGGCAGGCATCGGCGTGGATCGACACGAACAGGTCGGCATGCGCCCTGCGGGCGATGGCGTATCGCTCCTTTAACGGTACGTAGATATCGCTGTCGCGGATCAGCATTGCGGACATGCCGGGTTCGCGATCGATCTGCGCCTTCAACTCGCGTGCCACCTTCAAGGTCAGATCTTTCTCGTAGCTGCCGCTGGCACCAATCGCACCGGGATCCTTGCCGCCGTGCCCCGCATCAATCGCAATCAGCACCTTGCGACCGGCAGCATTGGCCGGCAACACGTCGGCAAGCTTCTTCACTGGGGCAGCGGACGCGGTCTTCGGATAGAAATCGAGCACCAGCCGATGCCCCGACTTGCCATCCGGCGCGAGCAGGAAGCTCTTCGGCCTCACCGTGTCGCCAAGGTTGAACACCGCACGCGAATCGGACCTACCTTGCTTGCCGATGCGCACCGACTTCAGCAGGCCTTTGATCTCGGGCGTTGTAAAACCTTCGACGAATTGGCTGTTACGAAGGTCGAGAACGACGCGGTTGGGATCGGCCAGGTCGAACAGCTTGTAGTCGACCGGGCCGCTGAGATCGAAAACGACGCGAGTGTATTCCGGGCTGGCCCAGCTGCGGACGGAACGGATTTCCGACGCCGAAGCCGAGATGCAGGCCAGCAGCAACGATGCCGCTGTCGCGAAGAAAAGGCCCGTTTTTCGCTTGCAAGTGCTCATGGCTGCTGATTGAACGCTCATTGGGCGTGAGTTTCAACCCTTTTTCTCTTGTAAATCCGTGAGCTGCGGGCATCTCTTCAGGAATCACTCCATTTACGCAGTGCAGCATTTCCTCGTTTGGTGGCGCTGATCGCGTGCAGGTCGCGTCGGTCGGCGGCGTGGGTCAGTTCGATGCGAACGTCCGCTGGAGGGATGCGTTCGCCGCCGCGTTCCGGCCATTCGATCAGGATCAGCGCGTCGCGATCTGCCAGGTCGGGCAGGCCCAGCCATTCGACTTCTTCCGGATCGGCCAGACGATACAGGTCAAGGTGATGGGCGCTGTTGCTGGCGAGCGGATATGACTCGATCAGGCTGTAGGTCGGGCTTTTCACGCGCTCGCCGACGCCAAGCGCCTGCAACAGCGCTCGCGCAAACGTGGTCTTGCCTGCACCGAGGTTGCCTTGCAGATGGACAACCAAACCGTCGGACGCGACGGGCGCGAGTCGTTGCGCCAGTTCAACCAGCGACGGTTCGTCCAGGCCGGGACGTTCAAGCGATTCGTACTCCCGTGTCATATCGAAAACGTATTGACCAGTTGGCGAAGGGAAGGGAGCAGATCGGTTGCGATCAGCCCGCGAGGATTGTCATCCGCAGCGATATCGCCGGCTCGCGCATGGACGGCGACCCCCAAGCGCGCAGCGTCCCACACCGAGATGCCTTGCCCCATCAAAGCGGCAATCACGCCGGTGAGCACATCGCCCATCCCGCCACTCGCCATACCGGAATTGCCCCACGGGCAGACCGCGACGTGGCCATCCGGATCGGCGATCAGGCTGCCGGCTCCTTTAAGCACGACGACCGCGTTGTAGCGCGCGGCGAGTTCGCGGACCGCGCCGTAGCGATCATTCTGGATTTTCGCCGTCGTTGTACCGAGTAGCCGCGCCGCTTCGCCGGGGTGTGGCGTCAGCACATTCAATCCGCTGTCGGGCTGCGTCAGTGACGAGCGCGAGATCACGTCGCCGCCGGCCAGCCGCACCGATTCACGCGACAACAAATTCAAGGCATCGGCGTCGATCACGCACGGCAGGCCGCTGCGCAGCGCGGTATCCCAAAGCGCGTGGCCCCATGCGGCTTGGCCAAGTCCTGGCCCGAGCGCGATCACATCGACGCCTTCGAGCAGCGATTTCAGTTCCTGCGGACCATCGACGCCATGCGCCATCAGTTCCGGTCGTGCGGCATTGATCGCTGCGACATTGGCAGCCCGCGTTGCGATGCTGACCTTGCCGGCGCCACAGCGCAGTGCGGCTTCGGCGGTCATCCTTATCGCACCGCCAAATCCGTGGTCGCTGCCGAGTGCGAGCACGTGGCCGTACTTGCCTTTGTTCGCGTTGCGCCCACGCGTGGGCAGCACGCAACCGATGTTCGCATCGAGCAGGCGCGCATCAGGCGCGATGCCTTGCCGCGCCGAGGGCGGGATGTCGAGCGTTTCCAGTTGAAGCTCGCCGCAATAATCGAGGGCGTCGCCAGTAAACAGTCCGCGCTTCCAGGCGACGAAGCTGATCGTCGCTGCCGCCCGCAAGGCCACGCCGCGTGGCACGCCGCGATCGGCGCAAAGGCCGGAAGGAATATCGAGAGCCAGCACTGGCTGGTTGCTGGCATTGATCTGTTCGATCAACGCGGCGGCTGCGTCGTCGACATCCCGATCCAGTCCAGTACCAAACAGACCATCGACGATCACGTCGACCGACGGCAAGTCGCTGTCGCCATCGAATCGCATTTCATTGCCACCGGCGGCACGGAAGCGCTTGCGCGCTTCGACGGCATCGCCGCGCGGCTCGCCAAATCCAATCGCGTGCACATCGAAGCCTTCGTACAGCGCCGTCGCGCCAAGCAGCCAGGCATCGCCACCGTTGTTGCCGGTTCCGCACAGCAGCAGCAATCGCCGTGCATCGGGCCAGCGCCGACGCAGGCAGGCGAACGCCGCGCTGGCGGCGCGTTGCATCAATATCGGGCCAGGAATGCCGCAGTCTTCGATCGCCTGGCGGTCGATCTGGCGAACCTGGGCAGCGGTGTAAAGAGCGGTGGCGATATCGGCAGGCATGGCGGGATGATACCGGCAGGTCAATGGACCGGGCGCTACCCGTTGTGTGGCATCACGGCTCACTCCATGCGCTGTGCGAAAATCGGTGCATGTCCGCCGTGCCACCCACCGACTACACCGCTTTGCTTGGCGATATCCGACGCTGGGCTGGCGAGCTTGGCTTTCAGGATGTCGGCATCGCCGGCATCGATCTCGCCGAAGACGAGGCCCATTTGCTGTCCTGGCTGGACGACGGCCTGCATGGCGACATGGCGTGGATGCAGCGGCACGGCAACAAGCGCAGTCGCCCCGACCAATTGGTGCCCGGCACGCTGCGGGTGATTTCGGTGCGCATGGACTACTTTCCGGAAGGCGTCCGCGATGGCTGGGAAGCACTCGCTGATGCCGACAGCGCCTATGTGTCGCGCTATGCGCTGGGTCGCGATTACCACAAGCTGATGCGCGGGCGCCTGCAGAAACTGGCCGATCGCATCGCGGAACAGGTTGGACCGTTCGGCTACCGCGCCTTTGTCGATTCCGCGCCGGTGCTGGAACGCGCCTTGTCACGCGACGCGGGCATCGGCTGGATCGGCAAGCACACCTGCCTGATCGACAGCGATGGGGGTTCCTGGTTTTTCCTTGGCGAGCTCTACACCGACCTGCCGCTGCCCTTGAGCGAGCCGGCCAGCGCGCACTGCGGTACCTGCGCGCGCTGCATCGATGTCTGCCCGACTGGCGCCATCATCGCGCCGTATCGGCTCGACGCACGTCGCTGTATTTCCTACCTGACCATCGAACTCGACGGCCCGATTCCGCTGGAGCTGCGACCGCTGGTCGGAAATCGCATCTACGGCTGCGACGACTGCCAACTGGTCTGCCCATGGAACAAGTTCGCCCAGCCAACGGCGGAAGCGGATTTCGCGCCGCGCAACGATCTCGACCGCGCCAGCCTGATCGACCTGTTCGCCTGGACGGAAGACGAATTCATGCAGCGCACCGAAGGCTCGGCAATCCGCCGCATTGGTTTTGAGCGCTGGTCGCGCAACATCGCCGTCGCGCTGGGGAATGCGACGGGGGCGGAAGCGACCTCGGCCGCGCTGCGCTCACGCGCGGATGACCCGTCAGACGTGGTCCGCGAGCATGTGCTTTGGGCGCTGGAGCGTCAGGGAAGTGCCGCATCCCGGCGAGCGCGACCTCGGATTCGGCTGGGTCTTATGAAGGGCGAAATCAACATTGGTGGCGATTTTGATGCGCCACTTGCGGACGATCTGCTCGATTCCTTCGACGGCAAATGACCCGAAAGCCATTGAATCTGGCTTGCCGGCTCTGCTGCAATGCACTAGAATCACCGGTTCGCTCGCCCGGTCTGGCCGGTTATGCGTGCGGATCAAGGCATTACGTACCCAAGAATAACTACTAGAGGCAAGCTCATGAGTTACGCAGTGATTGTGACAGGCGGTAAGCAATACCGCGTCATGGAAGGCGAGACGCTCCGCGTCGAGAAGCTCGATGGCGACATCGACAGTGAAGTGAAGTTTGACCAGGTTTTGCTGGTTGGTTCGGGCGACAGCATCAACATCGGCGGCCCACTGATCTCCGGCGCATTGGTTGCCGCGACGATCACCAAGCACGGTCGCGCCGACAAGATCCGCATCATCAAATTCCGCCGCCGCAAGCACCACATGAAGCAACAGGGGCATCGGCAGCATTACACCGAAATCAAGATCACCGGCATCAATGCCGGTGACAAGAAGTAAGGAGCGCACTAGCCATGGCACACAAAAAAGCTGGCGGTTCAACCCGCAACGGTCGTGATTCGAACCCGAAGTACCTCGGCGTGAAGATCTACGGTGGCCAGGCCATCGAAGCCGGCAACATCATCGTCCGTCAGCGCGGCACGCGCTTTCATCCGGGCGTCGGCGTTGGCTTGGGTCGCGACCACACCCTGTTCGCATTGACCAACGGCGTGGTGGCGTTTTCCGTCAAGGGCGCCGAGAGGCGCAAGACGGTCAGCGTGATCAACGCCTGATTTTTCAACATCGGTTTCGCGAAAGCCCCGCCGCGTGCGGGGCTTTTCGTTTCCGCCGCAGACACTGGATGATTGAGCCATGCAATTTGTAGACGAAGCCACCATAACCGTCATCGCCGGCGACGGCGGCAGCGGCTGCGTCAGTTTCCGGCGCGAAAAATTTATCCCGTTCGGCGGTCCCGACGGCGGGGATGGCGGCGGCGGTGGGAGCGTCTGGCTGCTTGCCGACGAAGGCTTGAACACGCTCGTCGATTTCCGTCACCTGCGCACCCACAAGGCGCGCCGCGGCGAGAACGGCATGGGCCGGCAAATGGCCGGCAAGGCCGGCGAAGACGTCGTCGTGCGCGTGCCGGTTGGCACCGTCGTCTACAACGTCGAGACCGAAGAACAAATCGGCGATCTCACCGAGGACGGCGACCGATTGCTGGTCGCGAAAGGTGGCGTCGGCGGTCAGGGAAACATCCACTTCAAAAGTTCGGTCACGCGGGCGCCGCGGCGCTCCACGCCGGGAACGCCGGGCGAGGAGCGCGGCTTGCGGCTGGAGTTGAAGGTGCTGGCCGATGTCGGCCTGCTCGGCTTTCCGAATGCCGGCAAGTCCACTTTCATCCGCGCGGTGTCGGCAGCGGTACCGAAGGTGGCCGACTATCCGTTCACGACGCTGCAACCGCATCTCGGCGTGGTCCGCATCGATACCGACCAGAGTTTCGTCGTAGCCGATATTCCGGGTTTGATAGAAGGCGCAGCTGACGGCGCCGGGCTGGGCGTGCAATTCCTCAAGCACGTCGCGCGTACGCGATTGCTGCTGCACGTCGTCGACCTCGCGCCGCAGGACGGTGAGACCGATCCGTTCGAGCAGATTCGCACCATCGAGCGCGAGCTGAAAAGCTTCGACCCGGAGTTGCTTGATCGCGAGCGCTGGCTGGTCTTCAACAAGGCCGACCTGCTGCCCGAAGACGAGCGCCAGAAGGTCGCCAAGGCGTTGATCCGACGCCTGAAATGGAAGCAGCCCTGGTACTTTGTCTCGGCGATTGCACGCGAGGGAACCTGGCAGGTGTGCCTGGATATCCAGCGTTACTTCGACGAACTCAAGCGTGATGCCATCGAGGCCGCGAAGAACGAAGAGTAGGACCGTAGGGTGGATCCCCACAGGGAATCCACCAGCTTTTTGATGTGGTGCAAGCGATGGATTCCCTTCGGCGCTCCACCTTCGATGAGCTCAAGCGTGATGCCATCGAGGCCGCGAAAAACGAAGAGTAGGACCGTAGGGTGGATCCCCGCAGGGAGTCCACCGTTTTCTTCGCGCGGTGCCAATTATGGCTTTCCTTCGGTGCTCCACCATCGGTGGATTCGCTGCGCGGATCCACCCTACAGCGTTGTTTGCACTTGCTGGCCCCAGGATTGCATTTGATCGATTAATTCGAGGTTCGTGGCGTTGGCTGGATCGTCGCGCAATTCCTGTAGCCGATGGAAATACTCATCGAGAGTCAGCGTGGTCAACGGCGTTGATGTAGTCAGGCGCTTGCGCCGATGCTCCCCCCACCTTGTGCGCTCGTCGTCGCTGAGCGTGTCGGGCCAGTTGCGCGCTCGATAGCGGAACAACAGTTCGGCATAGCGCGGATCGCTGAAGCGCCATTCGCGTTGTGCAAGTTGCTCAGACGGGCAGGCACGAACCGCCTGCAACTGACGGCGGTCGCCATCGGGCAGGAAGCTGGCATACAGGGATAGCTCGGGATCGGTAGTTGGTTCGAATGGCGGCGCGTTGCCGAAAACGCTACGCACTTTTTCCGCCAGGCCATCGGCGCCACGCAGGCGTTCAAGGTTGGCGAGGCAACGTTCCATATCAAGGCCGAGTCGGCCGTGATCGACACCTTTCAAAGTCGCCAGAGGCGCGATCGCCGGCGAACGATTGGCATGAATTGCCTTTAGCGGAATTCGTGTGACGTCTTCAGGCAAGTCAGCCTTCGAAACGAAAACGCGGTCGGCAATGTCTTCGGCATCGAGCTCGATCAGGTCGGTCGGATCGGTATCGAGGTCCACCGCGATCACCGCATTGGGCAAGGTCGGATGCACGGCCAATGGCGCGATCAAGGCGAGGCAGCCGCGAGCTGCCGGATAGCGCGATGAGACATGCACCAGCGGTGTCAACCGCGCCACGTCGACCAGCTCGAACACGCGCTGCTTTCGGCGCAACGCGAAGTAAAAATCAAACAGCTTGGGTTGGCGAACCCGGATCAGCCGCGCCAACGCGATCAACGCTCGGACATCGGACAGTGCATCGTGGGCACGCTGCTGGTCGAGATGATTGGCACGCGCGAGATGTTCCAGCTTGAAGCTGGCAGAACCATCGTCGCGCAACGGCCATTCGATGCCTTCCGGTCGCAACGCATGGCACATGCGCGCGAGATCGATCAGGTCCCAGCGTGAATTGCCGTCCTTCCACTCGCGCTGATAAGGATCGTGGAAGTTTCGATAGAGAAGTTGGCGGGTGAACTCATCATCGAAACGCAGTGAGTTGTAACCAACCCCGCAGGTGCCTGGTTGCGAAAATTCGTCGTTGACTCGCGCAGCGAACTCCGCCTCGATGAGGCCTTCACGTTGCATGCGCTGCGGCGTAATGCCGGTGATCAGCACGGCATCGGGATGCGGCAGGCCATCGCTCGCCGGCTGGCAGAAAATATCGACTGGCTCGCCAATCGTTTCGAGATCCATCGTCGTTCGAATTGCCGCGAACTGCGACGGGCGATCACGCCGGGAATCGGCGCCGGTGGTTTCGTAGTCGTGCCACAGGAAAGTGTTCACGTCGGGACATTCCTCGCTGCCTTCAATGGCGACGGGCACAATAGCGCAATGATGACGACGGAATTCACGCAATGACGGGCAGCAGCGACGACAACCTGATCTGGATCGACCTGGAAATGACCGGGCTGGATCCCGACACCGATTCGATCATCGAGATCGCCACCGTCGTCACCGACTGCCAGCTCAACGTACTCGCCGAAGGGCCCGAGTTTGCGATCCGCCATCCCGAGGCGCGACTGGAGGCAATGGATGACTGGAATTGCAACCAGCACCGCAAGTCTGGCCTTTGGCAGCGCGTGGTCCGGTCGGATATCACGCTCGGCGTTGCCGAGGCACGCACGGTCGAGTTCCTTGCCAAGTGGATTGACGCTGGCAAGTCGCCAATGTGCGGCAACACCATCTGCCAGGACCGTCGATTCCTCTACCGGCTCATGCCGAGGCTGGAACGCTATTTCCATTACCGCAACCTTGATGTCTCGACCATCAAGGAATTGGCGCGACGCTGGTCACCGGAGGTGGCACAAGGCTTCAGCAAGACCTCGGCGCATACGGCGCTCAGTGATGTGCACGATTCGATCGCTGAACTCGCCTACTACCGACCATTCCTTGGGCGGGTGTCAGGACTGGTTCGACCGACGAACTGAGCGCGTCCGTTAATACCAGGTCGCCTGGCCGCTGACGATTGTGTTGGTTTGGCCGCCAACCCACACGGCGCCATCGCGAAAGTCGATCCTGATCGCCGCGTCGTGACCCATTTCGCGGCCCTGGCTGACCCGATAGCCGCGCGTCAGTGGATCATTTGAGTCGGCCCCTGCGATATACGCAGCGATCAATCCGTTGGCGGCGCCTGAAGCGGGATCTTCGACGATTCCAACACCGGCGGGAAATGCACGCACCACGAGGTCATCGTCGGCCGATTCGCTGCGCGCGAACACACACAGACCAAGACTGTCGGTCGCGGCGGCTATCGCGGCGATTTCTGCGTGCTCGGGCTGCCAAGAGCGCAACTCAGCTTCGCTTTCGAATTCGGCGAGCCACCAGCGACGCCCGCCTTCGACGAACGCCGGCGGCAACCTTCCCAGCACGACATCCGCAAGCAGGCCGCGCAACCGGGGCTCGTTTTCCTGGCCTGTGCGCAAGATGCGCGCCGTCGGCGACTGCACGAACAGCTCGCGCTTGCCCGCTTGCCCTTCGACTCGAACTTCAATAAGTCCCGCTGCGCATTCCTGGACCAGCAATCCGTCGCGAGCCTGGGCAACGCCGCAATCCAGCGCGGCATGCGCGCTGCCGACGCTGGGGTGTCCCGCGAACGGAATTTCGCGTGTTGGCGTGAAGATGCGGACGCGGTAGCTGGAAGATCGGGCGACCGGCGGCAGCAGAAATGTTGTTTCTACCAAATTGGTCCAGCGCGCGTAGGACTGCATTTGCTGGACGCTCCAGCCACCTGCATCGACGATCACGCCCAGCGGATTGCCACCGCCGATCGACCTTGCGAAGACATCGAGTTGCAAATACGGCGAGACGGGCATGGCAGGTCTTGTCCGAAAAGGTCGCGCAGTCTAGCAATCCGGAGATGGGCGACCGCGTCGATGGCCGTTCAAACAGGGCTGACCAGCCGTCAACCAACGTCGCCGCGAAATCGCCCCCGTGCTGCTTGCCGTGTTGGCACCTTGGCCCGTACGCTACGTCGGCGCGGTGCCTGCGCAATGTGCCGGCCATCGTCAAAACGAGCGGGTGTCGTCTAGTGGCAAGACAGCAGCTTCCCAAGCTGCGAACGTGGGTCCGATTCCCATCACCCGCTCCATCTCTGAATCGTGACCACTTGCGTCCATATCCAATACGCCGCGATCAAAAGAATGCGCGTAGTCCAATCGTGATGTTGCGACCAGGCAGCGGTGCCTGCTCCTTGATCAGTGACGTGGCGAGGCGCTGGGTCTGGTTGGTGACGTTGTTGGCACTCAGGAACGCGGCAACTTCAGTGCGGTCGTTGCTGAACAGGCTGCGCTCGATGTGCGCGGTGAACGACGTGAAACCGGAAGTCTGGGTTTCCAGTTCCGCAACGTTGTCCTGCTTGAAGTAGCGCACCACGCCGACGCGGGCGCGCCAGTTGTCATTCTTCCAGAGCAGTTCGGTTCCGAAACGACCAGCGGGAATGCGTGGCAGGTTGCCGCCGTCGACCAGGGTCGCGCGAACGCTGTCGCCCCAGACGCGCAGGTCATAGTGGCCGTTGCTGCCAGCGCTCAGGTGAAAAGTCGCTTCTGCCTCAAAGCCACGGAAGCGCGAGTCGGCTGCCGTCCAGACGCGCACCGGCAGGTCCTCCTCCTCAAGGCCGGTATCGGCGAGATAGATGAAGTCGTTGTAGCGGTTGTAGTAGCCAGCGAGCTTTGCGTCGACGAAATCGCTGTGATAGTGCAGTCCGATCTCGGCTTGGTGGGCGGTTTCAACGTCCAGATTCCGGTCGCCTATCTCGAACGTGGAGGACGCGAGATGAGGACCATTGGCGAACAGTTCCTCCTCGGCTGGCGCGCGCTGCGCGCGATCCAGGTTAAGGCTCAAATGCCAGTTGTCGTCGAATCGCCACGCCGTGCCAGCGGAAAGGCTCAGTGGAGTGAAGCTTCGCTCGCTGTCGTTGTCAGGCTCGCTGCTCTGGCGATCGGTGCGAGCGCCAAGTTCCACTTTCAGCGGACCAAATTCCTTCTGCTCGATAAGGAAAACGCCGATGCCCTTGCTCGACGTTGGCGGCACGAAACTCTCTTCGCCGAGCGCAGCGAAATCGCGGTTGAAGAATTGAAAGCCGAACGCACCCAACCAACCGCCGATTGGAGAATGGGTGACCTGAAAACGGCCCTCGTTGGACTGGTTGGTGAACGTGGTGCCTACTTCCGCTCCTTCAAACTCGATGTGCTGGTAGTCCGAATGACGGAAGCTGGCGTCAATGCGATCGATTCCGTTTACGGGGTTGATGAAGCCACCCTTGATGTCGTATCGGGTTTGCTCCATGCCGATCCGGACCGCAGGTTCCCCCTCATCCGGATCCCCAGGCTCTGCAGGGTTGCCGTAGTTGTTGAGATAGCGGGAAACGGAAAGGCCAAGGAAGCCCCAATCGCCCAGAACCGATCCGCCGACCGCGCCGGACTTGGTACGAACGAAACTGTTTGGCAACGTGCCGCCGGGAATTTCGTAGTCGTCTTGATCGCGATTGACGCCGTCGAAGTGCAGGGCAAAGTTCTCGTTGCCGGCATCGACACGAAACATGCCCGTGCCGCCTTCAGATACGCTGTCGTAATTGACCTGTGCGCGGCCGCTGAACCCGTTGAGCGGTGCTCGTTCCGGAATACGCCCATCGATTGCGTTGACAACGCCGCCGATTGCTCCTGATCCGTAGAGCAAGGTGGAAGGGCCTTTCAGGATTTCGATCTGCTCGGCCAGGAATGGCTCTATCGTCGTAGCGTGGTCCTGGCTGACGCTCGAGACATCGGCGGAACCCAAGCCATCGCCGAGGATCGCGACGCGCGAACCGTCCAGACCGCGAATTACCGGCCGGCCAACACCGTTGCCGAACGAGGTTGTCTGAACACCCGGAATACCGGACACGGTCTGCCCTATCGTTCCTGAGCGCGCATCGTCGAGCGCTGCGCCGGCGAGCACGCTGACCGGGGTAACAATCTGGTCGCCGGTCTGACCGAAGGGAACCGACATGACGACAACTTCCCTGAGAGTCTCCGGCGAATCTGGTCTTTTGCCTGATTGTCTGGTCCCGTCGTCGCCACTTGTCTCGTCAACTGGCGTGGCGCCTTGGGCGCCGGCTTCCAGCGTCGAGGATTCGTTATTGGCCGGATCTGCGGCGGGGGCGGCAGCATGAACGAATGTTGGCTGGAACATCGCAAGTAGCGAGGCGCTGATGGCGACGGACAAGAGGCGGCGATTCATGAGTTGGTCGATCCTGATGAGATGATGATAAGAATGATATAACATTGCAACAAGGATTCGTCGAGTGTGCCAGAGGTCCGGTCGCCGGATTTCAGCGCGTCTGCTCGATTCTTCACATTCGCCTTACGCAAAGGTTGGAATCGGCGAGACATTTTTGTTCAGCCTCGTATCGCAATGTTATGTTATAACACTTCTCATGCCAGCATCTAAAGTCTCCAACAAACGTTCGCTCGCCGACCGCTTCGGTGCGACAGCGTCGTTCCTGTGCGCCTTGCATTGCGCACTGTTGCCGGTGATCTTCGCTGCCTTGCCCGCGCTGGGTCTGTCCTTTCTTGCCGACCATGCCTTTGAGCGCGCTTTCGTGGGGTTTTCGGTCGCGCTGGCAATAACATCGCTGGTGTTCGGCTTTCGCCGGCATCGTCGCGTTGCGGCGTTCGTGTTGATGATTCCCGGCGTCGTACTGCTGCTGATCGGCGTGCTGGTAAACGTCGATCACACCGACGTGACGCATGCCGTGATGGTGAGCTTGGGCGGCGTGCTGGTTATGTGTGCGCACATCGCAAACTTGCGGCTCGCGCACGTGCATACCCACAGCGCAGCGTGCGCGTGTCCGCCAGCGTTGCATTGACTGATCGCTGAAACGCGCGGCTCGAATCGCTGGCGTCGACACCCGAGCCGGTTAATCGCGCCGACGAGTTGCCTCGGTGATTGTGTAACCAGCACGTCACTGCATAGCATGCGTGGCCACCATGTCCAGCCACGACCACCACAATCACGGCCATAGCCATGCGGCGCTCGACGACGAGCGCCGCTCGCATGGCGCGGCATTCGTCGACGATCCCAAGCGAACCCGCCGCCTGTTGATCGCATTCGGCTTGACCTTGATCACGATGGTCGCCGAAGCGATCGGCGGCTGGTTGTCCGGCTCGTTGGCGCTGCTCGCCGATGCGGCGCACATGCTGGTCGATGCAACGGCATTGATGTTCGCCTGGCTGGGCGCAGTATTCGCCCGCCGTCCGGCCGACGCGCGGCGATCGTTTGGCTATGTCCGGCTGGAAATCCTGGTCGGCTACACCAACGCGCTGAGCCAGTTGGTCCTCGTCGCATGGATTTGCTACGAGGCGGTAATGCGCTTCAGCGACCCACAACCGATCCTTTCCGGGATGATGCTGGTCGTTGCCCTGGTCGGCCTGTTCGTCAACGCCATTGTGCTGGGGACGCTGGGCGGCCACGATCACGATGACGTCAACATCGCCGGCGCCAGGCTGCACGTCATTGGTGACCTGCTCGGTTCGGTTGGCGCGGTAGCAGCCGCCCTGCTGGTCCGCTGGATGGACTGGCTGTGGGCCGACCCAGCCATCTCGATCATCGTCTCATTGCTGATTCTCAACAGCGCCTGGCGCTTGTTGGCGCGCTGCGCGCATATCCTGCTGGAAGGCACGCCGGACGGGCTTGAAGTTGACGAAATCGCGTCGACGCTGCGTGACTCTGTGTCGGGCGTCAGCGACGTGCATCACCTGCATGTCTGGCAACTCGCCGGTGGCAGCCGCATCGCCACCTTGCATGTCCGCCTTGATGGCAGCGTGCTGCCGGACCCGACCATCGTGTCGATCCAGGCAATCCTGCGAGGGAAATTCCGGATTGGTCATTCCACGGTGCAGATCGAAGGTTTCGAGAGCTTGGAAGCGGATTGCGGCGATTGCCGTTGATCTAATGGCGAAAGTGACCGGGCTATCAGCTCCCCGCCGTTGCGGTCGACTTGCGCTTTAGCCGTGCGCTGTTATCCTGCGCGGCTGTTTGCACACTGAAATATCGAGGAAATTATGGGACGTGGTGACCGCAAGACCCGCAAGGGCAAGATTGCAATCCGCAGCTACGGCAATGTCCGTCCGCATGCCGAGAAGTCCAGCGACAAGGCTGTCGCGAGCACGCCAGCTCGCAAGAGCGCCAGCGCGGCTGCCAAGCCTGCCGCGAAGAAAGCCGCAGCAAAGAAGACAGCTGTCAAAAAATCGGCCTGATTTTCGCCCGATCAGCCGCCTCGGCTGATCAGGTTTAGTTGTCCAGGCGCTCGACGCCGGCACGCCACGTTCGATGGCGCAATGTTCCGCCGATCCAGTAACACAGTTCGGCTGGCTGCTCGACTTCCCATGCAATCCAGTCGGCTTTCTGGCCGACGATCAATTGTCCGCGATCACATAGGCCGAGCGCCTGCGCCGCGTGTCGCGTTGCGCCCAGCAATGCCTCGCTGGGCGTCAGACGGAACAGCGTGCACGCCATGTTCATCGCCAGACGTAGTGACAGCAGCGGCGAGGTACCAGGGTTGAGGTCGGTCGCCACCGCCATCGCCACGCCGTGTTCGCGCAATGCGCCAATCGGCGGCAACTGTGTATCGCGCAAGGCGTAGTAGGCACCCGGCAGCAGGACGGCAACCGTTCCCGCGGCCGCCATCGCGCGAACGCCGTCGATACTGGTGTGTTCGATGTGATCGGCGGACAAACCGCAGTAACTGGCGCTGAGCGCGGCGCCACCGGAATCGGAAAGCTGGTCGGCATGCAGCTTCACCGGCAAGCCAAGCTCGCGGGCCGTGGCGAATACGCGAGCTGTCTGCTGCGGGCTGAATCCGATCGACTCGCAAAATGCGTCGACCGCGTCGGCCAGTCCCGTTTCGGCGACTGTCGGCAGCATTACTTTGCAAAGATGATCGACGTAGTCGTCCTGACGGCCGACGAACTCTGGCGGCAAGGCATGCGCGCCGAGGAAGGTGGTTCGCACGTCCATACCGGCAGCCAGACCAACGCGGCGCGCGGCGCGCAGCATCTTCAGTTCACTGTCGAGATCCAGGCCGTAGCCGGATTTGATTTCGACCGTGGTTACGCCATCGCTTGCGAGCGCCAGCGCGCGAGGCAACGACTGTGCAACAAGTTCTTCTTCGCTGACCGCGCGCGTGGCCCGCACCGACGAGGCGATGCCGCCGCCACTGCGTGCGATGTCGGCATAGTCGGCACCGTTCAGGCGCTGCTCAAACTCGCCGGAGCGATTGCCTGCGAAGACCAGATGCGTGTGGCAATCGATCAGTCCCGGCGTTATCCAGCGCCCGTCGAGCGACTCCACTGATCGTGCGGAGCGCTCGGCGCCATCGGGCAGTGTGTCGCGAGGACCGGCGTGGCAAATGACGCCGTCTTTCCACCCCAGCGCGGCGTGCTCGACGATGCCGAGGTTGTCGTCCCGCATCGTTGCCAAGTGGCAGTCCAGCAGCAGGCCGTCCCAATCGTTCGCGTTTGCGTGCTCGCTCATCGACAGCATTATTGCAGAGCGCTACCCGGGCGATGGTTGGGGAAAGCCGCTCCGGTAGACTTCGGTCGGTTCCAGCCGCCGAGCCATCCGCGATGAATGACAGCCGCCGCTACTACGCCGACCACGCATGGCAACCACACGGTTGGCTCGACGGCGCCGTGCTCGAAATCGACGAAGGTCGGCATTTGAGGGGCGCATTGCTCGATGTAGCTACTGGCGAATCGCAATCAGCGGAGAGGCTGGGGCGCTTCGTGGTCCCGGGAATGCCGAACCTGCACTCGCATGCGTTCCAGCGCGCCATGGCCGGCCTTGCGGAACGTCGCGGACCAGGCGACGACAGTTTCTGGACCTGGCGCGAAACGATGTATTCGTACGCCAGCCGAGTCAATCCGAATGCCTTGCGCGCGATCGCGAGCCAGTTGTATGTCGAGATGCTGCAGGCTGGCTACACCCACGTTTGCGAATTCCATTACCTGCACCATCAGCCCGATGGCCAGCCGTACGCGGACCCTGCAGCGATGTCGCTGGCGCTGCTCGAAGCCGCCGAAGAAGCTGGCATCGGCATCACCTTGCTGCCGACGCTTTACATGCGAGGCGGGTTCGATGGCCGTGCGCTCAGCGATCGGCAGCGCCGCTTCGGACACGATGTCGACAGCTTCCTGCGCCTGGTCGAGCGCCTGCGCATGCAGGAAAGCGCAACGGTGCGCATCGGCATTGCCCTGCATTCCTTGCGCGCCGTTCCCGAAGAAGCGATGGCCGCGGTACTCGATGGCGTTGCCAAGCTCGGCCCCTCGCGCAGCGGATTTCCGGCAAGAATGCTGCCAATCCACGTCCATATCGCCGAGCAGGTTGCCGAAGTGGATGAGTGCGTCGCAGTACATGGGGCGCGACCGGTGCAATGGCTGCTCGATCACGCCGACGTCGATGCACGCTGGTGTTTGGTCCATGCAACCCATATCGACGAAACCGAAGTCGGGCGATTGGCGCACAGCGCAGCTGTCGCCGGCCTTTGCCCGACCACCGAAGCAAACCTGGGCGATGGATTTTTTCCGCTGGCGAATTTCATGCGCCAGGGCGGTCGCATCGGCATCGGTTCCGACAGCCATATCTCGGTGTCGCCGGTCGAGGAATTGCGCTGGCTCGAGTACGGCCAGCGCCTGCTTACGCGCTCGCGCAACGTCGCGGCCGAGAATGCCGGCGCGAGCGTTGGCGAAACCTTGCTGCAGGCCGCATTGCGCGGCGGGGGGCAAGCCAGTGCGATGCCTATCGGTAGCCTGTTCGGAGGCGATGCCAGCGTGCCGTCGGTGGGCAACCGTGCTGATCTGGTGGTGCTGGATGACGCGTCGCCGTTGCTGGCGGGTCGCGACCAGCGCAATGCCATCGACAGTTGGCTGTTCTCCGGCAACAGCCGGCTGGTTCGCGATGTGTACGTCAACGGGCGTTGCGTAGTGCGCGATTTCGAGCATGCCGGCCAGGCGCGGATCGCCGCGCGATTTCGCGCAGCCTTGGGCAAGCTCGCCTTGTAGACCCACGCGTGGGCGAATAAGCGGGGCCATGGCAGCCAGCCACTTGCGGACGCCGCAGCATCGTTTCACACTCGCTGCGCCGCCAACGAGGCGGTCGTCCAGGAGGGACAGAGTATGATCCGCATAGCACTGATCGACGACCACGAACTGGTCCGCACCGGTTACCGAATGATCCTTTCGGCGCAACCGGATTTCGAGATTGTCGGCGAGGCCGAAGACGGCCAGGCCGGCTTGCTGTTGTTGAAACGCACCGAGCCCGATGTCGCCCTGGTGGACGTGCAGATGCCGGGCCTGAGTGGCATCGAAGTCACCGACCGGGCGCGAAAACTCAATCTGCGCACCCGCATCGTCATCGTCTCGATGGTGTCCGAGTCGCCGTTCCCGCGTCGCTTGCTTGCCGCCGGTGCCAGCGGCTACGTCACCAAGGGGTGCTCATCGGACGAACTTGTCAAGGCGATCCGCACGGTTGCCGACGGTCGTCGCTACCTGGCGGCAAAGGTCGCCGAGCGACTGGCGCTGGACGCACTCGACGGCAACACGGGGTCGCCATTCGAGGCACTGACAACGCGCGAACTGGAAGTGGCGATGATGCTGTCGAACGGACGCGACATGCAGTCGATCGCGCAGACGCTCAAACTCAGTCCAAAAACTGTTGCGACCTACAAGTATCGATTGTTCGAGAAACTCGACATCGACAATACGGTCGCGCTGGCGCACCTCGCCGGCATCAACGGCTTGCTTGAAGGACAAGCCTTCGCCGATTGAAATGCCGGGGCGACCGCCGTGCGATCGCCCCGGCTTGTATCACGGTGTCGCTGGCGGTGCCGCCCGTTCCGAATCCGCAGCGGGCGCTTCCTCGCGGACTTCCACCGGGTTGGTGTTCTCGCGCGCCGTGTCGTCCCGTTCGGGCGGTGACAACGGCAAGCCCTGCTGGCTGCCGGCGATAGTGTTCAGTGCGGCTGCCGGTTCACGTGCTGGCACTGGATCGGCATCGGTCGACGAGGCGGTTTCCGCATCGGGGGCCGTCTTGATCTGATCCACCGACGGATCGACTGTCGCCTGGACCGCCTTCACTTGATCATCGTTGGTGTTGTCAGCATCGGGCACGGGAATCGCACTGGCTGCATCGACTGCAGGTTCGCTGGTTGAATCGCGTGCCTCGTGGTTCGGGCGCTCGGTCGGCGCATGCGGGGAAATCGATGCATCGACGGCCTTCGCAGCAAGCGCGGCGTCCGCTGACGATTTGTGGGCGACGACGCCACCGGCTTCCATCGCTGGCGCTTGGGACGAAGACGCTGGTCCCGTACCGACGGCTTTCACGGCATCGAGGATTTTCGGCGTTTGCGTCGGTTCAACGGCATCGGTCGCCGGCGTCGAGCCAGCACTTTCCGTCTCATTCCTGTTGGCCGTTGCCGTTGCTGCGACCGCAGCGGAGGCGCTTGCCGTTCTCGCACCGCGACTCCGCTTCGAGCGATCGCTGACTTCGCCGTCCTCGTCGTCGAACGTGGCTTTCACTGACTCGTCGTTGGCATCTCCGCCGTCTTCCACTGCCTCCTGGCTGTCCTTGCGGCGCCGACGTCCGCCACGACGGCCGCGACGGCGCGTCTTGCCGGTTTCCTTGTTCTCGTCCACGGCCACGTTTTCAGGCGTTGGTGCGCCACTTGGCGTCGCCGCGGCGTTGAGCCTTGTTTCATCGGCTGCAACATCGGCAATGGCGACGGCTGCGACTGCAACATTGTCTTCACTGGCTGCCGAGTCGGCCTTCGCGGCATTTCGGCCGGAACCCGATGCGCGTTCGGTACTGTTGCTGGAGGTCCCGGAAGCGTTGCGCTCGCCGCGGCGTTTTGAAGTGCGCGGGCTGTCGTTCTGGCGACCACCACGTGCACCTGCGCCGTCCTTGTCGCGCTCGCCGCGTTCGCTGCGTTCGGCTCGATCAGGTTTTGGTTGGCGGGTGCCCTGGCCGGTCGAGCCGGGACGCCGTTCGGGATCGCGGCGCGGGCGTTGCCCACGCTCGTTGCGATCGCTGCCCGAGCGCCCGGAATCGCCACGCGCGGCTGGCTTGACCTTCGACGGCGTCGCCGGTTCTGACGAGCCGGCAAACCACGCCGCGATGGCGGCGAAGAAGCCCTTCCCTGCGGGCTCCTTGAGTTCGGCAACGGCGAGCACCGGCTCCGCCATTTCCGGCCGCTGTGGCGCAGGTTGCATCGGCGCAACGCGGCTGACCGCCGGCTGCTCCGCCTCAACACTAGGCGTGGCCATCTGCGGCAGCGCCGTGGCCGCCACTGGCGTCAGGCGCTGGTAGCTGGGCTTGGGCGTGTCGCCCAGGTCCGACCCGCGCAGACGCTGGATTTCCAGGTGAGGCGTTTCCAGGTTCACGTCGGCGACGACGATGATGGCGACGTTGTGGCGTGCCTCGATCTCGCTGAGTTGCGGACGCTTTTCGTTGAGCAGGAAGTTGGCCACGTCCGGTGGCGCCTGCAGCAACACCTGTCCGGTGCTGTCCTTCATGGCGTGTTCTTCGGCCAGGCGCAGTGCCGACAGCGACAGTGATTCGACGCTGCGGATGCTGCCGTGACCATCGCAACGGGGGCAGACGATCTGGCTGGCTTCGCCCAGGCTCGGACGCAGGCGCTGGCGCGACATTTCCAGCAGGCCAAAGCGCGAAATGCGGCCGATCTGGACACGGGCGCGGTCATGCTTGAGCGCGTCCTTCAACTTGTCTTCCACTTCGCGCTGGTGGCGCGGGCTGTCCATGTCGATGAAGTCGATCACAATCAGGCCGCCGGCATCGCGGATGCGCAACTGGCGCGCGATCTCGACCGCCGCTTCGCAGTTGGTATGGAACGCGGTGTCCTCGATATCGCTGCCCTTGGTGGCGCGCGAGGAGTTGATGTCGATCGCCGTCAAGGCTTCGGTCTGGTCGATGACGATCGAACCACCCGCCGGCAGGCGCACTTGACGCTCGAAGGCGTTCTCGATCTGGGTTTCGATCTGGTAGCGCGAGAACAGCGGCGTGGTGTCGGTATACAACTTCAGCTTGCGCAGGTTGTTCGGCATCACCTGCTGCATGAAATCGTGCGCTTCCTGGTACAACTCTTCATGGTCGATCAGGATTTCGCCGATGTCGCCACGCAGGTAATCGCGCAGGGCACGGATGATCAGGCGCGATTCCTGGTAGATCAGAAATGGCGACGGACGCGTCGTCGCTGCCTCGGCAATCGACTTCCACAGCTGCAACAGGTAGTCCAGATCCCACTGCAATTCTTCGGCGTCGCGGCCTAGTCCGGCGGTGCGCACGATCAGACCCATGTCGTCGGGTACTTCAAGGTGGTCCAGTGCTTCCTTGATCGCCTGGCGATCCTCACCCTCGATCCGACGGGAGACGCCACCCGCCTTCGGGTTGTTCGGCATCAGCACCATGTAACGGCCGGCCAGGCTGATGAACGTGGTCAGGGCGGCGCCCTTGTTGCCGCGTTCTTCCTTTTCGACCTGGACGATGACTTCCTGGCCTTCCTTGAGCAGTTCGCGGATGGTCGCCTTGTTGTGGTCGACGCCATCCTTGAAATACATTTTGGAGATTTCCTTTAGCGGCAGGAAACCGTGGCGTTCGCCGCCGTACTCAATGAAACACGCTTCCAGCGACGGTTCAACGCGGGTAATGCGACCCTTGTAGATGTTCGCTTTCTTTTGTTCGCGGGAGGGGATCTCGATATCGAGATCGTAGAGATTCTGGCCATCGACAATGGCCACACGCAACTCTTCACGCTGAGTCGCGTTGATCAACATACGCTTCATGCTGGTTTTCCTTGTGGCCTGCGCTCGACCACCTCCGCGCGCTACGAGGTTTTCGTATCGCGGCGGAGGGCAGGAGCGCCGACCGAATGATTGAAACCGACGATGCTTGCGGCACCGACAAAAAAAGGTTGCTTTGCTCGTCCGGAAACCCCTGTCGTCGTGGCGACGGCGGGCAATTTCCAACTCGAACCGTTACGATGCTTGTGATCCTGCGTTGGCCCAATCGAGCATCGAACGCAGGCAGAGAAGGGCGTGACGGCGCGGGTGCGCCTGAATGAACATTTCCGGCACCCATGGAACAGGACCGGAAATCAGCGCGACGCGCCTCCCGAGTGTAGCAGTCGAATCCGGATTTCTTCAATGATGACGCGTAGTTCGGGCCGTATCGAGGCCTCGACCCCGGCAAACGGCGCGGTTTCCGTTCAGATTGTCCGTGTCCCGGAGGACCGGGACGGCCAGCGCATCGACAACTTCCTCAGCACGCGCCTCAAGGGCGTGCCGCGTAGTCTCATCTACCGCATCCTTCGCACTGGCCAGGTCCGGATCAATGGCAAGCGCGCCAAGCCGGATCACCGGGTTGCCGCCGACGACGAAGTACGCATACCGCCGGTGCGGGTTGCCGAACCGGCTGATCATGGCACCCCGGCCGATCGCCAACTCGACCGCATCGAGCAGGCGATCATCCATGAGGATCGGGATTTCCTGGTGCTGTCCAAACCATCCGGCGTTGCCAGCCATGGCGGCAGCGGGATCAGTTTCGGAGCGATCGAGCTGCTTCGCGCGGCGCGACCGCGCGACACGCTGGAACTCGTTCATCGGCTGGATCGAGATACCAGCGGCGTACTGGTGTTTTCACGGCGGCGATCGGCTCTGACCTCACTGCAAACCGAAATCCGCGAGGGTCGTGCCAGCAAGAGCTACGTCGCTTTGGTCCGGGATTATTTGCCAAAGCCGCTGCTGACCGTCGATGCGCCATTGCTGAAATCGGTGATGCAAGGTGGCGAGCGCATGGTTCGCGTCGATCCTGATGGCAAGCAGTCGATCTCGCATTTGCGCGAGGTGACCCGCTTCGATGGCGCCAGCCTCATCGATGTCAGCATCGAAACCGGCCGCACTCATCAGATTCGTGTGCACTGCACCCATGTCGGCAATCCGCTCGCCGGCGATGAAAAATACGGTGATCGCGAATTCGACAAGCGTATTCGCGATCGCGCCGGCCTCAAGCGACTGTTCCTGCATGCCGCACGTTTCGCGTTCGATCTCGCGGACCGGCATTTCGAGTTTGTGGCGCCATTGCCGGACGATCTCGACAAGGTGGTGAAGCGCCTGTTGAAAGAATCCAGCTCCGTCACCTAGCTGGCGAAAAACCGCGAGCCGATCTCAGCCGACCATAGCCAACTGCGATCAATGGCCGCGCTGGCGATGAGGCCGCAGAGGGCGTGGGCGAACACGTTGGGGAGCAGGGCTCGGTGGCGCCGCCAATTCCAGGTCCAGAGCAGGCCGCCCACCAAGGTGAGCACCATCAGCGACTGGTTTGGCGCGTGGAGCAGGGCGAACGCCGTTGCTGCAGCAAGGACGACCCAGCAGGTTGACCATCCCAAGCCAGAGATCCGGTCGGCCACGATGCGCAACACGATCACCTGCTGGATGGCGGCCCAGGCGAGGTAGCGAAACGCCGCGATCGAATCGAGAGCTTGCGGACCGTTTTCGCGCGGGATCAGCATCGCAAGTGCAGCCGTCATCACTACGCTGGCGGCGGGAATCAGCCATGCCGCAGGTCTGCCGAACCATTTCCACGGATGGCCGCGTTGCATGAGCAGCATGATCAGGTAGCTCACTCCCGCGACGACAAACAGATAGTCGAGCACCGTAAATCTGGTCCCCATACGCAGGCCGACGCTTAGCCAAAGCGGCATCAGCAGGGCTGCACCAACCTGGACCACGATGCGCCAACCCGGCGACTTCGTCCTCCACAGCCAAGCCACGAGTAGTAATGCAAGTAGCACCCACGTCGCATTGAATGTACGTGATCGCAATGGCTGCGCAGCATCGGCGACCGACGCGCCGCTTATCGCGATGGCGGCCGGAACCACGATGCGCAAGGTTTCCCGCATTTTCACGGTCGCCGCATCACGCCAGCCGGGTGTCACGATAGCGACTGGCTGGATCGATGTTGGAAGCGCGGCAAACCGGACTTCGGCGCTGGCCAAGTCGTCGTTGGCTGCGATGCGGGGAATGGAATCGAGTTCAGGAAGCTGCAACGAGGCGACCGGCGTCAGCGAGAAATCGTGAAAGGTGACGTTTGCGCCACGCGGCGCGTCGACGACCAGACGCAGGCTGCTCGCGGCGGGCCGAGGCGGAAGCTCACATTGCCAGGCGATTTGATCGAGGCGACTGACGATCCGGCCATCGACGACCGTCAGCGGATCGGATCGGCACGGCTCCTTCGATTCCTGAAAATACGCCGACCATTGGAAGCGGGCGGTGCCCTCCGAATCGACAGCGACCGACGCCAGTCCGAAGCGCGCCAAGTCGAGCGCGCCGTCGAGCCGAATGCCGAACTCGACCGCTTCACCGCGACTGGTGACATGCAGTCCGGCTTCGTCGAAGCGGGTTTCCGCGTCGCCGAAGACGCGCCCGGCGATGATGTCGTCGGCGTCGGTCAGGCTCCATCGTGCGATCGGCAGTGCGCCTGTGCCCGCAATAATGCGCTGTTGCGCAAGCACGTCCAGCCCATTCGTGACCTGCCAATGTGCGAGGCCGCCGAGAGCGGCGACGATGATGGCCAGCGTCGCCAGCCAAGCAGCCGCCGTCGCGACGGAACCTGCGCCGCGCGGGGCGGATTCAGCCAAGCAGGGCGTCAACCTTGGCAGCGCAGATCATGTCGTTCTTCGACAGTCCGCCGACATCGTGCGTCGAAAAAAAGACGCCACACCGGTCGTATCCGACGTCGAGATCGGGATGGTGGTCCTCGCCATGCGCGATCCACGCAACGGCATTCACGAACGCCATGGTGTGGTGATAATCATCGAACGTGAACTTCCTGCAAATGCCGTCACCATCGCGCTGCCAGCCGGGCAGATCGGCCAGGAAGGTATCGATCTGATCTGCTGACAGGGCATGTTGCTTGCCTTTCAGGGGCTGGCACTGCTGGTTGCGCAAGGCTGCGTCGGTCATTGGATACTCCTTGTGTGATGTGCCGCCGAGTATAGGCGCGGCGCTGGCGTGAGTTGATGAAAGCTACAATGGCCGCATGTTCAAGCCGACGACTTTGCTGGTTGAAATTCAATGATGACGCTGTCCGACACCGCCCATGAGCACTTTCGCAAGCTGATCGAGCAGCAGGAGATCGACGGCCTCGGCATTCGCTTGCGTGCCGTCCACGCTGGCACGCTGAAAGGCGATTGCCAGCTCGAATTCTGTGAGCCGTCCGATCTGGTCGGCGATGAATGGGAAGTGGAATGCCGCGGCTTTTCGATTTACGTCGAGGCTGAAAGCGTGCCGTTCCTCGACAACGCCGAGGTCGACTACGGCCTCAACGCCACCGGCGGCACGTTGACGATTCGCGCTCCCGGCCTGCGTGGCAGCCCGCCCAGCGGCGACGCCAGCGTGGTGGAGCGGGTTCGCCATGTGATTGAGACCGAGGTCAATCCGCGGCTGGCATCGCACGGCGGTCGCGTCAGCCTGAGCGAAGTGACCGCCGATGGTGTCGCCGTGCTGCAGTTCGGCGGTGGCTGTCATGGCTGCGGCATGGTCGATGTCACCTTGCGTGACGGTATCGAGTCGACCTTGTGCGAACGCGTACCGGAGATCACCGGGGTCCGCGACGCGACCGATCACGCGACCGGCGACAAACCCTACATGCGACGCGAAACGGCCAACTGACCGTATGTTCACGGGCTCGCCGTAGAATTGGCGCATGCACATTGAATCGGCGCATCACGAATCGGGACTGTCCAGCGAACTGCTGATCGCGATGCCTTCATTGCGCGACACCCATTTCGCCCGCAGCGTGACCTTCGTCTGCCAACACGGCGAAGACGGCGCGATGGGTTTGCAAATCAACCGGCTGTCGGAATATCGGCTCGGAGACGTGCTGAGCCATATGAATCTCAGCAGCGATCTTTCCAGCGTCATCGAGGCGCCCGTGCTGGTCGGCGGGCCGATGCAGCCGGAGCGCGGTTTCGTACTGCACACGCCTGGCGGTAGCTGGGAATCGTCGTTCCGGATCACTGAACAGATCAGCGTCACCACTTCGCGCGACATCCTCGCCGCGATCGCGGTCGGCGAAGGCCCGCAGCAGGCATTGGTTGCCCTTGGCTATGCTGGATGGGGAGCCGGGCAGATCGAACAGGAGTTGCTCGAAAACTCCTGGCTGACCACGCCGGCCAACCAGCAGATCCTTTTCGACACGCCGCTGGACGAGCGTTGGGATGCGGCCGCCGCCTTGCTGGGCATTGGCAGTGCCGTCAACCTCGCCAGCTACTCCGGTCGCGCCTGAGTGGCGTCGGGGACGTTTCTCGGTTTCGATGTCGGCACCAAGCTGATCGGCGTCGCGATAGGAAGTTCGCTGGCCGGTACCGCGCGTCCGCTGGCGACGCTGAGTGTTGGCGAACGTGGAATGGACTGGTCGAAGATCGATGCACTGTTGAAGGAGTGGCAGCCGACCGCGCTGGTGGTCGGCTTGCCGTTGGCGCTCGACGGCGGCGAGCAGGCGATGACCCGCACGGCGACGCAATTTGCCGAAGAACTGGCACGGCGATCCGGGCTGATGGTCCATCGAATCGACGAGCGCAACAGCTCGCGCGAAGCATCGCAACGTTTCGCCAAGCGTCGCGCAGAGGGAAGCGTTCGGCGCAAGCAGGCAGCGGGGATTGACGCGATCGCCGCCACGGTCATTCTGGATCGCTGGTTCGATCAGCAGTCGCATCCGACCGCAGAAGGCTCCGAGTAATGGATTCCACGCCAGCGCGCTTGCAGCACCTGATCACTCTCGATGGCCTGGATCGCGCCACGCTTTCACGACTGCTCGACAGCGCCGTTCAATTGCGTGAGCGCTTTCGCAGCGACCAGAGCAGCCCGCCGCTGTTGGCGAACCGCACGATGGTGAACCTTTTTTTCGAGCCTTCTACGCGCACGCGGTCAAGCTTTGAACTGGCCGCTCGGCGGCTAGGCGCGCACGTGCTGAATTTCGATATCGCCCAGTCGTCCGCCGGTAAAGGCGAGACGCTGGAAGACACGCTGGCGACGCTGGAGGCGATGAGTGCCGATGCATTCGTCGTTCGACACACGGAAAACGGCACACCGCAGCGCCTTGCGGCCGCCACGCGGCGGGCTTCGATACTCAACGCGGGCGACGGAAACCATGCCCATCCAACACAAGGGCTGCTCGACGCGCTGACCATTCGAGATCGGCTTGGCAAGATCGATGGCGCACTCGTCGCGATCTGCGGCGACATCCGTCATTCGCGCGTCGCCCGTTCCGACGTACACGCGCTGCGCACACTGGGCGCGGGCGAGATTCGACTGTGCGGACCGACCGCGCTGTTGCCCGACGATGGCGAATTTCCCGATTGCGTGTTGACCGATGACTTCGACGCGGCGATTGCCGGTGCCGATGTGCTGATCATGCTGCGCTTGCAGCGCGAGCGCATGCAGGCCGGTTTGATTGCCGACGACGCGGAGTATTTCCGGCGCTATGGACTCGACGCGCCGCGCCTGCGGCGAGCGTCGGCGGATGCCATCGTGATGCATCCAGGGCCAATGAATCGGGGCGTGGAAATTGCCGACGAAGTCGCTGACGGGCCACAGTCGGCCGTGCTGGACCAGGTCGCCAATGGCGTCTTCGTGCGGATGGCTGCACTTGACGAGCTGATCGGTCCCCGCTGACCGGTCCTGGCGCCGCGCTCAGGCGGCCTGCTGCGGGATCGACGTATTGGTGTGGGTGAGCCGATTGTGACGGTCCACATAGACCAGGTTCGGCTTGAACGCCGCGGCTTCTGCCTCCGACATGCCGGCGTACGAGCAGATGATGATCAGGTCGCCCGGCTGCGCCCGATGCGCGGCTGCGCCGTTGATCGAGATGGTGCCGGAGTTTTCTTCGGCCCGGATCGCGTAGGTCGAGAAGCGCGCGCCGCTGTTGATGTTGTAGACATGAATCTGCTCGTATTCGCGGATTCCGGAGATATCGAGCAGGCGTCCGTCGACTGCGCAGGACCCTTCGTAGTGCAGCTCGGCCTGGGTGACGGTCGCTCGGTGGATTTTCGCCTTCAGCAGCGTCAGGTGCATCGAATCCTCGCTTGTGGTCGCGCTGTTGCGAATTGGCAACAGTCGGCAAACATCGTAGTGGCAATGCCGTGCTCAGGCTATCCACCAGGCAAAGGTGCCTACCGCGCGGTCGTTTTCAAGGCGTTGGCGCAAAAAAAACCCTCGCAGCGGGTTTAACGCGCGAGGGGTGGATTAGTTATGACTACCTGAATGCGCCCTGCTTACGCCGTTTTCCCCGGAAGGGAACCCGACAGCGTCGCTAGTATACGAGACGCATGTCGGAAAAAGCAACACTTTTCGCGAAAAAACCACAACTGTTGCTCATACGCCAATTTCGTCGCTGGTCGACAGCTCCAGGTTGTCGATCAGGCGCGTATCGCCGAGCCTTGCCGCGATCAATGCAACGGCCGCAATGTGTTGCCCTGTATGGCCTGTCGGCAGTTCGGTGAGGTCTGTCGCGTTGCGAATCGTGGCGTAGTCCAAATCGAATCCTTTGTTGCGTAAACGCAACACGGCGTCGGATTCGATGTCGTTCACAGCGCCTCCAGCATCGCGGCGATCCTTCATCCAGCTCAAGGCGTCGAAAATCGCCGCGGCCTGATCGCGCTCGGCGTAGGTCAGGTACTGGTTGCGCGAACTCATTGCGAGTCCATTGGCTTCGCGAACAATTGGGGCGCCGACGATGCGTATCGGGAACGCAAGGTCGGCCACCATGCGCCGGATCACCAACAGCTGCTGGTAATCCTTGCGACCGAATACGGCGACATCCGGCTCGACCAGGTTGAACAAGCGCGCGACCACGCTGGCGACGCCATCGAAGTGGCCCGGCCGGATGGCTCCGTCCAGCATTTCGCCGACGACCGGTACCTGCACGCGGACACCATGTTGCGGTCCGTACGGGTAGATTGTTGAGCTGTCTGGCACGAACATCAGGTCGCAGCCGGCTGCTGCAAGTCCGCCTGCATCCGATTCGAGCGTCCGCGGGTAGCGTGCAAAATCTTCGTTGGGGCCGAACTGCGTCGGATTGACGAACACGCTGGCGACCACGACGTCGGCGTGACGGCGCGCTACTTCGATCAGCGAGTAATGGCCGGCGTGCAGGTTCCCCATGGTCGGGACGAAGCCGACCCGAGCGCCGCTGCCACGCAACCCGGCCACGCGTTCGCGCAACTCGACCACCGTACTGACTCGTTGCATTTCAGTAGCTGTGCTCGGCGGCAGGGAACGCTCCGCTGCGTACCGCTTCGACGTAGCTGCGAAGCGCGGCATCGATGGAGCCGCTGCCAGCGAGAAAATCCTTGCTGAAGCGCGGACGCTTGCCCGGCGTTATGCCGAGTGCGTCGTAGATCACCAATATCTGGCCATCGCAACCTGCGCCGGCACCAATGCCGATGGTCGGAATCGCCAGATCGCGGCTGATTTCCGCCGCGAGCGCGGCGGGAACGCACTCCAGCACCAGCAGGTCGGCGCCGGCACGCTGCACGTCGAGAGCATCCTGGCGAAGTTGGTCCGCCCGTGCGGAGTCGCGACCCTGGACGCGATAGCCACCCAGCTTGTGCACCGACTGTGGGGTCAGGCCCAAGTGCGCGCAGACCGGAATGTCACGTTCGGCGAGCGCGCGGATCACATCGAGCGTCCATCCCGCGCCCTCCAGTTTCACCATGCTGGCTCCACCGGCGGCCATCAGTCGCGCCGAACTTTCCATTGCAGTCGCCGCGTCGCGATAGCTCATGAAGGGAAGGTCCGCGATCAGCAAGGCACTGCGCAATCCACGTGCCACCGCGGCGCAGTGATAGACGATGTCGTCGACGCTGACCGGCAGCGTGCTCGCGTGGCCTTGCACCACCATGCCGAGCGAATCGCCGACCAGCACCACATCGACGTCTGCGCCATCGACCAAGGCGGCGAAGCTGGCGTCGTAGGCGGTCAGCGCCACGATTCTCTCGGCGCTCTGCTTCATCTTCAGCAGTCGCGTGACGGTAACCGGCGGTCGTGAGGGTTTGGACGATTCGGATTGAGTCATGGGCGGGCTAACGGTTACTTTCGCACATCATTGTTCCATGCGAGTGCACTGGCTGATATCGATGTGGCGCAGTCGTTCAGTGATGACGCCGATCCCCACAAGCTCAAGGTTTGGCGCAAGTTCGGCAAGCGGCATCAACACGAACGCGCGTTCGCCGATGCGTGGATGCGGCAGCTGCAATCCGGCAGAGTTGGTCGCCTCGTCGCCATGCACCAGCAAGTCCAGGTCGATCCGGCGCGGGCCCCAGCGCGGACCATCGCGGCGGCGACCCAGGCGAACTTCCAGTTCCAGCAATTGCGCGAGCAGGCCGGCGGCATCCAGTTCGGTCTCCAGTTCTGCCACCGCATTGATGAAGTCGGGCTGGTCGACCAGTCCCCACGGCGCGGAGCGATACAGGCTGGACCGCCGCGACAGCCGGGTTGATGGCAGTTCGTCGAGAGCGGCGAGGGCGGAACTGACCTGCTGTTGCGGATCGTCGAGGTTGCTGCCGAGTCCAACGTACGCCAGCGTCATGTTTCACTGGAGGCCGCTGCAGGTTTGCGCCGGCGCCGACGGCGGCGCTTCTTCGGGGCACCGTCTTCGTCCGACGTACCTGCGTCGTGACGCGTTGAAGGTGGTGCACCAAGGTGGGAATTCAGATCGGACGGGTCCAGTTGCTGCGCGTCGGTCCACCACTCGGCGGATTCGACCAGATCTTCATCGGCCAAGGATCTCAGCACCAGGAAATCGTAGGCGGCACGGAAACGCGGATGCGCAAGCAGTCGAACCACGCGCTTGCGCTGGGTTTGCTCGAAGCGCGACTGCATCGACCAGATTTCCTCGACCGTGAAGGTAAACCGGCGCGGCACGGCAAGGCGTTGCAACTGCTCGCCAATGGTCCGATCGACAGCCATCGACCAGGCAACCGCTTCCTCCTTGCCGTCGGCGAGCAGTTTGGCGTGACGCTCGCGCAGCGGTTCCCACAGGATCGCAGCGAACAGGAATGCGGGTGTCACCGACTTGCCAGCACGAACACGGGTGTCGGTATTCGCCAACGTTTTTTCGATCAGCGTGCGAAACGCCTCGCCGTGGGTTCCGTTGAGCGAGCGGCTGGTCGCCGGGAAAATCGCTGACAGCAACCCGTAGCGTTCCAGGGTTCGAAAGCTGGCCAGTCCATGGCCACCAAGAAACAGTTTCAGGGTCTCGTCGAATAGTCGCGCCGGCGACGCCTCGGCCAGCAGCTCGCCCAGCGTGGCAAACGGTGCCGACGCTTCCGGCGCGATGTCGAAATCCAGCTTGGCCGCCAGGCGCGCCGCACGCAGCATGCGCACCGGGTCTTCGCGATAGCGCAGTTCCGGGTCGCCGATCAGGCGCATCTGGCGCGCTTCCAGGTCGGCAAGGCCGCCGATATCGTCGCGCACGCTGAAATCGCTGATGTCGTAATACAGCGCGTTGACGGTGAAATCGCGGCGTATGGTGTCTTCCTCGATGCTGCCGTAAACGTTGTCGCGCACGATCCGGCCATCGACGACGTGGCGATCGCCCTTGCCGTTGTCTTCGCTGCCGCGGAACGTGGCCACTTCGACGATCTCGTTGCCGAATACGACATGGGCCAGGCGAAAGCGCCGACCGATCAGGCGGCAATTGCGAAACAGGCCGCGAATCTGTTCCGGGGTTGCGTTGGTGGCGATGTCGAAGTCTTTCGGGTGACCGCCGAGCAACAGGTCGCGCACGGCGCCGCCAACCAGGAAAGCCGCGTAGCCCGATTCATTCAACCGATACAGCACGCGCAACGCGGCGTTGGAAATATCACGACGAGAAATGCAGTGGTCAGGTCGCGCGATCAGGTTGGGCTGCAAGCGCGCCTTGGGTCGCGATGATCGCGCCGGTGCGGAACTTTGCTGGGTGGACGGGCCAGCGTCAGGCGTCACTTTCCGGCTGAATAATTTGAGGAATTGCAAGGCGATCGCAGATTGTCCGAAGTAAGCATTCCGTTATACTACGTGGCCGCGCTGATCCCAAGCGACTGCGCTCCCTTCGTCTAGTGGCCCAGGACACTGCCCTCTCAAGGCGGCGACACGAGTTCGAATCTCGTAGGGAGCGCCATTTCGTTCCTATTCGAGATCCCAGCCGGCCTTTTCCGACCACTGCGAGCGCCCCGGCGCCCTGAACGCCATGCCCTTCGTTGTCACCGAGAACTGCATCAAGTGCAAGTACACCGACTGCGTTGAAGTCTGCCCGGTCGACTGCTTCCACGAAGGTCCCAATTTCCTGGTCATCGACCCGGAAGAGTGCATCGACTGCACTTTGTGCGAGCCCGAGTGCCCGATAAACGCGATCTACCCCGAGGACGACGTGCCGGCCGGGCAGGAGCATTTCATCGCACTCAACGCCGAGTTGGCGAAGGACTGGCCGGTGATTACCGAGATGAAGCCAGCACCGCCCGACGCCAAGGAATGGGAAGGCAAGCCGAACAAGCTCGATAAGCTGGAGCGCTGACGAACGTCGTCAGTCAACCGCCATTCGTGAGAAAGCCCGCGCTGATGACGCGGGCTTTTTGTTGGTGACCCCTGCGCTGGAACGAACCTGCGATCAGCTCAGTCGCGAACGCAAGGCTGCAATCAGGTTGCGGACGGCCGCCGCATCGGCTGCGCTGTCGCCGCCTTCAATCTGGATCGTGCTGTTGTCGCCGTCGGCGCTGACACGTAGTCGCACCGAAACCGGATTGTTCACGGTTTTGGTGGCTTTTCCGAACGTGATGGCGCGCTTGAACCAGCCGGCCTTTTGCACCGTCTGCCCGGTCGTCCGGATGTCGTAGCTCATCGCCGCTTCGTCGCGCGACTGAACTGTGGTGCCATCAATGCGTTCCAGCGCCAGACCGACCCGACGCCAGGTGCTGGCAGCGGTGTCTGAAACACTCAGGCTGTTTGACGTGGTGGCGACCGTCGCCGAACCCATCGCGGTGGGTGGTGCCGCGTTCGCGTCAGCCGGGCGGCCGAGCACGAGCGTATCGCCCTCGCGAACGCCGGACGTGGGGCCGGATGCATTGGGAATGTTCAGGGCGCTGGCACCTGCCGGGGAGTCGAGATCTGGCGGAACCTCCAGGGGACGTGTCTGGGCGGCACCCTGGTACTCGGTGCGGTCCTTGTTGCGACTGAACCAACTGCAGCCGCCCAACAGGAGGCTGGCGACGGCCAGCAGGGCGAGGGCGTTCATGCCGGGAAACGAAAAGGGACGGCGAATCTGCATGGGCTATCTCTCTACCTGAATTTCGCGTGTGGGGTGGGCGGGCGTCGGCAGGGATGCGAGGACGCTTTCGATCTCGCCATGATACGGCTTCGCGAGTGGAAGCAGGGGAAGGCGCAGGCGCGGGCTGCCGATGCCCAAGTGCGACAGCGCCCATTTGACCGGAATTGGATTGGATTGCAAACCCATCGCCCGGTGCAGTGGTTGCAGCTGTGCATCCAGTGATTGCATTTCCGAACTCTGGTTTGCCGCTGCTTCGTACAAGCGCCGGATTGCCTCGGGGGCGACGTTGGCGCTGACCGAAATCACGCCGCGCGCGCCGAGCGACACCGCTTCGGCAAAGGTCGGGTCGTCGCCGGAAAAGACGGCGAAATCCGGTGTCTGCAAGGCCAGCAGGTCGCGCATTCGCGCCTGTTCCGGAACCGCTTCCTTGATTCCGATGATGCGTTCGTGGTCCGCGAGGCGCGCGACCGTTTCCGGCAGCAGGTCGCTGCCTGTCCGGCCCGGCACGTTGTAGAGCATGATCGGCAACCCGGCCTGTTCAGCCACGTCGCGGTAGTGGCGTACCAGTCCTTCCTGGGTCGCGCGAACATACGGTGGAGTCACCACCAGCGCGAAATCTACGCCTTCGTCTGCAGCCCGACGAGTCATCGCGATCGTGCGTTTGGTCGATGACTGGCCGGTGCCGGCGCCTACCACGCAGCGCTTCGAAGCGGTGTCGACGCAAAAACGCAGCAGCGCACTGAACTCTTCATCGTCCAGCGCCGCCGCCTCACCGGTTGATCCGGCGGCGATCAGGCCAAGCGTCCCGCCTTCGATCTGGAATTCGACCAAGCGCGCGAACGCATCGAAGTTGATTGCCGCTTCGTCGTCGTCGTTGAACGGGGTCGCCAGCGCACAGTAGCTGCCGGCGAGCGTGTTGGGATTCATCCTGTAACGTCCATCGGATAGGATCGGGCGTTCCGATCAGGCTGGAAGCGGTGCCGATGGTACTTGCGCGCCGACCGCCAAGTCCAACCGGACGGCGACTTCGTGGACCGGCGGCGCGGGGATCAGATCGTCCCTTGCGACGCCGACGAGTGCTCAGTATTCTCAGCTATCCTCAGGACAGTCCTATCTTGCGCCGACCGTCGCCAGTTCGGAATGCCATCGCCGTGTCCGACTCGCCAGCAGGAAGGAAGCCTTGAACGAAAGCGTGCAGCGCCCACCCACCACCGACAACCACCTGTTGATCAGTGTGTTCGGCGACCCGGCGCATTCGCCGCTGCTCAGCCTTTGCAAACGCGTCGCGGATTGCGGCTGCAATCTTTCGGAAGCGCGCGTTTCGACGCTCGGTCGCGAACTCTGCGTGCAGGCCCTGGCCCAAGGTGCCTGGGATGCGATAGCGAAACTGGAAACGGCATTGACACGCATGGAGCGCGACGGTGAGATGCGGCTCAGCTTCTTTCGCACCGGCGCACGCCAACCGCAGGTAACCTTGCTGCCCTACTTGGTCGAAGTCATCGCCGCAGACAAGCCTGGCGTGCTGCTGCAATTGTCCGAGTTCTTCTCGCGCCACGAGATCAGCATCGAACACCTGCTGTCGACACGCTACCGGGCGATGCAGACCGGTGCCGACATGTTTTCCGCACAGATCACGATCGGCATTCCGAATACGATGCACATCGCCGCATTGCGCGACGATTTCCTGGAGTTCTGCGACGGCCAGAATCTTGATGCAATCATGGATCCGATGAAGTTCTGAAATGCTCGAAACAGGCAAACGCGTTCCCAATCTCGATGCGACCTTGCAGGACGGCTCGCTGCTCAAGGCGGCCGACGTGCGCGGCAGCTGGTTGGTGGTTTATTTTTATCCCAAAGACGCGACCAGCGGTTGCACGCGTGAGGCGCAGGACTTTCGCGACCTTCACGATCGGTTCGCTGCGTCAGGTGCGCGCATCGTCGGCGTCTCGCGCGATTCGGCGGCATCGCACGCCCGCTTCATCGAAAAGCAATCGCTGCCATTCGACCTGATCGCCGATGTCGATGAAACCTGGTGCAAGGCCTACGACGTTCTTGCCGAAAAGCAGCTGTACGGCCGCCGCTTCATCGGTGTCGTTCGCAGTACGTTCCTGATCGACCCGAAAGGCGTGCTGGTGGAAAGCTGGCGCAAGCTCAAGGTGCCCGGCCACGCCGAAGCGGTTCTTGCCAGGCTTGCCGAATCGTGAGGCGAATTCGCTTGGCGATCCATCCCGTCGGTTCAATACCGCAACCGTTTCAATCCCCTTCGTACCACAAGGCCCGCGCATGACCCGAGGCAAGCGTATTTACGTGCTCGACACCAACGTGCTGATGCACGATCCGACCTCGCTGTTCCGCTTCGAAGAGCACGACGTGTTCATCCCGATGACGGTGCTTGAGGAGCTGGATAACGCGAAGAAGGGCATGTCGGAGGTCTCGCGCAATGCGCGCCAGGTCAGCCGATTCCTCAACGAACTCGTCGTCGCCAACAAAAAAGGCAGCATCGCCGACGGACTCGACCTGATCCAGCCCGAAGGCCTGCGGTTGGATCGCGGCAAGCGCATCGGCCGCCTGTATTTCCAGACCGAGACGATAGCGACGGTCGCGGAAACCAAAAGCAGTGGTGGCCTGCCAGACAACCTGATCCTCAACGCCGTACTGATGTTGCGCCAGCAGCGGCCCAAAGAAGCGGTTGTACTGGTCACCAAGGACATCAACCTGCGCATCAAGGCATCGATCGCCGGTGTCCCCGCCGAGGACTACGAGAACGACCGCGCGCTCGACGATTTCAGCCTGCTCTACACAGGCCTGGGCGAATTGCCCGAGAACTTCTGGGAGTTGCACCCGGAGTTGCGATCATGGACCGAACGTGGCCGCACCTTCTACGAAGTGAAATGCCGCAAGAACGAAACCTGGCATCCGCACCAATGCCTGTACCTGCCCGGCGACGACGACGTCGAGTTGCGCGTCATCGAGATCGCCAACGGGCGCGCGAAACTTCAGATCCTCGACGACCACGTCAATGGCGCGCACTCGGTCTGGGGCGTGCACGCGCGAAATCGCGAGCAGAACTTCGCGCTCAACGTGCTGATGGATCCCGATGTCGATTTTGTCACCCTGCTGGGTACTGCCGGCACCGGTAAGACCTTGCTGGCGCTGGCAGCGGGGCTCGCGCAAACGATGGATCAGCAACGCTATCGCGAGATCATCATGACCCGCGCCACCGTTTCGGTTGGCGAGGACATCGGCTTCCTGCCCGGTACCGAGGAAGAAAAAATGACGCCGTGGATGGGCGCGCTTACGGACAATCTAGAAGTGCTGACCAGCCCACAGGAAGGTGGTGCCTGGGGTCGGGCGGCGACCAATGATTTGCTGGCATCGCGGATCAAGATTCGCTCGATGAATTTCATGCGCGGCCGCACCTTCCTGCAACGTTACGTGATCATCGACGAAGCGCAGAACATGACGTCCAAGCAGATGAAGACGCTGGTGACCCGCGCCGGTCCGGGCTGCAAGATCGTCTGCCTTGGCAATGTCGAGCAGATCGATACGCCTTACCTGACCGAGACGACTTCAGGACTGACCTATGTCGTCGATCGTTTCAAGGATTGGCAGCACAGCGCGCATGTCACCCTGCGCCGTGGCGAGCGTTCGCGACTGGCCGACTTCGCATCGGAGATGCTCTAAACCGCGTGGTGGAAACCGGATGGAAACTGCCGCCCATGGCGGCAGGAAGCGGTCTTAAAACGCAATAGACCACAACGCCTGAAATTCCAGGCGGTTGGCCGTCTGACCGATCTGCGAGTTGTAACTCGGCGCGCCGACCAGGTACGGAGCCGACGCGTAGTTGGCCAGTAGGGCGACGCGGGATTGGCGACCCGTTGGACGCGACCAGCCCATCGAAACCGAATAGCGGGAGATATCCTCCTGCAACGCTTGGGTAAGCAGCGCCGACGTCGGCAACGGTTGCTGGCGCGTGGTGTAGCGGAAACGCAATTCGCCGAGGACGCTGTTGCGCCACGACCAACCAGCGCTGTAGACGGTCAGGTCCTGCCACGCGAAGTTCGGGCTCAGTCCATCGCCGAGCAAAGCGAGGAATCGCAGCGGCAGGCCGTTGCTGGTGAACGGCTTGATCTCGCTGTAGTTCAGGCGATCGACACCAATGTCGGCCGAGAACGACGGCGTCAGCGCATAGCTGACGCCAAAGCTCGATTGGGTCGGGATATCGAAATCGCCAGCATCGGCGTAAACGCCGCGGTAACTGTTGAACGCATCCATGTCCACGCGAGACTGATAGCCGGCCGTGATCGCGAGGCGAGGCGTGATTTGCTGGAACGCATCCAGGCGCACGCCGGTTCCGAACGAGGTATCGCGCGATGCCCAACTGGTTGGGCGCTCGGAAACATTGAAGTCCGCCAGGCCCATGCCGAGGCTGGCAAAGCGCTGGTAAGCGAGCACAGCGGAAACGCCAATGAGGCTGCCCTCACCCAATGCCCACGTGATCGAAGGCGTCGCTACGCTACGCTGCAATCCGATCTGTGGCGTCTCGACCAGATGCTGCACGCTCGACGCGCTGCGATTAGGCGTATCAGACACTGCGCCGTTCGCGATCGACAGGCCGAGTCGCGCGACACCGCTATCGCCAATCGACAGCGACGTGCTGAATACGCTGGGTCGAGCGCTGTTGAACGCATCGGTAATCCGTGGGGTGACGTCGTCCATGCTGGGCATCGACACCCAGGAGAAACGAGGCGTGATGCTGGCCAGCGCGTAATCGCGCCAGCGATTGAATTCCGGGTTGGCGGCCTCGACGGCCTGATCAACATCACCTGCGCGCGCATGGCCGCCCGGAGCCGCGCTCGCGGCGCTGGTCGGCGATGGAATACAGAACGGGAGCGCCAGCGCGATGCTGAGCGCTCCCGCCAATCTGCCTGTGGATGCGATATTCCGCTGCATTGCCCTGTTGCTGCGGTTAGGTGAGTCGTGTCGTGGTGGTTGCTGCCAGGCGGATATTGGTGAAAATACAACAACGTGTCAAGGGCGCAACACTGTCGTTTTCGGTGAGTCGACGAAAAAAATACGTCGTCACCCCTGCGCAGGGAGGGGCCAATTTTGATTCTGCTTTGGATTCAGCGAGTTGCCGACGACTGAAATGAATTACGCGCCTTCGAGGGAATGACGAAAAGGGAGCTTTGTGATGGCGTAGGCATGCTAGGTTTCGATACTCGCCGACTCGAAGTGAGGTGGCTCCCGTGTTGGGAAAATACAACAATGACTGATCCGCACCGCTCAACCGGCGGAGACACGCCCGTTGTCGCAATGACCATCGCCGGCTCCGATTCCGGCGGCGGTGCGGGTATCCAGGCCGATCTGCATACGTTCGCCGCGTTCGGCGTGCATGGCGTTTCCGTGTTGACCGCTGTGACGGCCCAGAACACCCAATCGGTCAGCGCCGTGCTGAACCTGCCGGCGTCGCTGTTGCGCGCCCAGTTCGCCGCAGTCGTTGGCGACTTTTCGGTACGAGCCGCCAAGATCGGCATGCTTGGCAGCCCAGCCACGGTGCGACTGGTCGCGCAGTCCTTGCACGAGTCCGGCGATTTCCCGGTGGTGCTCGATCCCGTGCTGGTCGCTACTACGGGAGCCAGTCTTGGAACCGATGGGGCGGCGACGGCAATACGGCGTCATCTTTTCCCGCGGGCAGCGTTGATCACACCGAATGTTCCCGAGGCCGCCCAACTGCTCGGAGCCTCGATCAAGACAAGCGACGATTTCAGCGCCGCCGCTCGCGCACTCGTGAACGCAGGCGCGCGAGCGGTGCTGCTCAAAGGCGCGCATGTCGAGGGCGCGTGCGTACGGGATTTGTTGTTGGTGGACGGTCTCGAAACCTGGTTCGAACATCCGCGCGTGGCCGTCGAAGGCCACGGCACCGGTTGCACGCTGTCAGCCGCGATTGCCGCGAATCTTGGGAAAGGCGTGGCACTGACCGACTCGGTCGGCATTGCCATTGCGTACGTGCAGCGTGCGTTGGCGGCGAGTTACCGACCTGGAAAGGGCAGCGTCAGCGTGCTTGGCCATCGGCGGGCTGCGCCGCCGTTGTCCTGACGAAGACGATTTGATTCACGCCTGCATGCGCTCGGCGATCGCGTCAGCGAAGCCTTGCGTGTTGCCGCTGCCACCGAGATCCGGCGTAACCCGGTCCCCGGCCTGGATGGTTTCGCGAATCGCCAGCCGCAAGCGGTCGGCGAGGTCGACCTTATCCAGATGCGCGAGCATCTGCGCCGCTCCGAGCAACAGCGCGCACGGGTTGGCAATTCCCTTGCCGGCAATGTCCGGCGCCGAGCCATGCACCGCCTCGAAGATCGCCGCATTGCTGCCGATGTTCGCGCCTGGTGCCAGTCCAAGGCCACCGACCAGGCCCGCGCACAGGTCGGAAATGATGTCGCCGAACAGATTGGTGGTGACGATCATGTCGAACTGCTGCGGATTCATCACCAACTGCATGCAGGTGTTGTCGACGATCATGTCGTTGCACGTGATGTCCGGATATTCCTTCGCCACCTCTCGACCGACCTTCAGGAACAGGCCCGAGGTGGTCTTCATGATGTTGGCCTTGTGGACCAGGGTAATTTTCCTGCGGCGCTCGCGACGTGCCAGTTCGAACGCGTAACGCACGATGCGTTCGCTGCCCGACCGCGAAGTGAGGATTTGCGATTGGGCGTGTTCGCCGTCCTCCGATAGCGTCTGGCCTTCGGCGGTGTAGGCACCTTCAGTGTTCTCGCGCACGGTGATCAAGTCGATGTCTTCGTAGCGCGACTTGGTGCCTGGAAAGGTTATCGCCGGTCGCACATTGGCGTACAAATCGAAGTGCCGGCGCAGTGCGACGTTGATCGAACTGAAACCGCCGCCGACCGGCGTGGTCAACGGGCTCTTCAGCGCAACCTTGTGCTTGGCGATCGCGTCCAGGGTCGGCTGCGGTAGCAGTTCGCCGACCTTTTCGTAGGCCACAACGCCTGCTTCAACGAAATCGTAGTCCAGGCCGGCCTTGCAGGCGTCGAGCACATGCAGCGTCGCGTCCATGATTTCCGGACCGATGCCGTCGCCGCGGATCACCGCGATAGTTGGGTTGTTCAAGCGAAGTTCCTTGGAGTGCGGCGATTGCAGCGACGCCGTCGAATGGTTCGAGGCAATCGCAGGAATGCAGGGTTGCAGGACACGAAAGCGAACGCGCATTATCGGCCAATGCGCGAATGGCATTCAAATCGGTGGATCGGTCGCTGTTTGTGCGCTTTGTCGTGCATTGGAATCGTGACGATCGCCATCCCTGCCAACGCTCGCGGGCAGGGCGCGATGACGCTGCATGTACGCGAGGCGGCCGGGGACCGCCCGCAAGTCCTGGTATTGGCTGGCCGCTGGCCCGACAGCTGCGTGCCACGATTCCTGCGCGCCAGTCGCGATGGCGCAGAGTTGACCTTGCAGTTGCAGGCTCCCGAGCACGATTGCGTGGAGCAGTCGACTCCCTTCTACGTGCCGGTCGAGACGCGCACCGCCTTTGCCGGCAACGTGCCGGAATCGCGGATCTATCGGGTAAGACTCACCCTGAGTCGTGGCGACGGCGCGGCCGAATTGATCGGATTTCGATTGCTCGATCTTGGCGCGTCGGCAGTGCAGCCTGAAAGCGGCTTCTGGTGGTCGCGCTCGCGCCAGGGCGACAGCGCGGCGCCACTCGCGGGCGGAGGCATTGGCCTGGAAGTGCAGGGCGAACAGCTGGCCGTCAGCCTGCTCGCGTTCGCCGCCGACGGCACGCCGACGTGGTATTTTGGCAGCGCCCAGCGGGTTGGACGCACCGCCCAGGTACCGTTGATCCAGCTACTCAATGGCGGTGGCAGCGATGCGTTGAATGGCCGTCAGGCCGGCATCCGGGCCGGCCCCCTTCTGGCCCTGGAGTTCGTCGGCCCGACCGCCGCGCGTGGCTGGTTGCTCGGCCCGACCAATGCCGAAGCCGACGCTCCGTTGAGGTTGCAGCCCTTGTTGTTGCGCCGGGCGATTTTCGATGGCCGCGCAACCGGCAGCAGTTGGCTCGGATCGTGGGTATTCGTGATGGGCCGGACCAGTCATGTCATCGACCTGACCCGCCTGGCCAGCGACGACGGCGAAAGCTTTCGACTGATCATCGGCAGCGACGATATCGGCGCCGCGACCATGGAGTGCCGCTACCGTGGCAACGGATCCAGCGCGGAAATCGATGGCTGCAGCATGGTCCAAGGCGGACACGTGCTGGCCAGTTTCGGGCAGGTCGGCATTGATCGCCTCAGCGGAACGTCCCACGATGGTCGTAGTGCCCAGCTACTGCGAATTGCGCCTTAGCCTTTAGAATCGGAGCCGATGAGGTCGGCCAGTCGGCCGTCGCGGTCTGCAGCAACCAAGTCGTCAAAACCGCCGATGTGGACATCGTTGATGAAAATCTGCGGCACCGAGCGGCGACCGCCGCTGCGTTGCATCATTGCCGCGCGCTGGTCAGGGTCGCTATCGACGCGCTGCTCGGTGTATTCCAACCCCCTGCTGCGCAGCAGGTTCTTCGCGGCGACGCAGTAAGGGCAGATGGCCGTCGTGTACATCTCGACCTTGGTCGACGGGGTGTTTGCGGTAGTCATGGGCGGAATTCCTGCGGATTGCGTTAGTGAAGTGGGCGACCGTGGTTGGCGCGGCAAGGGTCAGCGAATTCCTCACAACTGAGGAACCTGCGTGGGATAGTCTGGTCTGAATCGCTTACCAAACCGCGCAAGCCAGCACTCCGTTTGCGAACGCCTTTGCCAATACCGATAGATGACGACCGCAATGCTGATCTTCAAGCCTGTCCTCACCACCGTCCTGATCGCCGCCAGCGTGAACCTGGCGGCCGCGCGCGAGGGCAACGTTCGACTGCCGGACATCGGCAGTTCCGCAGCGGCGGTGATGAGCCAGAGTGAACAGGACCGCTACGGCGCCAGCGTCCTCAACGAACTGAGATCGTACGGGTTGGTCCTCGATGATCCACTGTTGAACGACTACCTGTATGGAATCGGGCACCGCCTGGCGGCGGCCGGCGACCGCCCGGATCTCAACTTTACGTTCTTCATCATGCGCGACAACGAGATCAACGCGTTTGCGGTTCCGGGTGGGTACATCGGCGTCAACGCCGGGTTGATCAACGTGATGCAGCGCGAAGACGAATTGGCTGCTGTGATCGGCCACGAGATCGCCCACATCAGCCAGCAGCATTTGTTGCGGGCGTACGAAGACATGAAGAAGGCATCGCTACCGATCGCCCTGGCCATGCTGGGCGCGATGATCGCGACTTCCGGTCGCAGCGACGATGCCGCGCAGGCGGCGCTGATCAGCGGCACCGCGCTGATCCAGCAGAAGCAGATCAATTTCACCCGCAGCGATGAGATCGAAGCCGATCGCATCGGTATCCAGACCCTGGCCAAGGCCGGTTTCGACCCGCACGCGATGGGTGATGCGTTCACCGCGCTGGGCCGCGTGATGCGCGTCAACGGTGTCGATGTGCCAGAGTTCCTGCGCACCCACCCGGTCGATGTCAATCGCATTGCCGACGCGAAATCGCGTGCTGATGCGCTGGACAGTTCGGCGCGTGATCGACGCGACAGTTTCTCGACCGTTTCAATCGCGACGCCGGCCGTCGGCGGCCTGCTCGGTCCATGGAAGACGCTCGCTCTGGCCGCGGCCAGCGACGATCGCAAGGGGGCGTCCGAGTCTTACTATCAGTTGATGCGCGAACGTAGTCGCGTGCTTGCAGCGAGTTCGGCGTCGACGATGGCCGGTTACTACAGCAAGAACTTCAAGGACAGCACGACATTCGATACGCCGGCCACGCGCTATGGCTATGCGCTGGCGCTGATCCGTGCCGATCGCGCCGACAAGGCAAAAGAAGAATTGACACGATTGGTGGAGTCCGACCCACGTCAACCTTTGTTCCAGCTGGCCTTGGCCCAGGCCATGGAACGTCACGGTGAGCGCATCGCCGCCGAAAAGCGCTTCGAAACCTTGCAGCAGAATTACCCCGGCAATCGTGCCTACGCGCTGGCCCTGGCCGACGCGCTGATCGCTCGTTCTGAAATCGCTCCGGCCCAGCGTGCCCAATCCCTGCTGCGGCCGCTGCTGGAAAAATACCCCAGCGACCCGGACCTGCAACGCAGCTTTGCCAGGGCGTGTGAGCTATCTGGCGACAAGGTGCGCGCCGCCGAAGCCTACGCCGATGTCGCCTGGCTCAACGGGCGTGCCGAGGACGCGCTGGGGCAACTCAAGACGCTGGCCGAGAAGTCCGAACTGGACTACTACCAGCGTGCCCGTGTCGATGCCCGTATCGCACAGATGACTCCGCAGGTATTGGAATTGAGACGGCGCGGCGAAAAAGCCGCCGATCAAGGCAAACCCGACAAGTTGCGCGAAGATGACGCCTGCATCGGCGCGCTTTGTGCGACCGTGTCATCCCGACGTAACATTGGATCGCTGCAATGACAGCGTCATGTAGCGCCCCTCCCGGGCGCAGGTCGGCAGCCAACCCGTGCAAAAACGCATCCTGATTGTCGAAGACGAAACCGCCATCCGCGACATGGTTGCGTTTGCATTGCGCAAGGCCGGGATGGAGCCTATCCACGCCGCCGATGCCCGCGCCGCCCAAATTGCCATTGGCGAAACTGTACCCGACCTGATCCTGCTGGACTGGATGTTGCCCGGCATCAGCGGCCTGGAGCTGGCGCGTCGCCTTCGCCGCGACGACACCACGCGCGAAGTCCCGATCATCATGCTGACCGCGCGCGGTGAGGAATCGGACCGCGTCAACGGTCTGGATACCGGCATCGACGACTACGTGGTCAAGCCGTTCTCGACGCGTGAACTGATCGCGCGGATTCGAGCTGTCATGCGACGGACACATGGCGAAGACGTCGAAGGCGTCATCGAAGTCGGTGAGTTGAAAATCGACAGCGCCGCGCATCGCGTGTTCGCATGCGGCCAACCGCTGGCCATCGGGCCGACCGAGTATCGCCTGCTGCATTTCTTCATGACCCACGCCGAGCGCGTCTACACGCGCAGCCAATTGCTCGACCATGTCTGGGGCGGCGGCGTCTACGTCGAGGAACGCACGGTCGACGTGCACATCCGACGCCTGCGCAAGACTTTGGAACCGAGCGGTCAGGATGGGCTGGTGCAGACCGTTCGCGGCGCCGGTTATCGTTTCTCGGTAAACCTGTGACCGACGGACAGCTCGCCGGTGCGCAGTGAGCGCTTCATACGAGGCTTTCGACGCAGCCTGATCGGCATCGCGATTGCGCTGCTGCTGGCAAGCTTGGTGGGATTTTTCAGCGGTTGGCTGACCGAGGCGTTGTTGCTTGTCGTTTCGACCTTCCTGGCCTTGCATCTTTTCGCGTTGTGGCAATTTGGCGATCACCTTTCCGCGACGGCGGGATCGGGACGGCATTCGCATCTCGCGGCGTGGCGCGCCATCGGCGACTCGATCCAGCGGCGCCAGTCGCGTGCGCGCCGCCAGCGCCGCCGCTTGCTGACAACCTTGCAGGCCTATCGCAATGCGGCGACGGCACTGCCCGATGCGGTCGTCGCACTTGACGGTGATCGCCGCATCACCTGGTTCAATGCCGCTGCGCAGGCGCTTCTGCAACTGGATCGTCGCCGCGACATCGGATCGCGCTTGACCGACCTATTGCGTTCGCCGCGCATGCTTGAGTGGCTGGCCTCTGACACAGGCGAGCCGCTCAACGACGTGGCGGCGCCGTGCGATGACGAGGTCCGCTTGTCGATGCGGCAGATTCATGACCAGCGCGGACAGCGTCTGGTCGTCGCCCGCGACATCAGCCAGTTGCAGCGGCTGGAGCAGGTCCGCCGCGATTTCGTCGCCAACGTCTCGCACGAATTGCGCACGCCGCTGACGGTCGTCCACGGTTACCTCGACATGATCGACCCCGAAGACGTGCCGGACTACGCGCCGATACTGCGCGAGTTGCGCAGCCAGTCGCGGCGCATGACCGAAATCGTCGAGGACCTGTTGACCCTTTCGCGCCTGGATGCCAGCGATGCCGCCAGCAATCCCGAGCGGGTCGCGCTGGTGCCGATGCTCGAAACCTTGCGTCGCGAAGCCGAGGCGCTCAGTCAGGGCCGACACCGTATCAAGGTGCGGCGCGACAGCGAGCTCGACCTGAGCGGATCGGTCAAGGACCTGCACAGCGCGTTTTCCAATCTGGTCAGCAACGCGGTGCGTTACACGCCCGACGGCGGCGAAATCGTCATTCGCTGGAGCGTCGATTCCGACGGCGGACGGTTGGAAGTGATCGACAGCGGACCCGGCATTCCGGCGCATCACCTGCCGCGCCTGACCGAACGCTTCTACCGCGTCTCGACCAGTCGGTCGCGCGAAACCGGCGGTACCGGGCTTGGGCTGTCAATCGTCAAGCACGTGCTGCAATTGCATGACGCGAACCTGCAGATCGTCAGCGAAATGGGAACCGGAAGCCGCTTCGCTTGCGTCTTCGATCCCGCTCGGTTGCTGCTGCCGAGCGTGGGCGGCGAGGACGCCTGATGCGTTTGCTCGGCACCCTCGCGCTGTTATTGGCGACGAACGCATCAAATTTATCGGGTGGGGAGCTGGCCGGAACCTTGACGATCGCCGGATCTGACACCCTGGCCGGTGCCGTCACACACGCGGCGGAGGCGTTTCAGTCCGCGCATCCGAAAGTCCACGTGCAATTGCAGACTCTGGGTTCGGCCAGCGCCGTCGCGGCACTTCTCGATGGTGCAGTCGACATCGGTTCGATGAGCCGAGGCCTTGGCGATGCCGAACGCGAGAGCCTCATGCGTCGCAGCGGCAGCGCACCACGACAAATCGCGATTGCCCGCGACGGACTCGCCGTGTTCGTCCATCCCGACAATCCGTTGCAGCAAATATCCCTCCATCAGGTCGACGCCATTTTCGCGAAATCGCCGAGCTGTGGAAGTCAGCCACTAACGCGCTGGCGCGAGCTTGGCGTGCAGCTCGCCGGTTTGCCCGCCGATATCCGCATTCTTCCCATGGGCCGCAATGCCGCATCCGGCACCCACGCGTTTTTCCAGGCGGCGGCGTTATGCGGCGATGCCTATCGCGACGATGTCGTCGAGTGGCCCGGCAATGGCGCGGTCGTCCACGCCGTCGCCGAAAATCGCGAAGCGATCGCCTACGCGGCCGCCGGCTCGGTCGGTGCGCAGGTTCGTCCATTGGCGATTGTCGATCAGGGTGGGGCAAGCGTCGCGATGGATGCGGAGAGCCTGCGCAATGGTCGCTATCCACTCGGTCGCGAGCTGTACCTGGTCGCCAATCGCGATGCACGCGGACAGTTGCGTCCATTGACCTTGGCGTTCATGGCTTACATGCTGTCCGACGCTGCCCAGCCCGGCTTGCGCCGCGAAGGACTGCAAACCATCTCCGATGCCGAGCGAGCCGAGGCAGCCGCCACATTGAAATGAGCTCGATCATGACTGAAAGCGTTACCGAAGTCGCTGCCCAACATCCCGATCTCGCCGATCCGGCGCTGTACCTCAATCGTGAGCTGGCCCAGCTCGAATTCAATTTTCGCGTCCTTGCGCAAGCCGAAGATGCGCAGATGCCTTTGCTGGAACGGCTGCGCTACCTGTGCATCTCGTGCACCAATCTGGACGAATTCTTCGAGGTGCGCGTTGCCGTGCTGCGCCACCACCTGGCTTTTGGCGATTCGTTGCCGGGACCCGACGGCGCACCCGTTGGCGAAGTACTCGCTGCGATCCGGGAGCGTGCGCTAGCCCTGGTCAAGCGCCAATATGATTTCCTCAACGAAGTGCTGTTGCCGGAACTGGACAGCGAAGGCGTTCGCTTCCTCGCCCGCGATCGCTGGACGGAAAAACAGCGGCGCTGGTTGCAGGGTTACTTCCGCAACGAAATCCTGCCCGTGTTGTCGCCACTGGGCCTTGATCCGGCGCATCCGTTTCCGCGAATCCTCAACAAGAGCCTGACTATTGCGGTCGCGCTGGAAGGCGTTGACGCGTTCGGTCGCGAGGCGCACATGGCGCTGCTGCGCGCGCCGCGCTCGCTGCCCCGAATCATCCGGCTGCCGTCCGAAGTTGCCGACCGTGCGTACGACTTCGTGTTCCTGTCGAGCATCCTGCACGAGTTCATGGAAGAGCTGTTTCCCGGTATTGCCGTGAAGGGCGCCTACCAGTTCCGGGTCACACGCAACAGCGAATTGTTCGTCGACGATGACGAGGTAGAGAACATCGCGATCGCGTTGCGTACCGAACTCAATGCGCGTGGGTATGCCAGCGCGGTGCGACTGGAAGTCACCGAGAATTGCCCCAAACCCGTCGTCGAGATGCTTGTCCAGAACCTGGAACTGACCGGTACCGATGTCTATCGCTGCGACGGTCCGGTCAACTTGAACCGAATCGGCAACATCTACGACCAGGTCGAACGCCCAGACCTGAAATTCGCACCATTCAAACAACACATGAAGCGCGCCGTCATCGAGGAACGCAGCCTGTTCGACGCGATTCGCGAACGCGACATTCTCATGCATCACCCATTCGACTCGTTCGGCACCGTGGTCGAGTTGTTGCGCGAGGCCAGCGTCGATCCCGACGTACATGCGATCAAGCAAACGCTGTATCGCGCCGGCAACGATTCACCGCTCATCGACCACCTGATTACCGCTGCACGCAACGGCAAGGATGTCACCGTCGTCGTCGAGTTGCGCGCGCGTTTCGACGAGGAATCGAACCTGCGTCTGGCCAATCAATTGCAGGAAGCCGGCGTGCAGGTGGTGTACGGCGTGATCGGCTACAAGACGCACGCCAAGATGCTGCTGATCGTTCGCCGCGAACGCGGCAGCCTGCATCGCTACGTGCACCTTTCCACCGGCAACTACCATCAGGTAACGTCGAAGTTCTACACCGACTTCGGCCTGATGACGGCCGATCCGGAAATCGGCAACGACGCTCACCTGCTGTTCCTGCAATTGTCCGGCCTGGGCCCCGTCATTCAACTGAAGCGGCTGCTGCATTCGCCGTTCACACTCCACCCGGGGATCATGGCGCGCATTGAACGCGAGGCGGCCAATGCACGTGCTGGCAAGCCAGCGCGGATCATTGCCAAGATCAACTCGCTCAACGAAGAAGATGTCATCGAGAAGCTTTACGAAGCTTCGCGGGCCGGTGTTCGCATCGACCTGATCGTGCGGGGTGCCTGCACGTTGCGGCCGGGAATTCCCGGCATCTCGGAAAACATACGGGTGCGTTCGATCGTCGGCCGCTTCCTTGAACACAGCCGTGTCTACTGGTTCCAGAACGACGACGATCCGGAGATATTCTGTTCCAGCGCCGACTGGATGGAGCGAAATCTGTTGCGTCGCGTCGAAACCTGTTTCCCGCTGCTCGATCCCAAGGTCGCCAAGCGCGTTTACAACGAATCCTTGAACAACTATCTCAAGGACAACACCCACGCCTGGGAATTGCTCCCCGATGGCAGCTACCAACGATTGACACCCGGCAACGCCAAACCGCATACGGCACAGGCTTGGTTGCTCAAGGAAATCTGCGGATGATGGCCGCGCCGCGTCGGAACTGTCGGCCATGAGTACCGCCCTGCAAATTCACGATGGCGAAATCATTGCGGCTGTCGACCTGGGCTCGAACAGTTTTCATCTTGTCGTCGCCCGCTATCAGGACGGCGAATTGCGCGTGATCGACCGCTTGCGCGACAGTGTGCGCATGGCGATGGGCCTGCGCGCGGACCGCAGCCTGGACCAGGCGCATCTTGATCGAGCACTGACCACGCTGGCACGTTTTGGCCAGCGCCTGAGCGGCCTGCCGCACGACCATGTCCACGCGGTAGCGACCAATTCGGTCCGCCAACTTGCGCGACCACAGGAATTCCTGCTGCCCGCCGAGCAGGCGCTGGGACATCCCATCGAAGTCGTGTCGGGCCGCGAAGAAGCACGCCTGATCTACCAGGGCGTTGTGCATGGATTGCCGCGTGGTCCGCAGCGTCGGCTGGTGATCGACATCGGCGGCGGCAGCACCGAATTCATCATCGGCCAGGACTTCGAGCCACTCGAGCGCGAGAGCCTGCAGATGGGTTGCGTCGCCAGCACGCTGCGCTTTTTCGCCGATGGCAAATACACCGACAAGCGATGGCGTCAGGCGCTGACCGAGATCGAGGTCGAACTACAGCAGTTCGCCGCCTACTACCGCTCGCGCGGCTGGATTGAGGCGATCGGATCGTCGGGAACGGCGCGTGCGATCGAGTCGATTTGCGTCACCAACGCCTGGTCCGAAGTAGGCATCACGCCTGAAGCCCTGCAGCAGTTGCGCACGGCAATTATCACTGCCGGAAATGTCGAAAAGTTGGCCCTGCCGGGTCTCGGTGATGATCGGGTCGCCGTCATCGCCGGAGGTACGGTGATCCTCGAAGCTGCGTTCAACGCGCTCGGCATCACCCGCATGACCGTCTGCGAGACGGCGATGCGCGAAGGCCTGCTCTACGACATGCTCGGCCGCGCCAGCGATAGCGATCCGCGCGCAGGTTCGATCAGCGCGCTTGCCAAGCGCTACAACGTCGACAGGGAGCAGGCGCTGCGGGTCCGCGAGACGGCACAGATGTTGTTTGACCAAGTCGCCGCCAGCTGGGGCCTTGGCGCATTGGAGCGCGAAGTGCTGGGCTGGTGTGCCGAGATCCACGAGGTTGGCCTCGCCATCGCCCACAGCCAACATCATCAGCACGGCTCCTACATTGTCGCCAACTCCGACCTGGCCGGCTTTACCCGGCAGGGCCAACAGGTGGTCGCGACCATCATCCGCTCTCATCGCCGCAAGCCGCAGCGCGCCCAGTTCGACAGCCTGCCAGCGCGATTCCAGCGCGACGCACGCTCGCTGACCGGATTGCTGCGATTGGCGGCCTTGCTGCAACGCGGCCGCAGCAACGATGCGCTGCCCGTGGTATGTCTGGATACCGGCGAGCGCAGTTTGAAAATCGTTTTCCCGAATGGATGGCTTGATCGTCATCCGCTGACTCGTGCTGACCTTGAACAGGAACGCGACTACTTCAAGCAGCTCGACATCAAGTTGCAGGTGGCGTAAACATCGCGCGGCCATCTTTACGCCATCCTCGCGAATGCGGGACTGCGGAGGCAGGATGCCGCAGCGAACATTCGCATCGCGGATGGCCCGACGGGCGAGCGAAGGATTTCGCGAGTCATCCAGTTTGCCCGTGCTGTTACGGGTGGCCTAGCCAAGCTTGACGACGTCGAACGCCTCGCGCGCCGCAGCAAGCGTCTCCGCAATCACAGCCTCGTCGTGCGCGATCGACATGAAGCCGGCTTCGAATGCTGATGGCGCGAAGTAGGCACCACGTTCGAGCATGGCGTGAAAAAAGCGGTTGAACGCGGCAACGTCGCAGGCGACGGCCTGATCGTAGGTGACGACGTTCTCATTCGTGAAGAAAATGCCGAACATGCCGCCAAGCCGGTTGACCGTCAGCGGAACACCGGCGCCGTCGGCGCATGCTTTCAGGCCATCGGTGAGCAGTCGAGTACGCCGCGCTAGTTCGTCGTGGAAATTCGGCGTCTGCACCAGTTGCAGCATCGCAAGTCCTGCCGCCATCGCAACCGGATTGCCTGACAGCGTGCCGGCCTGATAGATCGGTCCGGCAGGAGCGATCTGCTCCATCAGATCACGGCGACCACCGTAGGCACCGACCGGCATGCCGCCACCGATGATCTTGCCGAATGTGGTCAGGTCGGGCGTGATTCCGTAGTGCGCCTGCGCGCCACCCAGCGCCACGCGAAAGCCGGTCATCACTTCGTCGAAGATCAGCAGCGCGCCGTATTGTGTGCACAGCTCGCGTAGGTGTTGCAGAAAACCTTCGCGCGGCAGGATGCAATTCATGTTACCGGCAACCGGTTCAACGATCAGCCCGGCGATGTCATCGCCGACCTTTTCGAACAATGCGGTCGCCGCGTCGAAATCGTTGTAGGGCAGGGTCAGCGTGAGATCCGCCAGTGCAGCCGGAACGCCCGGAGAAGTCGGTGTGCCAAGCGTCAATGCACCCGAACCCGCCTTGACCAGGAACGCATCGGCATGGCCGTGATAGCAACCCTCGAACTTGACGATGCGATGCCGCCCGGTCGCTCCGCGCGCAAGGCGAATCGCCGACATCGTCGCCTCGGTTCCCGAGTTGACCATACGCACCACGTCCATCGACGGAATCAGCTCACATATCGTTTCCGCCATCGTCACCTCAGCCGGGCAGGGCGTGCCAAACGAAAGTCCGTGCTCGATCGCTTCGGCAACCGCCGCGCGAACCGTCGAGTGGTTGTGCCCGACGATCATCGGCCCCCACGAACCCACGTAATCGATGTAGCGCTTGCCCTCGACATCCCAAAGGTATGGCCCATCAGCACGTGCCGTGAAGAACGGCTGGCCGCCGACCGACTTGAACGCCCGCACCGGCGAATTGACGCCGCCGGGCATGCGCCGCACGGCGCGCTCAAACAATTCGTGATTGTTGGTCATGGTTCTGGTTTCTTTTGTCGGTTTGCGCACCGCAGTCGCAGAGTTAGCGCATGACATGCGCATCGCATGGAGGAATGTGTGCAGCATTATCCCGCGTGATTGAGGCAACCGCGAACGGTTGCCGTTCTTCCCTCACCCGGCGGGAGAGGTTGGCGCGTCGCTGCGGGTGAAGGACTGCTCCTCGCTATACCCGTGACGTCGTCATCCCCGCGAAAGCGGGGACCCATTTTGATCTGGTTCTTGGCTCTCGCCAGTCTGGTCAAGCGTCTGATCCAGTTGCTCGTCGCTTTTGCGCCAACGAGCAAAGTGAAAGGCACGCGGTCGATAAGCTTGACCGGCCTGGCTAAAGGCAAGCGAGCAAAATCAAAATGGGTCTCCGCTTTCGCGGGGATGACGAGATCGTGCGGTGGCACAAGGGCCGGACCCTCACCCCCGACCCGTCTCGCGGCGGGAGAAGGGAGAAACACTGGGGGCAGCGTGGAGCGATGTTGCGTCGAACAGCGACGAGAGCTGGCGCGCTTCCGTCTCCACGTCGCTTGCGCCGAATAGCGCGGAGATGACGGCGATGCAATCCGCACCTGCGGAAATCAACGGCGCGGCATTGTCGGCATCGATGCCGCCAATGGCGACCAGTGGCAAGCCAAACTTTCGCGAATCGACGAGCATTTGCGCGGTCGCGCGGCGCGGCGTCTGCTTGCTGCGGCTAGGGAAGAACGCCCCAAACGCGAGGTAGTCAGCACCACGCGCGGCAAAGTCTTCGGCTCGTTCCAGCGAGTCGTAGCAGGACACGCCGATGATCGCGGCTTCGCCCAGGCGCTCGCGTGCAATCGTGATGTCGGTATCGTTCTCGCCCAGGTGCACGCCATCGGCGCCCACCGCGAGCGCGAGGTCGATATCGTCGTTGATGATGAACAAGGAATCGTGCCGACGACATAACGCAATGATCGATTCGGCTTCTGCACGACGGCGCTCAGCGTCTTGGGTCTTGTCGCGATACTGCACCACGCGAGCACCACCGCGCAGCGCGGAGGCGATCACGTCGAGCAGATCGCCGCGCGGCCCATCGGTTACGGCATACAAGCCGCGCACTGCGCTGCGACGATGTGGCGAATTGGACATTCCTGCTTGCGCCTTGCGATATCCGTTCAAGCTGCGATCATAGACGGCTAATCCCCCGTGCCCGCAGGTTCCATGTCAGCTACCAGTCCCGCCGAAGCCACGCCGTCCCGCACCTGGATGTGCGTGGTCTGTGGCTACATCTACTACGAAGCGAAGGGCGTGCCCGACGAAGGCATCGCGCCCGGCACCCGATGGGAAGACATTCCCGACACCTGGACCTGTCCCGATTGCGGCGTCACCAAGGACGATTTTGAAATGGTCGAGCTCGGCTGAGTTTTCGGGAAGATCAAGCTCAGCGATTGAGCTTGAACACGTCGCCCGATTGCACGCCAATCTTGTCGGCCTGGCCTGCGTTGAGTTCCAACACATACTTGGCCGGTGCGCCACTTGAATAGGACGGGCACGGCTCGCCCGTGCAGACCGGCACGCGCTTCTGCACGCTGATCAGGCGCATGTCGGCGTCGAAGAACAGCATGTCCTGCGGGAACTTGCAGTTCTTCATCCAGAAGCCGCGCAGCGCGGTATCCGGGAAGATGAAAAGCATGCCGTGATCTTCCGGCATCGAGTCGCGAAACATCAGGCCGCGCTCCTGTTGCTCGGGCGTTTCGGCCAGTTCCACCGAATAGGTTTTCCCCCCGATATCCACGCTGGCTCCGGATTTCGCACAGGCGGCCAACGCCAGCGTCAGGGACAGGGCAGCCAGCAACAACAAGGACCAGGATTTCATCGGCACGGCTCCCATTCAAGATGCCGAATGGTAGCAGTGCCATATTCCGGCGACAGCGGGCTCACGCATCCGGCGGATCGGGTTGTTCCCGATTGGCGATGCCCGGCACACCCGAGCGCAGATGCAAGTCGCGTTGCGGGAACGGAATCTCGATGCCAGCGCCCTTGAACGCACTGTCGATGGCCGTGAGCAGGTCGTTCGTGGTCCCCAGGCGATGATCGATCTTGCCGACGTAGGCGCGCAGCTCGAAGTCGAGCGAGCTGTCGCCGAAGTTGACGAACAGCGCAGTCGGCGCCGGCGTCTTCAGCACGTTGGCATGCGACTGCGCGGCGTCCAGGATCAGCTTGCGTGCCAACGCAATATCCGTTCCGTAGGCCACGCCCACTTTGAGCAACAATCGCGTCATCGGGCTGGTCAGGGACCAGTTCTGCACCGGGCTGGTGATGAAGGCCTTGTTCGGCACCAGCACCTCGAAGTTGTCGAAGTCGGTGATGGTGATGGCACGAATCTGGATGCGAGTCACCGTGCCGGTGTTGGTTCCGATCGATACCAGGTCGCCGACCCGCACTGGTCGCTCGAACAGAATGATGATGCCCGACACGAAATTGGCGACGATTTCCTGCAGGCCAAAACCCAGTCCGACACCGAGTGCGGCGACGATCCATTGCAGTTCGGACCAGTCCGCACCGATCCAGTTGAATGCTGCGATCAGGCCGATTCCCAGAATCAGGTAACGGCCGATCGTTGAAATCGCGTAGCGCGTTCCGGCGTCGATGCGTAGCCGCTGAAGTACGGTGATCTCGAGGAATCCCGGCAGGTTGCGCGCGGCAACGAAGGTCAAGACCACGGCGAGCAGCGAGCGCAACACGTCGAACAGGGTCACGGCGGAAACCGTATCGCCGGCAGGCGTTGTGACCACGTTCGACCACAACACCACCTGGTCGAATACGTTCAACGCGGCGAACATGCCTTTCCAAACGCCCCATAGCAGCAACACCAGCACCAGTGCACCCGCGGCGCGCAACACGGTGCGGGTCTGGCGGCTGACCGCAATGACATCGATTTCCGCTTCGTCAACCGTTTCTATGGGGCCTTCACTGGCCATGCTTTCGCCGTTCGCATCATCTGTTTGAAACCTCGACTTGAGGTGGCGCGCTTCGGCTTGTTTGAACGCCGCGTGGCGGCCCGCCACGATCACGCCGCGCATTGCAGTGCGGTAGCCGATGATGATGAGCAGGGTTATCCAGCCAGTCGAGAACAAGCGGGCCTGAAGCTGGCTGGCGGTCGCGAAGTAGCCTATGACGGAAAGAACCGCCAGCGCCAACGGAACAGCCACCAGCACCCAGAACCAGATATGTCGCGTTCGCCAGATGAACCGGTCGCGGTCCAGGCCGCCAGTCAGCGCACCATCGTGCGGGCGAAAAACCCGGTACATGAAGAGGGCAAGGCCCAGAGAGCCAATCATGAAACCAAGCCGCCCTATGCCTTCGACAAGTTCCGTGCTGCCGACCGAATCGGCCATGCCTTTCAGAAACGCAGCCGGCGCGAGCGCAAGCGCAAGCAGGCGCAAGGCGCGACCCAGCCGACACGTGCCTTGTTCATCCCAACCGAAGTGCACGACGAACAATCCGAAGCGCCGACACATCGCCTGGAACACGCCAAGCATGAACAGCACGATCGCGGCGTTGACGAGTCCGGCGCCGATCGCACGCACGTAGGTGTCCTGGCTTGGCGCCGAGAACAGCATCGTTCCCAACGTGCCCACAATGAGCGGCGGTGGCAGAGCGATCAGCACGCTGACGACTGCCGCAAGCAAGGTGACCGTGAAACTGTCGCCGCGATGGCCGACGGGCTTCGCCAGCGTTTCCAGCGATGCGATCAATCGCCGTCGCGTCGCAAGCAGCACCACGATCAATAGCACCAGCAACGGTACGGCAATCCAGTGCCGGCGCAGTTGCTCCCAAAGCGTGACGGGCAACTTGCCGACATCGGTCGGACCAAACAGCCACTTCAGATTGGGGCCGACTTCCTGCGTCAGCCACGCCGCGCTGATCGCGGTCGCGCTTGGCAGCCACAACAATCGCTCGTTGAGCAGCTTGCGCAGTTGACTGGTTTGCTGGGCGAGTTCGGTGTCTGTTGCGCTGGCTTCGCCGAAGCGCTCGATGCGCTGGCCGAGCAGGCTGACCAGATCGGCCAACGCCGAGCGACGGCTTTCGATCAGCGTGCTGGCCGTTGCGATGAGGTCCGGCGACGCCGCCAGGCCGGCATCGGCAACCATGCTCGACGCGGCCTGTTCCGAAATTTCCAGGGCGCGCAGGTCCTGCTGCGCCTGCAAGCGCTGGATGCGCACATCGGTCACCTGTTCGGCGCGTTTGGCGAGGCGGCGTTCCAGCTTCGCAGCGCTTGGCAATTTGCCTTCGATGCCGCGCAAGGCACGCCCGTAGCGGTCGTCAACGCGGCCGATGGCGAGGATCTCGTCCGCGCTGTTTCGCGTTGCGGTGATGCGCGCCAGCTCGCCGCGCAATTGTTCGCGCCTTGCGCGATCCGCCTCCAGTTGCTGGCTCAGCTCAAGTGCGCCCTGGCGCAACTGGGTAGTCGCCTCGGCATAGTCGCGCAAAGCTTGCGGTTGATCCGCCAGCTTCGCGGCAGCGGCTTGCGCATCATCCACCTGTTGTTGGGCAGCCAGTCGTCGCTGCGCGGTGATCTTCCCAGCCAGCACCTGGCTGGCGGCGTCGACCTTGCGCAACTCCTGCGTTGCAATGTCGCGTTGCGCCGTCGCAATCGACTCGCGTGCGGGCAAGGTCAGCAGTTCCTGCTCGGTCTTGTCGATGCGCGCCGACAGATCGCGCCGCGCAGCCGCTTCGCGCATCCGGCTTGCTTCGACCAGCGCGGGCGCCGCCGCGGCCGCAATCACGCTGCGCACATTGTTGAGTTCGGCGCGCAGAGATACCAGTTGCTCGCGCGCCTGCGCGGGACGGGTTGCCATTGTCTGCAACACTTCGTCGAGTTTGCGCAGATCGCTGCGCAACTTCACGTCGCGCGCCTGCAGGGCGGCAAGGCGCAACTGGCTGCGGACCAGATCGCTGTCGTCGGGCTCGGGTACGGCGACTTCGTCAGCCGCGTTTTCCACTTGCGCGGTCAACGCGCTGATCCTGTCGGGTGCCGAACTCAACTCTTCGGCATAGTCCTGGCTGGCCTTGGTCGCCGCGTCGGCGCTCTGCGTTCGCGCGAGCGCCGCGTTGAGCTGGTCCAGGATCAATCCGCGCTCGTCGTCGGTCACGTCGTTGCGCGACTTCAGCAAGCCAATCTGCAACTTGATGTCGTCCGCGCTGGGCGCGCCCGCATCGACCGTGCTCGGCGTGGTGCCTTCCGCCGCTTGCGCGAACGCCAGCGATGCCGATCCAGCCAGCGCCATCGCCGTGACGAAGGCGCACACGATAAAGGTGCGAATGGGTTTTCTGTTGCTCTGCATCAACGCCCGCTGCCGTGTTCCAGGTTGCGGACATTCAAACATGTTTGCGTGAAAACCGGCGTGAAGCGCGCCGCTATCGTCACGCCCGTAGCAGTTCCACCGCACGCGAAACGGGACTCGGGAGGCATGAGGCATTGCGCATCGGACTCGTTCTTCCGCTTTCCATCCCGGCGCGCTGCGCGTGCCGGGCTGCCAACGCCGAGAGTTTGGCGGGCAGCGTAGCGACACTGCGTGCCGTTGACGCTTGTCCCGATTCGTGGAGGCGAGCTGGCGCAGAAACGGACCGCAGCGTGGCCCGAACGGATTCAAGCCAGTTCGTTGTCATCACAGGGATTGTGCTGTCAGCGAACCCGGTAGCCAGCATGCGTAGTCTGGTGATAGTCGCCAGCCAACGTCGAGCTAGTAATCGTTGAACGGAACTTTTTCCATCTCCTGCCAGTTGACGTCGTTCGAGCGCAGTGGCGTGTCGCTTTGGTAGTAGTTGCCATTGTTGTCGGTGTAGGTGTGGTTGTAGCGGCTGTCTACCTTCACGCGCTCGCCGGTGCTGGGGTTCGCGTACTTGGCTTCGCTGTTGATGACCACGTCAGTGAACAACTCGTGTTCGCGATCCTTTTGTTCCATACGGGCGTTGAAGGTGGCGGACTGCTGTTCCTGTCGACGCGCACTTTCGGCGGCATTGCTGTTGATGCGGTCCATGCTGGCTTTGGCGTTGGCCTGGTTGATGCGGCCCCACTGCGCGATGTTTTCCATCGACGCCGCGTGATTGCGTGCAATTTCCCGAGAGTTGGCCTGATAGCCCTTCTGCATCAATTCCTTGTTCTTGCTTAGCCAGGTCGGATTGAAGACGATCGAGGTTTGGGCGATTTGCGTATGAGCAAACGTCGCATCCAGATCGCCAGCGCCGGTCTGGGTAATCGAAGGCACTACCCACCAGCTGTAGAACATGTCCTGGTTGTTACGTAGCTCGTTCCGTCCGACCCGCACTTCGATTCGCGCCCGATTGCCGTTCGGCAGCATGCCATCCACGCTGGCGCTGGATGCGATATGCGGTTGATCGCTGCCGGGCGACGTTTCCGAACGGTCCGGCGCTTCGCGCGCGTTGCCGATGTCGTTCAGTGTCACCCTGTTTTGCTCCATCTGTGGCAACAGGATGTTTTGCAGGTAAGCCAGCGCCGACATGGGAGGCAATTCGTTTTCCGCCATTCGCGGATCGATGCCCATCGATTGTTTCTGCATGCGCAAATCGTTTGCACCGGGCCCATCGCTGTAGATGTATTGGCTCACCGGCAGGTATTCGATTTGTTGCCGCCCATCCGGCGAGCGGAACACCAGGTAGACCTTATTGATGGGCACCGCGCCATCCCACTCGCGCTGGAAGGTCTGCCTGGCTGGCCAGTCGCGCGGAATTTTCATGGCAAAGGCGACCATGCCGAAATCCGGATCCTTGATGCCGAGCAATTGGTACTGGTCGTCTGCGGGCGGCTGCGCTTGCGACTGGGCCTGGCCGGGCATGTCGTCACTCACTCCTTCCTTCACCTCATCGGCAGCGACGCCGACGTCAGCCATCGCGATCGGACGATCGGTTTGTTCGGCGGTCGCCGATTCGACGGGAACAGGATCGCTGCAAGCCACAAGACTGGCAGCGAGGACGAGCAGGGAGACGAGACGATTACGCATGCGATTCACCCGGGTATTGGGCCTGACGCCCGATGGTGCCCGCAGTTGTTGTGGATGGCAACGTACCGAACCGGACGCGAGGCGGCGCGAGAAGGCTGGCGTCGAAAGCTGACGCATCAGCCTGGCACATCGCCCAGTGTCGGCAGCACGATGCCGGTGATGTAGCTGGAACCGGCCGGTGCGGCGAGAAACACATGGGCCGGCGACAGTTCCTCCGGTTGCGCGGGGCGTTTCATCGCGGTGTTGGTGCCGAAGTCGGGAACGTCTTCAGCGTTGCGGTCGGCCGGGCTCAATGGCGTCCAAACCGGGCCAAGCGCAATGCAATTGACGCGAATACCGCGCGTGATGAGATTCTTGGCCAGTGCCATCGTGAACGCGTGGAGGGCGCAGCAACGCCACGTCGCCAAAGTCAGCGACGCGCCGCAAAACTCGTACTTAAAACGGGCGATGGCCCGGCGCCGCCGCTGTCACGGGGTTCAAGATCGCGTTCATAGGTCGTCCGCGCATCGGCGGACCGATTCTGGGGGCGCGTGCGCGTCGCGCTGACAGACACGCGAGTGTGCAGATCGTTAGCTTTGGGGACCTGCCATATTCACACCCGAAGCGATTCGCTCGTCGACGGTTCCGCGAATCTCTGCGAGCAATGGGGCAAAATCGGAGTGGTCGCCATAGAAATCCCACACGTCGCGCCAGCCCGAAAAACTCACGATTTGCCTGCGCACATAGTCGCTGGGCAAAATCTGATCAGCGGGTTTTCCCAATGCCAACGGACGCAGCAGCCCCGCCCAAACCATGACTCCGAGTCCGGGCCTGTCGCGCATTGTCATCGCAATCCGCCCGCCCGACGCGTCTTCGGCTTGCGAAATTACGTGGATCGTTCCACTGCGAAGCATGGCGAACTCCGTTTGCCGATTGGTTTCGACAAACGTAAATACCAAACTGAACGTCGTCAGTCCAGTGTCGAGCATTTTGCCAATAAGTCTGGTGGATCTCGACTTCGGGTCGCTGGGAGCGCGCAGCGCTGAACCAGCGTGAGGCGCCATCGAGGAAGGCTGTCAGCCTCAAGCGCGTCACGGCATGGCGGAAAATATCGTTGCCTTGGCCCGGCAAACGCCGAATGCAACGCAGCCACCAACGAGTGGTGGCTGCGTTCCGCGTAAGTTTGCAGGTACTTTTAGAAGACGAAGATCGCAATCAGGATGATGATCAGAATTGGTACGCCCAGGAACCACAGCAGCATTGACTTCATGATCGGTACTCCTTGGTAGGGTTGGAACGGTTAACGAGCATTGCGAACGGGAACGTCGCTGACTGCATCGCGGCTGCGACCACCGAAGATGGCCAACAGGCTCGCCGCAAAAGCGCCGCACAACAGGCTGACGAACAGCCAAATGGCCAGCAACGCGGCAGCCTTGCGCGCAGCGTCGGCCGCCTCCTTGGCCTTCGTCTTCGCCGAGTCGATGCCCTGCTTCAAGTTGTTGAAACCGGCTTCGACACGCTGTTGAGCTTCATCAGCACTGATGCCCGTACGGGCGGCGACCAACTGTGCCAGATAGCTGCGATCCGCTTCGGCCAATGTGCCGGTGCGGATGGCATTGGCGAAGATTCGGGTGACTTCGCCGCGCCCCGCCGTGGCCGAGCCTTGAGCAGCACCGGCCTGGCGCTGGACGATCGGTTCGTTCTGGTTCGGTGCTTCCGGCGCCGTCCCCGTAGCAGGGTCAACTGCCAAGTTGTCGGTCATCGTGGGGGCAGTATTCGCGGTGGGGTTGCCACGAAACAATGTGTCAACGAAATACTCGCTATCGATATCGATGTTTTCCATCGCCGCCGATACGCTGGTGCCCACTGCATTGCCCGCCCCGCTGAGCGCAGAACCGGCCAGTTTCGCGCCGCTGCCCAGCACGTTGCCGACCGCAGTTGCCAGGAATGCGACCACGACCAGGCTGGCGACGGCCCAGCTGAGAAAGCCATGTACGGTATCGCGAAAGTAGACTTCGTCGTCGGCGATGTATGACCACTTCACGCGCAGCCGACCGGCAAGATAACCGCCCATGCCGGCCGAAATGATCTGCGTGAATGCAAGCCAGAGGATGGTCGCGATACCGATCGCTTCCGCACTCGCGCCATCGTTCGTCCACGGAGAAACCGAGGACAATCCGAGCCCGAATCCGAGGATAACGAGCACGTAGGACAGCGCTGCGGCAGCGGCGGCACCGGCGAAAATTGCCGCCCAACTGACACCGGTTCGACTGGATTCGCTGGCGACAGAAAGATCGGCAGAAGAGACGACGGTTTGCATGGTGATTCCCCTTTTCGTTTTGAGTGTCGGGATGGTTGGCGCCAACGCGCACTTCGATTCAAAGCTACCGGCCATTAAGCGCAAGTGAACCTGACGGCACGGCGTTCATCAGTGCGATGGACTGTGCTGCAGACATCGTCGGCGCGGACGCCGACGGAAGACCAGCAAGCTCCATGTCTTGTTGCGAAGTCGCTCCTGGGTGACGCGTCGAAGTTGCAACGGCGAATGACTTGACCATTCGCTTGTTCTAATGCCTTACAGCTTCGTCGACATATCGTTCCAGCGTCAGCCCTCTTCACTTTTTGCGCAGGCCGTTCCATGGACCCACTCAGCTCCGAGCTAATTTGTTACTTCGTGCACGAAGATGGCGGCGGTTGGACCGTGGCTTTCGATCATCAAACGGCACTTTTGATCCACGTGGACAGGCAAAGGGCCTTATCGGCTGCGCGTGAAGCGGCCGAAGCACGCTGGCTGATAACGGGTCAAGCGAGTTGCGTGCGGATCGGTTCCGCGAATGGCGAATCGGACCTCGATCAAACGTTTGGTCCGCAGCAAGTGTGATTGGCGCAAGGGTATTTGGTGTGCACTATCGGCAGAAGCCGCTGGTGCCCCGGGCTACTCCCCAAGGCGCTCGTCTATCCTGCCAGGCGACCGTGGACGGCGGTGATATCGCACGGGCACCGTCGTCTCGATCATGACTGGGGGTATGCCGAGCAGCTCGTCGTCCTGCAACCGTTCCACAATGTCCAAGGGAAAATGTGCAGAGTTTCTGCATATCGGGCCGCAAAATCGATTGCCGGCTTGGCGAGGTTCCGGACAGCCCTTTTTTGAACAGCGCATTTCGGTCATGTTTTTTCTCCTGAATCTATGGGCTATGGTCCGGTTTCTGGATCCACTGACGGTCAGGTCATGACGTCGTCAGTGCCCGGCTTCGAGTTCTTTGATGTGCCGCGAACATTCATCGCCACAAGACATATCTGAAGCCCAATCAGGGCGTAGGCTCGCGCATGGACGCCCCATACGATCCACAGGACGTTGCTTAGCAGGAACACCCAAAAGCCTACCGCTCGCCGCCGCTCCGAGGACGAGGCGACCAGCCAGGCGGCGAGAACGGTCACCACCATGGCAGGCCATTGAATCCAGTCCATCTCCTGCTCCAGTTCGCTAGCGTTCCAACATCAGAGCATGTCGTCACGCTGCTGTTCTGCTCGCGACGCACCGATCGCCGTCTCGACCTTTTTTACTTCTTCCGGCGGCGGCAGCACGGCTGGCAGGCCCAGCGATTCGATCCACAACTCCCGCGACCATCCCTGCGTGTGATAGAGGTGGTGGTCTTCATCGGTCTCCACCTCTTCAAATGCTTCTTTCAGTACCTTCGAACGGTCGCCACTGCTGTTCTTGGCGACGTGACCTATCAATTCCCAGTTCGAGTGATCCTTGGTCTCCGCGAGCACGACGCATTCCGTTGCCACAAGTTGTGCAGCGCCGGGATCGCCAGCTTCCTGAGCCATCTTCATCGCCTGGATCAGCGACTCGCCCAGATGTGCGCAAACCTGGCGGCCAGCCGACTGCGTTTCCGTATCCAGGCCAAGCTTTTCGAATACCGACGTGAGGATACGTTCGTGGTTTTTCGTCTCATCGAGGTACTCTGACCATTCCTTGCGCAGGTCCTCGTTGACGGCGCACTCGATCGCGGTGGTGTAGATCTTGATACCGCCCCGCTCTGTTTCCAGCGCTTGGAAGAGAAGTTCGTTCACTTGCGCTGCATCGATGCTCTTCGACATGGGGTAGTCTCCTGTAAATTGACAACGGGGTTGATGGTGCCGCGAGCTGGCAGCGCCTTTCCTGACGTGAAAGGTGGCTCATTGGCGGACGCCTTCCAGCGCGGAGGGACAGTATCGGGAGTTGGATGAACGAGTTCTGTCCGCTACCGTACGGAACTGCCCGGTTGCTGCCTGCTCTTCAGCATGCGTTTGGGCGCGCGGCCAATGTTGATAGGACCTGCCGATTGTCGTCAGCAGGTCCATCCAACGACGGCTGACGAGGGCTCGCGATGTACCGTACCGGTCGTAATGATGGCAGCGGCGACTAGCGAACGACATTTGGTACTGGAGGCAGACATGACGCAACTTTTCTTCAATGGATGGGACAGCGTTTACCGCACCTTGATCGTGGGGTTTCTCGCCTACGCAGTCCTTGTGCTTTTCCTGCGAATTGCAGGTAACAGGACGCTGTCGAAAATGAACGCTTTCGACTTGGTGGTGACGGTTTCGCTCGGCTCGACACTGGCGAGTGTGCTGACCTCGAAGGAAGTTTCACTGACCGACGGAGCCACTGCTTTCGCGCTGCTGATCGCGCTGCAATTCGTCGTTACCTGGTCAAGCGTGCGAGCCCCCTGGATTCGAAAGCTTGTAACTGGCGAGCCGCGGTTGCTGCTGTATCGCGGCGAGCTTCTACACTCTGCGCTACAAAAGGCACGGGTCACCGACGAGGAGGTTCATTCGGCGCTGCGTACGGCAGGAATGATGACATCGGACCAGGCCGAGGCGGTCGTTCTCGAGACAAACGGGACACTGAGCGTAGTCCGGAAAGGCGATGCAACAGGGCGCTCCACACTCAAGGGGATGGGCACACCGAGCACGCTGTAGTGTTGCAAGACCAGCAAAAAAAATCGCCGACGTTGTACCCGAGGGTACGCGCGGCGAATTGGTTAGACCCCAACGCTGGCTACCGCCTCATGAAAACAAGGCGACCGTGGCGGGAGTTCACCGAACGTAGTAGGTGTCGATCTTGCTCGCAAACGATGTGTCGGCGAAGTTCGGCCAGTGGTCCTTGTCGAAGCCGGGTGCGTCCTTCAAGCGATCCTTGCTTACGTTGAGCACGAGACACTTGTTCTCGTGATCAACCGTCAACTGGCTCCATGGCACCGCGAACAGCTTGTCGCCCATTCCGAGGATGCCGCCGTAAGACACGACTGCATAGGAAATCTTGCCACTGGTCGTGTCGATCATGAAGTCTTTCAGATCGCCGAGATTTTCCTTCTGCGGGTTGGTGATGTCGTCGCCGATCAAGGTCGATGCCGACAGATGATTGGTGGTGTTGCTCATGACTTGGGTCTCCTCGTGGTTGCAGGTCGGTACCTGCGGGAGCCTCGATCATCGGTGCACGACGATGAACCGCGGGCTTGCCGCCTCCGTCAACGTTCAGCGCGATGTCATTCGTTCGATGTCGCTGCGTCGATGCGCGACACGATTCATTTTCGATCCAGCCTCGAGAATGAGAACAGCGACTTGAGCGGATGCTTGCGACGTTCAATCATCGCGTGCAGCAAACCGGCACCGATCATGCTGTAGGTGATGCCATTGCCACCGTAAGCCATCGCGAAATGAACGCGAGGCCCGTGCTGCGGATGCGGTCCAAAGAACGGCAGGCCGTCGGAGGTTTCCGCGAACGTGCCAGCCCATGCGAAGGCCGGCTTCAGTTGCAGTCGCGGGATGGCCAGGCTGACTTTCTTCTGCAGGTCTTGCACCTTCTTTTCCACCTGCACATTTCGCTTGGCCGGTATGTCGATGGCATCGTCTTCCCCGCCGACCAGCAAGCGGCCGTCCGATGTGGATCGAAGGTAAATGTAGGGACGGGCGGACTCCCAGGCCATCGTCTTCGCGAATGCACCGAGTTCCTCCGCGCCCAGCGGATCGGTGATGAAGGCGTAACTGCTGCGGTTCTCCGCCACTTTTTTCGATAGCCAATGTTCGTTGGCGTAACCGGCTGCCAAGACGACATGCTTGGCCTGGATCGAAAAGCCCGCCTCCGTGCGCAAGGTCACTTTGCGCGGAGACGTTTGCATTTCCACGACGCGCGATCGATCAAACACGCGCGTCCCGGCACGCTCCAGTTTCGCCAGCAGGCGATAGGCCAGTCGGTACGGATCGACGCGCGCTCCGAGCTTGCTGAGCATCGCGCCGGGAGCACGCACGTCGTACTCGTCCCAAAGCTCGGGGCTTTCCAACCATTCGACATCGAAACCGTGGCGTTGTCGCAGGGCGAGCTCGTCCCGCATTGCCGAAACGTCACGTTCGCGACTGGCGTAGTACAGGCTCTGCGCCAGCGAAAAATCCACGTCGCGCACATCGCGCGACAGGCCCTGCAACATCGGGATTGCGTCGGCGCATGCCTGGTAGGCGAGAGCGGCATCCTTCTCACCGTAGCGCTTGGCGAGATCGACCATCGGCGTATCGATTTCGTATTGGAGCAAAGCGGTACTCGCCGCCGAACTTCCCCACGCAACATCTCGCTGTTCGATCACGACGACGTCGTGCCCATGCTGCGCAAGCTGGTTGGCGATCAATGCCGCGCTGATGCCGCCTCCGACAATCGCCACGTCGCATTGCTGATCAGCTTCCATGCGGGGGAATGCATGCATCAGGCCGTTCTTGACTGCCCAGTACGGATAACCACTTTTCAGATCCAAGGGTCGGTGTCCTCGTGTCATTGTGAGATTGGAAAACGAACGGTGAGCGATGTCCTGGTCGGCCGGGAGTGTGACCGGCACGGTGGGCCACTGGATGAATGGACGCCAGCAGGCGAGCTCTTGCCTGACGCCGAATTACTGGCAACCACCAACCGACAATCAGTCCTTGTCTTCGTCGAGCACATGCTTCAGCAACTGAAGGTCGCGCGCGAATCCATCGAAGGTGTGCGCGCGTGCTTGGGCAAACTGGCGCAGTGCTCCAGTGCGCCACGGTGGTGCCGTAGCGCATTCTGTTTCCAGCGTTGGCGCGCGCGACCGCAAGGTGAGGTTACTCAAGGTCGGGCAAAGCTTGACGAATCTCGTCGATGCCGTCCCACGGGTCAGCCTTTCGGCGGCTGATCGCGGCGACAGTGTTGTCGATGTTGTAGTGATCGCCCGACTTGACCCGGCCAAGTTGACTCCAGTCCAGCGGCATTGCAACGCCGGCACTGGGCCGCGCCCGCAACGAGTACGAGGCTACGCTGGTCGCGCCGCGTCCATTGCGCAACCAGTCGATGAAAATCCTGCCCTTGCGATTGGATTCGCCTGAAATCGCAACAAATTCTTTCGGATGCAATTCGGCCAGCACGGTGGCCACGGCCTTTGCAAAGCGTTTGGCGGCATCCCACTGCGCGCCGGGATCGAGTGGGACCACAACGTGCAATCCTTTTCCGCCGGACGTGCGAACAAATGACTCAAGGCCGATGGATTGCAGTTGCTTGCGCACTTCGCGCGCGCCGGCGACGACGCGCTTCCACGTGACTGAGGCGTGCGGATCGAGATCGAACACGATGCGATCGCAGCGTTCAAGCGATGCCGCCAATCCGCCCCAAGGGTGGAACTCGATGGTGTTCATCTGCACCAGTTCCGCCAATCCGGTTTCACTGTCAATGCCAAGGTAGTTCGCTTTGCCTGCTTTTTCCCGGATCGGAATGTTGATCACGTGCTCGCCGAGCGCGTCGGCGGCATGCTTCTGGAAAAAACAGTTCTTGCCAATGCCGCCCGGGCAACGCACGACGGACATGGCGCGACCGACCACGCCCGGCAAGAACTGTTGGGCAACCCTGGCGTAGTAATTGGCGACGTCGGCTTTGGTTTTCCCGAGTTCCGTGAACACGATCCGGTTAGGGTGGGTGACGGTGACCGTTGCTTTCGACGCTTCCGCGGCCGACTTGCCGGGTTCTGAGCGGCTGCTCTGCGCTGAAGATTTTCCGCTCGCCGGTGCACTCGATTTCTTCGTGGACGTTTTCGCCGCGCTCTTTGCCATTTCGCCGCTTCCTTCCGTCAGGTCCGCCGCCGTCTTGTCTTCGCGAATGGTCTTGAACGATGCCTGCCGCAACAGGCCGTTGCCGCCGTAGCCTTGGTTGAACGCTTCGATGACCAGCTCCGGGCGAACCCAAATCGCGGAGTTGCGATCACGTGTCGGCAACCGGGCGATGTTGACTACGGGCGACTTGATGGTGGTGTCGGAAAGGCGCTTGCGCAGCGAACGCAGCAACGCGTCGTCAAAACCGGTGCCGACGCGGCCGACGTAGCTCAGCACACCGTCGCGCGGCTGGCCCAGCAAGAGCGCGCCGATACCCGAACGACTGCCCTTGGGTTCCGTGTATCCGACCACAACAAATTCATCCGACGGACGCGCCTTCACCTTTACCCAATCGCCGCCGCGACCGCCCTGATAGCCACTGTTGATGCGCTTGCTGACTATGCCTTCGAGGCCGGCCGTGATTGCCTGCGCAAATACCTCGGCACCGCTGCCGATCTGGTGCTCGCTGTACCGAAGGATTTCGTTTGGATGCCTGTCAATCAGCGCTGCCAGCGCGCGCTTTCGTTCGATCAGCGCGACTTCGCGCCAGGATTCGCCGTTGCGATGAATCATGTCGAACAACATGTAGACAATCTGGTCGTTGCTGTCGGCACTTTTCTCGGACAACCGCGCCTGCAAGGCGTTGAAGCTGTCGCGTCCTTCGCGCAGCACCACCATTTCGCCATCCAGTTGCGCGCTCGCGAGACCAAGTGTCTGGACTGCCTTGACGAGGTCCGGCAGGCGCTCGGTCCATTCAATGCCGTTTCGCGACCACAGCCTTGGCTTGCCCCGAACGATGGTTGTCAGCAGCCGGTAACCGTCCCATTTGACTTCGTGCAACCAGTTGTCGCCAGCAGGTGCGCTCGATTGCGAGCGACACAACTCGGGGTTGAAAGCCTGGTTGCTGATCGTCTCGCGCTTGGTATTGGTTGGAGGCGTTTCGTTGTTTGCCGCCATCTTCGCTTTCGAAACCTTTGCCGGGTCCTTCCGCTTGGCCGCGGTTTTTTTGGCCGCTTTCACAGCGCGCGGCCGGTCGGTTTTCGCATCGACGAAATCATCCGCTTCGCCGTCACCTGCGAACTCGTCGCGATGCTTGATCAGTAGCCATTGCTGCTTGCTGCCTTGCATGCGCGTACGCACCAGCACCCATGATCCGCGCAGGATTTCACCGTGCAACGCGAACTTCAGGTCGCCATCGCGAAGTCCATTGCGCGGGCTTCCCAGTGGAGTCCAGGTTCCGCTGTCAAACACGTCGACATGCCCTGCGCCGTAGTGTCCTTGCGGAATGTCGCCGGCAAAGTCGGCGTAGGAAAGGGGATGGTCCTCAACTTCCACAGCAAGCCGCTTCACCGCTGGATCGAAACTGGGACCCTTCGGAACGGCCCAACTCTTCAGCACGCCATCCAGTTCCAGTCGAAAATCATAATGCCGTCGCGAGGCGTGATGCAGCTGGACGACGAAGATACGCTGCTTGTCAGCCGCCGCGGCGTCACCGCCTTCTGCGGGTTCGGGCGTCGCCGTGAAATCGCGCTTGCGCTTGTATTCCTTGAGTCCCATCGATTACCTCGAGCGCATCTGTTGGCGCGCATCATGACGTCGAGTCTGCGGTGGCTGACTGAACTTTCCACAACAGCAATTGTGCTGCTGGCGCTACGGCAGGAATCAGCGTTTACTCTCGACGCCCTGCCGAGGAGAACATCATGGCTCGCCCTATCTGGACCGGAACGCTGTCGTTTGGGCTGCTCAATGTGCCGATCTCGCTGATGTCGGGCGAGCGCCGAACCGACATCCAGTTCAAGATGCTCGATTCTCGCAACAAGCAACCGATCCGCTACGAACGCGTCAACGCCGAGACGGGCGAAGAGGTGCCGTGGAAGGATATCGTCAAGGCGTTCGAGTACGACAAGGGCAGCTACGTCGTCATCGACAAGGAAACCTTGAAGGAAGCCGCACCGCAATCGCACGAATCGATCGACATCAATGCGTTCGTCAACGTCGACGAAATCGCACCGTCGTTCTTCGAGAAGCCGTACTTTCTGGTGCCGGGCAAGAAGGCCGAGAAGGGATACGTACTTCTGCGAGAAACGCTGCGCAAGACCAGGCGCGTGGGCATTGGCCATGTCGTGATACGCACCCGCGAGTACCTGTGCGCCGTGATGCCGCAAGGCGATGCGCTTCTGTTGAATCTGCTGCGCTACCCGCAGGAACTGGTTGATGCGGAGGACTACAACTTCCCGGACGCCACGGCCAAGTCGTATCGAATCAGCGAGGCGGAATTCGAGATGGCCGAGAAGTTGATCAAATCGATGGCCAGCGACTGGACGCCGGGCAACTACAAGGACGAGTATCGCGAACGGTTGACGAAAGTCATCAAGAGCCGGATGAAAAGCAAGGGCGTGGTGAAATCGCTGCCGCAAGACGACGAAAAACTGCCCGAAGATGCCAGCACCAACGTCGTGGATTTCATGTCCCTGCTCAAGAAGAGCCTGGACAGCAACAAGCGCACGCCGGCCAAGAAATCGGCGGGCAAGCGCGCGACGAAATCTTCCGCCAGCAAGTCGGTAAAGAAATCGGTGGTGAAGAAGGCAAGTACGAAGAAGGCAAGCGCGAAGAAAAAGTCCAGCGCATCGACCACCAAGGCACGCAAGGCGGGGTGAAGCGCTGCCCAGTGCCAGCGCAGGCTTGCAAGGATCGGATCAGTAGCGAAAAGTCTGCATGCAGCAAAATCCGGCACCGGGCGGCAGGGCAGCGCTACGGGTCTGAGATGGACAAAGCCTGGTCGAGATCAAGCGCGTTCTTGAGAGTTTGCAGGTCATGGACGAATCCGGTGAAGGCTTCCTCGCGGGCATCAACGGGCTGCCGCAGGACCCATGACGGATGGACGGTCGCGAATGCGCGCACGCCGTCGTCCAGTGGGTGCCAGCGACCACGCTCTTCCATCAAGCGGAAATCGTTACCGAGTACCGCGCGTGATGCCGTCGCGCCGAGGCATACGACGATGCGTGGCTTGACCGTCGCCATTTCACCAAGCAGCCATGGCTTGCAGGCCTGCATGTGGCTGACGGCGGGGTTCATGTGCATTCGGACTTTGCCGCGCTGCTCGTAGCGGAAATGCTTGACCGCGTTGGTTAGGTAGAAGGTGCTGCGATCAAGCGCAAGTGTGTTAAAGGCGCGATCCAACAGCTTGCCAGCAGGGCCGACGAATGGTCGACCGCTGAGATCTTCCTGATCGCCGGGTTGTTCGCCGACGATCATTACTTGTGCATCCGTTGGGCCTTGCCCGAATACAACCTGCGTTGCTGGCTGCCACAGCTCGCAGCGTCGACAAGCGTGCGCGGCGCGAGCGAGGGCTGCGATGCTGCCGTCGAATTCGGGCGGCGCGGCTTCCGCGACCGCTTTCGGAATACGACGTCGTGGCTGCTGCGGCGTTCGCTCGGCCATGTCGCGCACGCGCTGGCCAGCATCACGGATCAGGTCCGGCAGCAGTTGCGTCTCGGGCAGGTTCTTCCAGTATTTCTGCGCCATCTCCTGACGCATCATGGTCGGGTTTAGGCGTGCCGGATTGAAGATGTTGGCGTAGTAGGTGCGCCACATCGTTTCCTGCGCATCGTCGGAAGGCGCGTCAGCGCGCGCTCCGCCCGGCCCCAATTGAAGCTTCGTGCCGTCCCACGATGCAGTTCGATCCGGTGTGATGATCGCCCAGCGCATGCCGGCGAATCGCCGAACGAAAAAAGGCGCCACGCGATCGACGATGTGGTGGTCCGGTTCAAACCAGGCGACGTAAGCATTGTCTTGTCCCGGTACTTCGCGAAAGCGCACGAACGCCTTCATCTTGTGAGTGTCGCGGCTGACCGACTTGGCGAGAACCTGCGCGCGATTGACATCGACATCGGTCGCGCGTGACAGCAGGTGCGCCTCACCGTTGCCAATTCGCCATAGCAAGCGATAAAGCAGGGCGTGCCGCTGCGGATCGCGATGGCACAGCACCGCTGCGGCCAGCGACAGGAACTGCGAAGAGACGCGAGGTGCCGTGCGTACGGGTGACAACGTGGCTACATCGATGCCAGCGAGCAGGCCGGATTGCGCGTCGCCGTTCCACGCAACGTCCTGTGGTGTGACGCTGGCTAGCAGAGCCGCACGCGCGGCAGCGCGCCACGCATCGACATCCCAAGGTGGTTCAATCTGCGCGCTGTACACGGGGACCGTCGCCGTTGATGCATACGTGCAATCGTGCTGTGAGACACGCGAGCTTGCTTACACGAAAGCGCAATCCCGCTGCGATCAAAACAGCCCCATCTGCTTCGGCTTCGGTGCCAGTTCGGCGCGCAATCGCAATGGATCGTCCAGCCGACGACGCGGATGATGGTCAAGCACGGAAACAAACGGCAGCACCTTCTTCATCGGCAGGCGCAGACGTGTCAGGTCCGCCACGCGCAACGCGCCATGCCGGCGCGACGCCAGGATGCGCGCTACGTTGCGCGTTCCCATGCCCGGCACCCGCAGCAACATTTCGCGTGCCGCCGTGTTTACGTCGACCGGGAACTGCGCGGGATTTCGCAGCGCCCACGCCAACTTGGGGTCGATGTCCAGATCGAGCATGCCGCCGACATCGGACGGGGCAATTTCCTCGACGCCGAATCCGTAGAAGCGCAGCAACCAGTCGGCCTGGTACAAGCGGTGTTCGCGCTGCAACGGCGGTGCCTGCAACGGAAGTTGCGCCGATGCATCCGGTATCGGGCTGAAGGCCGAGTAGTAAACACGGCGCAGCCGATAGTTGCCGTAGAGGTTGTCGGTGGTGTGCAGGATGGAGCGATCGTCGGCATCGTCGGCGCCGACAATCATCTGCGTGCTTTGTCCTGCCGGCGCGAATTTCGGCGGTTTGGCGCGCGTCGTCTTCGCTTCCTTGCGCGCCTCCTTGCCTTCCTCGATGCGCCAGCGGATGTCGCCCATCGCGGCGCGGATGCCAGACATGGTCTTGTCCGGAGCCAGTTGCGCCAGACCTTCTTCGGTTGGAAGCTCGATGTTGATACTCAGGCGGTCAGCGTACCTGCCTGCCGCAGCCATCAACTCCGGCGTGGCATCGGGGATGGTCTTCAGGTGGATGTAGCCCGCGAATTTGTGGTCCTCGCGCAGGCAGCGCGCGACTTCCACCAATTGCTCCATGGTGTAGTCGCTGTCGCGAATGATGCCGCTGGAAAGGAACAAACCTTCGATGTAGTTGCGCTTGTAGAAATCGAGCGTCAGATTCACTACTTCGGCCGGCGTGAAGCGCGCACGGCGCACGTTGCTCGACACGCGGTTGACGCAGTACACGCAATCGAAAATACAGAAGTTGGTCAGCAGGATTTTCAGCAGCGAAACACAGCGACCATCAGGCGTGTAGGAGTGGCAGATGCCCGTGCCCTCGGTGCTGCCGATGCCACCCGTGCCCAGCGAGTTGCGCTTGTCGGCGCCGCTGGATGCACAGGAAGCATCGTACTTGGCGGCGTCAGCAAGAATCGCGAGTTTGTCGAGCGTTTTCACCGCGCAAGTTTAGCGGCGCGCTATGTCAGGCTTTGAGACGGGCGCTGAATACCAGGCGTGAAACTTTGTCGCATCGCTTTTGCTGATGGCTCGTCCACCGCGACTTCGCTTCACGGGTCGACACGCACGCTTTCAGTGCCAGCGGGGATGCTGTCAGTGCTCGTCGGCTGACCAACCAGGCCCACGAACCACTTGTCCCGGCGTAGCGCCGGTGTGCTCGCCATCGCGCAGCACCTGCACGCCGTTGACGAAAACATCGTTGACGCCGGTGGCATATTGCATCGGCTTGTCGAAGCTGGCGTGATCGATGATGGTGGACGGATTGAACACAACGATGTCGGCGGAGCAGCCCACGGATAGACACCCGCGATTCTTCAGTTTCCAGTTCTGCGCGGGCAAACCGGTCAGCCGATGAATGCCCTCGGCCAGCGACATCAGCTTGCGCTCGCGCACGTAGTGGCCAAGGAAGCGCGCGACGTTGCCGTAGGCGCGCGGATGCGTGCTGGACTTGAGAAAGACGCCTTCCGGTGCGGATGATTCCGCATCGGAGCCCAGGCTCACCCACGGCTGTTTCAAACCGAGCGCGACGTTGTCCTCGCTCATCAGGAAATATGCGGTATCCACGCGCGAATTGTCCTCGATGATCAGGTCGATCAAGGTGTCTTCGGCTGGTGTGCCGCGCATTGCCATTACATCGGCCAGGGTCTTGCCGGTCAGTGGTTTGAGTTTTTCGTTCTTGAAGCCGATGAATATCACGCGGTCAGCAGAGCCGGCCTGTTTGTAGAGGTTTTCCCAATCGCCGGTCGCTGCCTTCATCTCGGCGATCACGCGCTTGCGCACGGTGGCCTGCTTCAGCCGGGCGACCATTGCGTCGTGGCCGCCTGCCTGCACCCAAGGCGGCAGGCTCGCTGCTGCGCCGGTTGCGCCCGCCGTGTAGGCATACATGTTGGCGCTGACTGGCACGCCTTGCGCGCGCGCCTGCTCGATCCGTGCGATGGCCTGCGTCATCAGCGGCCAGTTGTCTTCACCGGCCGCTTTCAAGTGGTAGATCTCGGCACGCTGGCCGGTGGCACGGGCAATGGCGATGGTTTCGTCGACGGCGTCGAGCAGATCGCTGGATTCGTTGCGCATGTGCGCCACATAACCGCCGCCACTTTCGGCTGCCGCCTGTGCCAGCGCGATCAATTCTTCCGGCTTGGCAAAGAACGCCGGCGGATAGATCAGCGATGCGCCCACGCCCAACGCGCCTTTACGCATCGCCTGGCGCACCAGATCCTGCATGCGGACAAGTTGCGCGGCGTCGGGCGCGACATCATCCTCACCCAGTTCATGGATGCGCACCGTGCTGGCGCCAACGAATGACGCGACGTTCGGGGTGACGCCGCGTCGCACCAGATAGTCGAGATACTCACCCAGCGTGGTCCACTCGATCGGGTACTTGATGTCGCCCTGCTGCTTGATTACATCGGCTTTCATCGTGTCGTTCAGCGGCCCCATCGACCAGCCTTCGCCGAATATCTCCAGCGTGACACCCTGTTTCGTGTCGCTCATGCCGCGACCATCGACAATCAACGAATCCACCGCCCAGCTCAGGGTGTTGATGAAGCCGGGAGCGACGGCTTGGCCCTTTGCATTCAACACCTGCGTGGCGCGTGCATCGCTACCTGCCGGCAGCAGAGCTGCGATGCGTTGGTCGCGCACCGCAACGTCGACGCGCTGCGCCGCGTTGCCACTCCCGTCGTAGACCACGCCATTACGGATCAGCAGATCGTACGGCGCAGTAGCCGGGCGGGAATGCGGTGCCGACAAGCAGCCGGCAACTGCAAGCGCCATTCCCGATGCAAGCAGTGAAGCGGGCACTCGTTTCATGGTCAGTCTCCTATTGATGCTGCGAGTTGCTTGACCGACTCCTTGTTCAGTCCTTGGCGCTGAACCCGGAAAGCTCGAACGTGGACATCGGAATCTTCGTTTGACTTCGGGCGGGGCGGAAACGCCGCCTATCTGTGTTGTCGTCCTCCGCCCGTCAATCAACGCCCACCCAGCGCCTTGATCAGCGCCGCATTGAACCGTTCCGGATCCTGCACCTGCGGCGAGTGGCCGAGGTCTTCGAACTCGACCAGTTTCGCGCCCGGTATGGCTGCCGCGGCGCGACGACCCAGCGCGGGATAGTCGCCGAGTCGAGCCTTGAGATCAGCGGGTGCCAAGTCCTTGCCGATCGCGGTGCGATCTTTCTGTCCGATGAAAAGTGTTGTCGGCACGGCAACGTTCGGGAAATCCTGCACGACGGGCTGGCTGTAGATCATGTCGTAGGTGAGGGCCTGGTTCCACGCCACCTGTTGCTTGCCCGGTCCCGCATACATGCCGGCCTGCATGCGCGCCCAGCGTTCAAATTCCGGCTTCCACGTGCCGGCGTAATAGACGTCCATCTGATACTTGCGGATGCCTTCGAAACTGGTCTTCAAGTAGTTCTGATACCACGCATCCACGCTGCGCCAGGGAACGCCGGCGGCGCGCCAGTCTTCAAGGCCAATCGGATTGACCAGCGCAAGGTGCAGCGTCGCCTGCGGATACATCAGCGCGTATCGCGTGGCGAGCATGCCTCCCATGGAGTGGCCGATCACTATCGATTTTTCGATGCCGAGACTAGCGAGTAGCGTCCGCGTGTTCGCCGCCAACTGGTCGAAGGTGAACTGATAGTGCTGTGGCTTGCTGGATTTGCAGAAGCCGATCTGGTCCGGAGCAATCACGCGATAACCGGCGCTTGCCAGCGCAGCGATGGTGGATTCCCAGGTTGCCGCGCAGAAGTTTTTTCCGTGCAGCAGAACGGCGATCTGGCCGTTGGACTTGCCGGTGGGCTTCACATCCAGATACATCATTTCCAGTTGCTGTTTTTGCGAATCGACTTTGAACATCTGCACCGGGTACGGATAGTCGAAACCCTCCAGACGCGGCCCGTACGCCGCCTGTTTCTCGGCCAGGGCGCTACTGCTGATTACCAGCGCCAGGACGATTGCTGGTAGACGCATGCGATTTCTCCGTGACGGGTGGCTCGAACGACTGAGGATAGCGGCCTTCGCCTTTAGCCAGCGTGACGCCCGCTCGTCGCGCCGGAACTGCGCGGACTGGACCGGCGTCAACCCGTCAGATTTCCAGATCCTTGAATAGTGCGTCGGCAGACTCGAAGCGCTTGCCCTTGCCTCGCTCCAGTTCGGACATCGCCTTGCGAGTGGTCGCGTTGGGCACCTTCACGGCAAAGGGAAATGCGCCGTCAGCGGCGACCCGCACCAGCAGCAATCGAATGGCGTCGGAGACGGACAGGCCCATCGAAGCC
>JBBSLA010000001.1:0-112573 GCA_038255665.1 Lysobacterales bacterium | reverse complement strand
GTTGAAGGATGTTGATATGCACGCGGTGTTCGAGAGCGCGGGCTTTCCAGTCAACAAGCCGGAGCTGACGGCGGTGTTTCGCCTGCCGGGGCACAAGCATTACCGGGCGTGTGGGGATCAGATGTTGCGGAATTTCTTGAAAGGTCTGACGCTGCGGTTGCGCGGGGATGGGTGACTACAACTTCACGGCGCGAATTGACCCTTCAATCTCGTCATCCTCGCGAAAGCGGGGATCCATTTTGATCTTTGGCAGGTCACTGAATCTACGGAAAAATCAAAATGGTTCCCCGCTTTCGCGAGGATGACGACAGTTTTTTTATGGTCGCCGAACCAAGCTGGCGAGAACATTCCAGTTTGCAGGGTACGGTCGCTGGAATGAAGGACTTCTAGGTTTCGTCGTGCTCGTCACATGTGCGGACAGGACGCTGCTGCGGCCTACGCCTTTACCGTCACGCCGCGCCAGAAGGCAACGCGTCCGCGAATTTCTTCTGCGGCTGATTTGGGTTCGGCGTAGTACCAAGCGGCGCCGGAGTTGACCTGGTCGTCGACGATGACGTCGTAGTAGCTCGCTGTGCCTTTCCAGGGACACGTCGATTGCTGGCTGCTTTCGCGAAAATGTTCGCGCTTCAGCGAGTCGGCGGGGAAGTAGTGATTGCCCTCGACCACGACGGTTTCGTCGCTATCCGCGATGACGGTGTTGTTCCAGATGGCTTGCATGACGTACTCCTGCACTAAGGTGTGCCGAGTGTAGTTCTCCCCGGCAGTCATCGCTGGTTGTCCTACCATGCGTTACACAGGATTCCCCTTGAACGAGGAGACCGATATGCAGATCGACCAGGGCAAGTGTGCGCACAAGCCGTGCAAGTGCATGGTGGGGCCGAATGAGAAGTGTTGTTCGGCGAGTTGCGAGAAGAAGGCAGCGGAACAGGTCACCACTGGCTGCGATTGTCATCATGGCGAGTGCGACATGACCGAAGGCGTGCCGTTGTCGGCGGTTGGCGGCGCGTAACCGCAGACGGAACCTTCGCCCACAAAAAAGGCCGCGATCACTCGCGGCCTTTTTCATGACGATGTCGCAATCGATCAGGCGAGACCGGCCTGCTTCATCACTTCGGCGGCGTAATCCTCAACCACCTTCTCGATGCCTTCGCCAACGGCGAGGCGATGGAAGGCGAGCACTTCTGCGCCTTCCTTCTTGAGCACGGCACCGACGGTATCGTTGGTGTCCATCACGTACGGCTGGCCGGTCAGGGTGACGTCGTTGACGATCTTGCTGACCTTGCCGCCGATGATCTTCTCGAGGATCTCCGGCGGCTTGGCGCGGTCCTTGTCGGTCATCTTGGCGAGTTCGATTTCCTTTTCCTTGGCGAGGAAATCGGCCGGGACGTCGTTGGCTGCAATGTACGGTGGGTTCATCGCCGCAACGTGCATGGCGATGCCACGGGCCAGTTCGTCGGAACCGCCCTTGACTTCGGTCAACACGCCGATGCGACCACCGTGCAGGTAGCCGGCGACGTGGTTGCTGCTGTCGATGCGGACCATGCGGCGCAGCTGCACGTTTTCGCCGACCTTGGCGATCAGCGAACTGCGTGCTTCCTCGACGGTGCCGCCGCCGGGATAGGCCGAAGCCTTCAGCGCGTCGACATCGGCGACGCCGCTGTCGAGTGCCACCTTGGCGATGGCGTCGGCGAAGGCGAGGAAGTTGTCATCCTTGGCGACGAAGTCGGTTTCGCTGTTGATCTCGACCAGCACGGCCTTGCCACCAGCCTGCGCCATCACGATGCGGCCTTCGGCAGCAACGCGGTCAGACTTCTTGTCGGCCTTGGCCAGGCCTTGCTTGCGCAGCCATTCAATCGACGTTTCCATGTCGCCGTTGTTCTGGGTGAGTGCCTTCTTGCACTCCATCATGCCGGCGCCGGAACGCTCGCGCAGTTCCTTGACCATCGGGGCGGTGATTTCCATTGATGTCCTCGTATGAAAGGTGAAGGCGTGGCCGTGGGCCGCGCCTGGGAATTCGTTGAAAGCGGATCGGGCAGTTGCAGTGACGAAAGCAAGCCGATGCATATCTGTGCAGCAAACAGATGGCCGCTGATGCGCGAGTTTCAAGCGCTGGGCCCTGCTGCTTGCCAGCGTGGAGCAGCCAGTAAACCAATGCGGACGGCAGTGTGCCGTCCGCAGATGACGGTTTGAAAATCTGCTGACTTAGGCGTCGGCAGCTGGTTTGGCGTCGGAAGTCTCAGCTGCTGCTGGCGTCGTCTCAGCCGAAGCCTCAACCGCAGCAGGAGCCGCCGTTTCGGTCGGTTCCGAAGCTTCCGTCGGAGCCGCAGCCGCGTCCGACGCAGCCGGAGTCACCGACGGTGCCGGAGCCTCAGCTGCCGCTGCTTCTGGCGTCAACGTCGAAGCCTGGTGAGCATCTGTGGCCGCAGCCGGAGCCGTCACGCGAGTTGCGCCGCCCGGACCATTGGCACGACGCGCACCCGAAGGTGCACCCGCACCCGGACGCTTGCCATCAGGCTTGCGCGGACCCGGCTTGCGATCGCGATCACGATCGCGACCGGCATCCTTCTTCATGACCGGGTTGCCGTCGGCGTCGGTTTCGACGAAGTCGTCGCCTTCGGCAACAACAGCAGACGGTGCAGCGGCGCGGCCTTCGAGCACGGCGTCAGCAACGGCGCGGGTGTACAACTGCACGGCGCGGATGGCGTCGTCATTGCCCGGAATGGCGTAATCGACCAGGCTCGGGTCGTAGTTGGTATCGACCACGGCGACCACCGGGATGCCGAGCTTGCGGGCTTCCTGTATGGCGATGTTCTCGTGGCCGATGTCGATCACGAACAGCGCGTCGGGCAAGCGATTCATGTTCTTGATGCCGCCGAGCGACTTCTCGAGCTTTTCCTGCTCGCGCTGCATCGACAGCAGTTCGCGCTTGACCAGCTTCTCGTGGGTGCCGTCGGTGGCGGCGGCTTCCAGTTCCTTCAGACGTGCGATCGACTGCTTGACGGTGCGGAAGTTGGTCAGCATGCCGCCCAACCAACGCGCGGCGACGAACGGCTGGCCGCAACGCATGGCGTCTTCCTTGATCGCTTCGCGGGCGGAACGCTTGGTGCCGACGAACATCAGGGTGCCACGCTTCTGCGCCAGGCCGGAAACGAAATTCATCGCGTCGTTGAACAACGGCACGGTCTTTTCGAGGTTGATGATGTGGATCTTGCCGCGCGCGCCGAAGATGTACGGCGCCATGCGCGGGTTCCAGTAACGGGTCTGATGGCCGAAATGGACGCCCGCTTCGAGCATCTGACGCATGGTGACTTGAGGCATGAAAAACTCCAATGTTGGGCAGCATGCGATCATGCGCATGCAAAACCCGGGGTTGGTTCCTCCACAGATCCCCGGCTGCGACCCTTGTATGGGCACCCCGCAAGCGGTGACGATCTGTGTGTGGATTCGGCACGATTGCCGTTGCGACCAGCGGTTTGCCCGCCAATACGCGATGTCCGCGACCAGGAAATGAAGAAATTCCCGGCCGCGTAACCGTACAATTCTAGCCCGGGCGCCCGCAGCGCCACAAGCCATTTAAAGAGTTTCCATGCCTGTAACGATCAAAACCGCCGAGCAAATCGAGAAAATGCGCATTGCCGGCCGCCTCGCTGCCGAAGTACTGGAAGTGCTGGTGCCGCACGTGAAGGCGGGCATCAGCACCGAGCAGCTCGACCAGATTGCCTATGACCACATCGTCAACCAGCAGCAGGCGATCCCGGCCAATGTCGGCTACAAGGGCTTCACCAAGACCCTGTGCACGTCGGTCAACCATGTCATATGCCATGGCATTCCGAACCCTAGCAAGCTGCTCAAGGATGGCGACATCGTCAATATCGATGTCACCGTGATCCGCGACGGCTGGCACGGCGACACCAGCCGCATGTACTACGTTGGCGAGCCCAGCGTGATGGCGAAGCGATTGGTTGAAACCACGCGCGACGCGATGCTGCTCGCGATTGGCTTGGTCAAGCCTGGCGCGACGTTGGGCGATATAGGCAACGCAATCCAGCGTCATGCCGAAGGCGCGGGTTTCTCCGTGGTGCGCGAATACTGCGGCCACGGCATCGGCCAGATTTATCACGAAGATCCGCAAGTGCTGCACTACGGCCAGGCCGGTGCCGGCATGAAGCTGGCGAAGGGAATGGTGTTCACGATCGAACCGATGATCAACGCCGGCAAGCCCTACACGCGGCTGCTGCCGGATGGCTGGACCGTGGTGACCAAGGATCATTCGCTGTCGGCACAGTGGGAACACACCATCGCGGTCACCGATGACGGCTACGAAATCCTCACGCCATGGCCGACAGCGGCCTGATCGTGTCGGCGAAATGCGGTCGCGAGTTCCACGGCAGACATGAGCAATCCGGCGCCCGCTGAGCAAACGCGCATCGTGGTTCCGCCATTGCGGCGGCTCGGCTTGCCAATGCCGCGTTCCGGCGTCGACGCCAGCGCCCGGCTCGGACTGCGCCAATACCTGAACGACCATGATCGCGACCTTGCCGGCGTATTCCGGCGCGGTGCGCCAACCGCCGAGCTGATCCAGTCGCGCTCGCTAGCGGTCGCGAGCGTGCTGACCTATTTGTGGCGCGCGTTGCTCGGCGACTTTCCAGCGGCGACGTTGTTTGCGGTGGGTGGATTTGGTCGTTCCGAGCTGTTTCCGCAGTCCGACGTCGACCTGCTGGTATTAGCTGGCACCGATGCCAACGACGGCTTGTTGCGTGGCATCGAGGCGTTCTTCACCGCGTTGTGGGACCTCGGCCTGAAGCCGGGTCACGCCGTGCGTGATCTCGACGCGACGCGTTCGCTGTGGCGACAGGACATCAGCGTCTACACCAATCTGCTTGATGCGCGCTTCATTGCCGGCGATCCCGAGCAAGCCGAGGCGCTACTCGACGCCTTGCCCGATGCGGGATTCTGGACGCCGGCCCGGTTCCTGGAAGGCAAGCGCAAGGAACAGCAGGCACGCCACAAGCGCTACGGTGGCACCGCGTACAACCTGGAACCCAACATCAAGGAAAGTCCGGGCGGCCTGCGTGACCTGCAACTGGTCGACTGGCTCACCCAGATCATGGCCGGTCGCCTGCAACCGGTTGCAACCGATGGCTTGATCGATGCCGGCGGCCAAGCCGCGCTGGAATCGGCACAGGCCGACCTCTATCAAATCCGCTTCGCCTTGCACCTGTTGGCGCAACGACCGGAAGAGCGGTTGGTGTTCGACCACCAGCGCACGCTGGCACGCGAGTTGGGCTACGACGATGGCGAAGGCAATCTCGCCGTCGAGCAGTTCATGCAGACCTACTTTCGCGCGGCCAGCCGCATAGCCGCAATCAACGATGACGTGTTGAGTCGCTGCGCCGAAGCCCTGGCATCGCCCGCGCCGCCGCCGGTTTCGCTGGGCGAAGGCATCATCCAGATCGGCGACGCCATCGAATTCGACGATTTCGACGTTCCAGCAAGAACGCCGGAGGCCGTGATTCGCCTGTTCTCAATCGTTGCAAGCAATCCCGACGTGATTGGCTTGCGCGCAGCGGCGAAGCGCGCCGTGCGCCATGCGATGGCGGATGCCGATGTCGATGTCGAGCGACCCGAAGTGTTCGCCGCGTTTCGTGAATTGCTGGAAGGACCAACCGATGCTGCCGTCGCCGCCATCGATGGGCTGGCGACGCATGGCTTCCTGGCACGGTTGATTCCCGCGTTTGCGAAGGTCAGTGGTCGCATGCAGTACGACCTGTTCCACGTCTACACCGTCGACGAACACACCTTGCGCGTGTTGTCGTTCATGGCGCGCTTCGCGAGTGCCGACGGCGCGGCGGATTTCCCGTTGCCGAGCAACCTGTTCCCGCGCTTGTCGCAACCATCATTGCTGTTGCTGGCCGGTCTGGTCCACGACATTGCCAAGGGGCGCGGCGGTGACCACTCCTTGCTTGGTGAAGAGGACGCGCGCGAATTCTGTCAGCGTCTGGATCTTCCGGAAAGCGATATCGAACTGGTCGCATGGCTGGTGCGTTCGCACTTGTTGATGAGCTCGACCGCGCAGCGCCAGGACATCAGCGATCCGGACGTGGTGCGTCGTTTCGCGGCGGAAGTCGCCGACTGGGAACGCCTGACCTATCTGTACCTGCTTACCGTCGCTGACATCAACGGCACCAGCCCCAAGCTGTGGAATTCCTGGCGCGACAGATTGCTCTCCGACCTTTACACAGCCACCCGATTTGAACTGCGCGAAACGCGCAGCGAGTTGCCGCTGGCATCGGATCGGGCGCGCGTCTGCCGCGACAAGGCACGCACCTTGCTGACTGCGCGTGGCATCGATGCGGAAACCATCAACCGGATATGGAGCGAATTCGCGGAACGCAGTTTCCTGCGCTATCGCGCCGAACAGATCGCCTGGCAGACCGAGGCGATAGCGACAGCTATCGACTTGCCACTGGTGCGTATTCGTCCGGTCGGCCCGCGTGGCGCGACCGAGATCTTCATCTACACCGGCGACCGTCACGGCCTGTTCGCGACCGTCACCGCAATGCTTGATCGCCTGCAGATGAATGTGCTGGATGCGCGCATCGTCACCTCGAAGCTCGGCCGCGCCTTGAATACCTTCTTCGTGCTCGATAGCGAAGGACATACGGTGACCGATCCCGATCTGATTGCCGAAGCGGAACTGCGCATCGCCAATGCGTTGAAGAATCCGCCGCCGCAGGGCTTGCGCACGCGTCGCGTCATGAGCCGGGCGCAACGCCATTTCACTATGTCGCCGCGAATCAGTTTCCGTACCGATGCCAGCGGCACGCGCACCCGACTCGCGCTGGTGTGTTCGGATCGGCCCGGCTTGCTCGCTGCGGTTGCCCACGCACTGCGGCTCTGCTTCATCACCGTGCACGACGCACGGATTGCCACGATCGGTGAACGAGTCGAGGATTTTTTCGAGCTGACCGACGATGATGGTCGCCTGCTCGATGCCGCCACCGAAGAAAAATTGCGCGAAACCCTGATCGCGCAGATTGAAGCCGAGTCATCCGTATCCGAGTCATCCACGTCCGTTGCTCAGTGAGTCCAAGCATGTCCGACCGTTCCGCCACTTTGCAGCCGCTCATCGACGAAGCCTGGGAGCGCCGCGCCAGTTTCGATCCGGCGACTGTCGACGACGCCTTCATCGATCGTCTCGACGAGATCCTAGGCCTGCTCGAAGCAGGCACGTTTCGTGTTGCCGAGCCGGACGGGCAGGGTGGCTGGCGTGTCAACCAGTGGCTCAAGAAGGCAGTGCTGCTGTACTTCCGATGCCACGGCAATCGCGTGGTGACCGGCGGTTCTGCGGCCGCATTCGACAAGGTGCCATTGCGCTTTCGCCATGGTGACGATGCGGAGCTGTTGCAGTTGGGTGCGCGCGTCGTGCCCGGCGCATTGGTACGTCGTGGCGCGCATATCGCTGCGGACGTGGTGTTGATGCCGAGCTACGTCAACATCGGCGCCTTCGTCGGCACCGGCACGATGGTCGATACCTGGGCGACAGTCGGATCGTGTGCGCAGATCGGCGCGCACGTGCATCTTTCCGGCGGTGTCGGCATCGGTGGCGTGCTGGAGCCATTGCAGGCCAACCCCACCATTATCGAAGACAACTGCTTCATCGGCGCCCGCTCGGAAGTCGTCGAAGGCGTCGTCGTCGAACGCGGCAGCGTGATCGGCATGGGCGTGTTCCTCGGCCAGTCCACCCGCATCTACAACCGCGCAACCGGCGAAACCAGCTATGGCCGCGTACCCGCCGGCAGCGTCGTGGTCGCCGGTTCGTTGCCGTCCGCCGACGCCAGCCACAGTCTGTACGCCGCGATCATCGTCAAGCAGGTCGACGAGCAGACCCGCTCCAAGACCTCGATCAACGACTTGCTTCGCGCCTAGGGATGCTCTGATCAACTCCGCACAGGCGTCACCGATCCGTCTGCGCGCAGCTGAAGGCGCGTCGGCGAAGACAGACTGGCCGTCTGTTGAGGCGGCGCAACGCGGAGCTGAGGGCAGACGGATCGGCCCCAATCAATTGATTTCAAACGACGGGGTGATGTCCGGAAGGCTCCCCAAATATCTATAGGAATCAGGACGCGCGCGGCTTGTCCAGGCGGCCAGCCTGCACTGCGCCACGCACGCCAATCTGGAATCCTTCCGGACATCATGCCGCCTGCGTGGAGTTGATCAGAGCATCCCTGGAACGAGGGTTTACGGTTTCTCACCTGCGGCTGGCTTTACGCCGACCCGCGCGCGAACCGTGTTGCTTTTCTCCTCTCTCCCCTCGGGATAGAGGTCGGAAGTGAGGGTCCGGCGGGAAGGGAGAGAAGCGCCAGCTTCATACCCGACTCCCGGATCGAGTCCGGGGCGGGCTCTTCTCCCGGCGGGAGAAGGGAGTACAGCGCGGCCCGGCGGGAGAAGGAAGAGGTGCGGGAAGCGGGCGCTGCGCCGTGGGCCAAGACGGCGAAAGGGTGAAGGCGTAGGATCACGAGGTTGCGACATCGGGGCAGACATGGAACGTCGAATTGCGCCAAGCCGGGCCATCACACCGTTCACGACGCTTGCGGTCCTTGCCGGCGTACTCGCCGTGCAGGCATTGCCAACGCTGCCGCCCCTCATCGTCAATCTTGCGGTCGCACTCGTCGCGCTAAGCGCCATGCGCTTCCCGCGTGCGCGCTGGATCGCAATCATCGTGCTCGCTTTCGCGTGGGCTGCGTTGCGCGGGCAGTGGGCGATGGATGCGCGACTTCCGAGCGACCTGGAAGGGCGCGATTTCGATGTGATTGGCGTGGTCGACGAACTGCCGCAGCGGCGCGAAGATGCCAGTCGTTTTGTGCTGCGGATCGAGTCGGCGGCGCTGGCGGGCAAGCCGGTTTCGCTGGGTGGGCTGGCACGATTGTCGTGGTATTCGAAAGACGTTCCGGAGCTTGCTCCGTGCAGCCGTTGGCAATTGCGTGTACGCCTGAAGCGACCGCGCGGCCTGGTCAACACAAGCGGATTCGATTTCGAGCGACATGCGCTGGAACGCGGCATCAATGCCGTGGGGTACGTGCGCGAAGCGGCGAAGGCACGCGAGTTGCCGGGTCCGATGTTGTGCGTCGACCGATGGCGCGACCGCATTGCGCGTGGCATCGCGGCGGCGGTTGCGGACCCGCATGACGCGCACCTGCTGCAGGCGCTCGCTGTCGGCGATACGCGTGGGCTGACGCCAGCCGACTGGGACGTGGCGCGTGCCAATGGTGTCACCCACCTGCTGTCGATCTCAGGATTCCACGTCGGTGTTGCCGCGCTTTTCGGCGCGTGGCTGGCGCGAGCGCTCTGCTGGTTGTTGCCTGTGCTGGTCCTGCGACTGCCGAGGCCTCTCGTTGAATCCAGCGCGGCGTTGCTGGCGGCGATTGGTTACGGTGCACTCGCCGGCAACAGTTTGCCGACGCTACGCACGGTGTTGATGATCGGCGTCTTCGCGCTGACACGGGCGACGCGGCGCAACAGCAGCGTTTCGCAATCGCTGGCGCTGGCCGCGTTGGTGCTGTTGCTGGTCGATCCCTTGTCGGTACTGGGCGCGGGATTCTGGTTGTCGTTCGTGGGCGTCGCTTTCCTGATGCTGGGCTTGGAACTGCCGCGCGGTTTGACTGGCCATCTCAAGGCGCTGGGCAGTGCGCAGATCGTGATGACGCTGTCGCTGCTGCCGCTGAGTTTCTGGTTCTTCGGCCAGACCTCGCTGCTCGGTGCCTTGTCGAACCTGCTGGCGGTGCCGCTGGTCAGCCTGGCGATCGTGCCGCTGGCACTGATTGCTGCGCTATTGCTGCTGATCTGGGCGCCACTGGCAACGCCATTCCTGATTGCAGGCGCATGGCTTGCCCACGCGCAATGGTGGCTGTGGCAGCTGATCGCAACCTGGCCCGGCGCCCATTGGACCTTGCCCGAAGTTTCGCCGCTGGCATTGTTGCTGGCGACGCTCGGTGCGGCGTGGTTGTTCCTGCCGCGTGGTTTGCCGTTGCGTTGGATGGGTCTGTTTCTGTTCCTGCCGTTGCTGATGCCGGTGGTCCAGCGCCCGTCGCCGGGCGGCTTCGATGCCCTGTTCATCGATGTTGGCCAAGGCCTGTCCGTGCTGGTGCGAACGCGCGAACACGCCATGCTCTACGACGCCGGTGCGCGCTTTCCGTCCGGTTTCGATTTGGGTAGTGCGGCGGTGTTGCCGAGCCTTCACGGGATGGGTGTCGAGCGCCTTGATCTAGCGATTGTCAGCCACGCCGACAACGACCATGCGGGCGGCATGCCGGCGGTACTCACCAAGTGGCCGCAAGTCGATGTTTTCGGAGGTGAACCGGAGCGCGGCGACATCGCCTTGCGACGCTGCCGTGACGGCCAGCGCTGGAATTTCGACGGCGTTGTCATTCGGGTGGTGCGTCCGCACGCACAGGATGTAGGGGGCACCACGAGCAACGATCAATCCTGCGTGGTGCTGGTCGAAGGGCAGGGCGCACGGCTGCTGCTGACCGGCGATATCAGCGACCGAACCGAGGGTGCAATCGCTAACGCACTCGATGCGAACGATCAACGCCCGTTGCTGCTGTCGGTGCCGCATCACGGCAGCAATCGATCATCGTCGCATGCGTTCATCGCCTCCTTGCACCCAAGTCTCGCCGTTGCTTCCGCCGCATGGCTAAGCCGGTTTGGCCATCCGCATCCGCGGGTCGTGAAACGCTACGCCGATGCCGGCGTACCTTTGCTCAACACCGCCGACAGCGGCGCGGTGATGGTCCACGTCGCAGCCGACGGATCATTCAGTGTGGTCAAGCAGCGTGAGCGGCGACGGGCTTATTGGCGCGAGTGACGTTGCATCAAGCGGCTTAAAATGCTTAGACCACGCTTCAACTGCGCATCGATTTCATCGAAGAACGTATCGGGCAACCTTGCGGATACAACCACGCAATACATTCGTTTCGTGGCAAATGCCCGGCACTTGATCGCGTCCTTCTCGGTCATCAATACCGGCAGGTCGTCGATGAAGGCGAGGTCGCTGGCGACGAATGCATGATGGTCGGGAAAAGGATGCTCGATCACGTCGATCCCGGCATCGCGCAGTTGGCCAAAGAAGCGATCGGGATTGCCGATGCCGGCGACGGCATGGACACGTCGTCCGGACCAGTCCGTCAATGGTTCGCGCTGACTGGCGTCGAGCAGAGACACCACGCCATCAACGCACAGTTGCATCGGGATTTCACCGTCCTTCGGCGTACCGCCATTGACGACGTGGAAAGCGATATCGGCAAGTCGGGCCAGCGGTTCGCGCAGCGGTCCAGCCGGCAGCAAATAGCCGTTGCCAAAGCGCCGTTTGCCGTCGATAACGCAGATTTCGATGTCGCGCGCCAGCGCGATGTGTTGCAAGCCATCGTCGGCGAGCAACACGTTGGGAGGGATTTCGTTCCCTTTGATCAGCAACACGCGACCAGCATCGGCACGCCGGCGTGCCACGACGATCGGAGCGCCACTGCGTTGGTGGATCAGACATGGCTCGTCACCGACGGCGGCAGGATCGCTGTGGTCGTCAACGCGTGTCGGGACACTCGCAGTGCCGCCGTAGCCGCGCGAAACAACGCCCGGGTTCCAGCCTCGCTCGCGCAGGGCATCAATCAGTGCAAGCACCAGCGGCGTCTTTCCGCTGCCACCGACGGTGAGGTTGCCGACCACGATGACTGGCACCGGCATTCTCCGAGGTACACGTAATCCGAGTCGATACGGCAGGCGATGCAGACCACTCAATCCGGCGTAAATCGGAACCAGTACACGCAACGCGAGCGGTGGCCGCTCACCGCCGTACCAGATGTCGTGCAGGCGTTCGGCGAGGCTCACGGCGGATGGTCGTGGAATTGCATGCGATGCAGCGCGGCGAAATATCCGTCGCGGGCAAGCAGGTCGGCGTGGCTGCCGCGCTCGATGATGCGGCCTTCGTCCATCACCACAATCTGGTCGGCATCGGTCACGGTGGATAGACGATGGGCAATGACCAGCACGGTGCGCTCGCGCATCAGCAATTTCAGGGCGTCCTGGATCAGCCGTTCCGATTCGCTGTCCAGTGCGCTGGTCGCCTCGTCGAGGATCAGGATCGGCGCATCCTTGAGCAGCGCACGCGCAATCGCGATGCGTTGTCGCTGGCCGCCAGACAGCCGCGAACCACCCTGACCGACGGGTGCATCGAGCCCGCCTTCGAGCTTGTCGGCGAATTCGAGCACGTGGGCGGCTTTCGCAGCGGCGCGAATATCGTCTGCGCTGACCCGGTCGGCGCTGCCATACGCGATGTTGTTGGCGATGCTGTCGTCAAACAGCACCACCTGCTGGCTGACCAGCGCGATCTGCGAACGCAGGCTCGCCAATCGATAGTCGGCGAGAGGATGTCCATCGATCAGGATCGCGCCTTGATCGACATCATGGAATCGCGGCAGCAGCGACACCAGGCTGGATTTTCCCCCGCCCGAGCGCCCGACCAGCGCAGTGACCGTTCCAGCCCGGCAATGCAGGTCGACGTCGCGCAACGCGGCGGCGCCGGCACCCGGATAGCTGAAACCGACGTTGCGGAACTCGATGTCGCCGCGTGCACGCTCGACCACCAGTTCGCCATCGTCGACTTCTTCGGGTGCGTCGATCACTTCGAAGATGTCGCGCGCGGCGACAATGCCGCGTCCAAGGTTGGCTTGCACCGTGGTCAGGCGCTTCATCGACGGCAACATCACCAGCATCGCCGTGATCAATGACATGAACGTACCGGGGCTCATCTCGTCCAAAGTCGCGGGTCGCGTCGCCAGGAAAATCACCAGCGCCAATGCAACTGCCGCAACCAGTTGCACGGTGGCAGTGGACAAGGCATTGGTCACAGCCACTTTCAGGTTCAGGCTGCGGATGCCGCGGTTGGTCACCGCGAAACGGCTGCGCTCGTAGTCGCCGCCGCCATAGACCTTCACTTCGCGAAAGCCGCCGACGGCCTCGTCGACGATGCCAGTGACCGAGCTGATCGAATCCTGGATGCGTCGGTTGATCGCGCGATAGCGCTTGCCGACCAGCCAGACGACCGCGCCAATCAACGGCGCCAGCAGGAACAGCGCGACCGTCAAACGTGCGCTGTGATAGAGCATCACGCTGACCTGGCCGATCACCATCAAGCCATCCAGTACGGCGACCTTGAGTGCGTCGGTACTCGCGTTGGCAACCTGTTCGACGGTGTAGGTCATCCGCGAAATCATTCGTCCCGACGGCTCGCGACCGAAATGCGCGGCGGGCAGGCGCAGGTATTTTCCGAACACTTCCTCACGCAGCGTCATCACCACGCTGCGACCAATGCGCGCGATGCCGTAGTCGGCAGTGAACGTCGCGACACCGCGTATCAGGAACAGGCCGACGATGAAGAACGGCATCCAGAAGATGATGGTCGCGTCCTTGCGGACGAACAGGTCGTCGAGCATCGGCTTGATGGTGAACGTGAACAGCGATCCGCAAGCCGCGTCGAACACCATGCCGACCAGCGCCAGCAGGCCCATCGGCCAGTAACGCATCGAATAGCCGAGCAGCCGTCGATAGACCGCGCCGGAGCTCACCGCCTCGACGGCATCCGCCGTCATTTGCCCGCCGCGTCGGCCGGTGTGGTGGCGATCGACAACTGGCTGAAGCCGAGCGAGCCCAGCGCATCCATCGCCGTCACCACCGCCTGGTGCGGCGTCATCGCATCTGCACGCAGCATCACCGGTCGCTGCCGATCATCGCCTGCGATTCGCGTGATCATCGCCTTCAGGCTGGCCAGGCTCGGGTCGAGCACCGTGTTGTTGTCGACGTAGTAGTTGCCACTGTGATCAATCAGGACCAGCAAGGGCTCGCGCATATCGGCCTGTGCGCTGTTCTCGGCTTGCGGCAGGCTGATCTTGATGCGCGCCTGCTCGACGAATGTGGTCGTCAGCACGAAGAACATGAGCAAGGTGAGCATCACGTCGATCAACGGGATCACGTTGATCTCGAAATCGTCCTCGCGACGTTGGCTGGCAATTCGCATCGCGGTCAGCGGCCGGCGCGCAGGGCAGTGGCGGGCAACTCGCTGGCCGCAGTGAGCTCGTCTATCAGCAAGCCGGCCTGCTTTTCAATCTCGACGCCGAGCGTTGTCACGCGTGCGCGCAGGTATCGGTGGAAGATGTACGCGGGAATCGCGACGACCATGCCGGCAGCCGTGCAGATCAGCGCCTCGCCGATGCCGCCTGCCATTTTCGCCGGGTCGCCGACACCGCCGGCCATCACGTCCAGGAACATGCGGATCAGCCCGAACACGGTGCCGAGCAGGCCGAGCAGCGGACCGATCAGCGCGATCGTGCCGAGCGTGTTGAGGTAGCGATCCAGCCCATGCATTACATGGCGACCGGCATCCTCGACGCGTTCGCGAATCACCTCGCGCGGCCGTTGGCGCACGGTCAGCGCAGCGGCCAGCACTTCGCCGAGCGGCGAGTTTTCGGCGAGTTCGCGGACATGGGCCGGGTCGATTTTGCGGGAGCGCGACCATTCCAGCACTTGTGCGCCCAGCTGTGGCGGCAGCACCGCCTTGCGGCGCAGGGTCCAGAACCGCTCCAGGACAATGCCCAGCGCAATGGCGGAACAGAGCAGGATGGGAGCCAATGCCCATCCGCCAGCCTTGAGGATTTCCAGCACAAAGTCTCCAGGATGCATTGTCGCCGCGGGAATGACGACCATGCGGGATGATAGCAAGGCCGCTCGCGCGACAACCGCTACAAGGTTGCGGAAAGGATGCGCGGTTCTGCTTCCAAAGTGACGCCGTACCGATCATGCACCGTCGCGACCACATGGCGCGCCAACGCCAGCAAAGCGCCGCCGCTGGCGCCACCGTGGTTTACCAGGACCAGGGCATGCTGATCGGACACGCCAGCCGCGCCGTCGCGATGACCTTTCAATCCGGCCGCTTCTATCATTGCTGCGGCCGAAATCTTGTGCATGCCATCGCCAGCACACCACTGCGGCAATGCCGGGAAGCTGGCGCGCAGCCGCGCCGCAGTCGCGCCATCGACCATCGGATTCTTGAAAAAGCTGCCGGCATTTCCGACAAGCAGCGGATCGGGCAACTTGCGCGCCCGAATCCGGGCGATCGCTTCGGCGACCTGCTCGGGTTGCGGATCGTCGTGACCAAGCTCAGCCAGTTCTTCGCGGACCCCGGCGTAGTCCAGTTGCACCGGCCGCCGCCGAGGCAGGCGAAACTCGACAGCAGTGATCACATAGCGATCGCGCTCGTGCTTGAACACCGAATCGCGATAGCCGAAGGCGCAGGCTGCTCGATCCAGCCGCACGCGTTGTCGATCGCTGCGATCGAACGCGTCCACCGTGGTGATGAATTCTTCGGCTTCGGTGCCATAAGCACCGATATTCTGGATGGGGACCGCGCCCACCGTGCCAGGGATCGACACCAGGTTTTCCATGCCGGCGTAACCCTGCGCCAATGTGAAATGCACGAACTCGTCCCAGTTCTCGCCAGCGGCGACGCGCAAAACTGCATGATCGTCGGCGTCGACGATGCGCTCGATACCGCGCGTCTGCATTGCCAGCACGACACCTTCGACATCACCGGCGAGCAGCAGGTTGCTGCCGCCGCCGAGCACCAACAGGGGCCCATCCTGCAAGCGCGGCAACTGGAATAGTGCATCCAGCGCCGCGTCGTCGTGAACCGCGATCAGCACCTCGGCATTGGCTGCGACGTGCAGAGTGTTGCGGCCAAGCATCGGCGCGTTCTCGATGACCGTGTAGCCCGCACCCTCGCGTATCGAGCCATCGATTGCCGGCGTGCTCATGGTGACGCCTCGACATTGCGCCACGCGTCAATGCATTCGCCGATCAGCGCCGGGCCGCGATAGATCAGACCCGTGTAGACCTGCACGAGCGCAGCGCCAGCTTCGCGCTTGGCAACGGCGTCATTCCCGCAACTGATGCCGCCCACGCCGATCAATTCGATCCGTCCGGCCAGGCGCTGCGACATTCCGCGCAATACGTCCGTCGATTTTTGCAGCAAGGGTCGACCCGACAATCCGCCGCTTTCCCGGCTGCGTGGATCGTCCGCCACCGCATCGCGGTCCAGCGTCGTATTGGTCGCGATGACACCGTCGATGCTGCTGTCCAGCAAAACTTCCGCCACCACATCCAGAGCCGCATCGGACAGGTCAGGCGCGATCTTCAGCAACATTGGTTTGCGCGTCCCGTGGATGCCGGCAAGCCGCTCGCGCGCATTGCACAGTTCCCCGACCAAAGCGCGCAACGCATCGGCACCTTGCAGGTCGCGCAAGCCTTGCGTGTTCGGCGACGAAACATTCACCGTCACGTAGCTGGCGCAGGCGTAGACCCGATCCAGGCAGATGAGGTAATCGTCGACCGCGCGCTCGTTCGGCGTGTCCTTGTTCTTGCCGATGTTGATGCCGACGATGCCCCGAAAGCGCGCACGTTCGACATTGCCGACCAACGCATCGACACCACGATTGTTGAAGCCGAATCGATTGATGATCGCGTCATGGTCCGGCAGGCGAAACAGGCGAGGCTTCGGATTTCCCGGCTGCGCTCTCGGTGTGATCGTACCGATTTCGATATGCCCGAAACCAAGCGAGGCCAGCGCGTCGATGTGATCGCCGTTCTTGTCGAGACCGGCAGCAAGGCCGACCGGATTGGCGAAGTCGATGCCGAAAGCACGCACCGGCAGATTGGCGGACGGATGGCCAAGCAATCGACCTAGCCCGACGCCGTGCATGGCATCCAGCGCCGCAAGACCGAGGCCATGGGCACGCTCGGCATCTAGCGAAAACAACAAGGGTCGAATCAGGCGATACATGCGGCCATTATCGGGCCTGCGCTGTTGCCCTGCCTAGGCGAGCATCGTCGTGCGCCCCATCGACGAACGTCAGAACAACATTGCTGGCGCACAAAGTCGCGGGTGAGGAAGGAGCGCTTTCGACAAGAGGGCGGGCTTCGGCGGCACGGAAAATCAACGAGGTCGCCAGTAGCGCCGATCATTCGACACCCAGGTCGTCAAATCAGAAATGGTTGTATCGCTTCCATCAGTACTACTATTCGACGGGCCTTCCCGGGCGGCATCCGCTGTATTCATCAACCAAGGAGTTTTTATGTCAAACGTAGCGCGCAACATTCTTCCCATCTTGCTGTTGGCCACTCTGTGGACAGCAACGCCTGCTCTGGCATCTGGCATCAACCAGTCTTATTGCATCAGTTTCGAGCCATCTAGCTCGGATCTTGGCTTCATGCTGAACAGTTGTAGCAGCAGTCTCGACGTGACGTGGTGCCATTCCGATTCGTTGTCAACCTGCTCGCAGCAGTGGAAATCAGCGGGGGTGGATGCGAATGGCCGCAGTACGGTCAGCCTGGACCGCGAGGATCGCGGCAAATCATTCAAGCTCATCCACGCCTGTGAGCGTCATTCGAGCAAGTGCCTTATGGACAGCGTGGAGTACAAGGAAAAACACAGCCGCTGATTCCATGCGGCGGACGCAAGCGCTGTCAGAGGCAGGTGCGTCCGCCCAATTCCATCCAGTTTTGAAAAAGGAAATACCATGAATCGTTGGAATATCGCTCCTTTTATGCTGCTCGTTGTTCCAATTGCGGCAGCCGCACAATCCACTCTCATCATCCGCGCCGATGCGGCTTGCACGCTCACGGTGAACGCGCAGGCGCAGGGGCAATTGGCTGCCGATACCGCCAAGTCGGTGAAGGTGGCTGCTGGCGAGCAGTTGATCGAATGCAAGGCCGCAGGTGGTGCGCGTGCCGAAGAAACATTGAGCATCGATAGTGGCTCATAGAAAATCGTGAACCTCAAGTTGGCTGCCAAGGTAAGCGCAATCGCTTCGGGCATCGACAAGCGCTTTTCCGCGCCGGGCGATGGCACCGTTCGCGACAGCCAGACCGGCCTTCTGTGGGCGCAGCGTGACAATGGCAACGACATCAACTGGAACAATGCGCGCAGCTATTGCAGCAATCTGTCCACGGCGGGCGGGAGTTGGCAGTTGCCGAGCATGGACGAGTTGCAAGGCATCTACGACGGGAGCGCGACGTTGCAGACACAGTGCGGCGGTTCCAGTTGCCAGGTCTCGCCACTTTTTGGTTTGTCGAGTAACTGGTTCTTGAGCAATCAGTTGAATGGTTCCGCGGAGGCCTGGGGATTCTTCCTCAGCCATGGCGTCCGGTACTCGTACGATGTCTGGTTGGGGGGGGGGCGGCGGGCGTTGTGTGTGAGGCGTGGTTCCTGAGCGTGGAACTTGGCGCTTCGGCGCTTTGACCCTTTTCTTTGCCCGCGCGCAGCGCGGGCGTAAATTTAACCTGTCAGCTGCAGTAACGTAATGGTCCGCACCTGCTGGCAGGGCAGATGGGTAACCACGATGTTCACACTCAATAAGAAAGTTACGCGACGAATGCGGCGGGAGTCGTAATCGTTAGGTCGGCAACGATCAACAGGGATGCTCGAAGGAGATTTTTGATCGAGGTTATGGCGAAAGCTTGCGAAGAAATCGCCGCGTCAGCTCTATTGCCGATTGCACTTGGTGGCCATCGAACTCATCCCAACGAGCATGCGCAGCAGAGGTGCGGAGACCGGCACCAGCGATTGCATCTTTTTGCTCAAGCGCCGTAAGGGCGCCAGCCTTGCCAAGTTCTACGATCAACGGGTTAAGTTTGATATTGGGCGGTTCGATTGCATGGACGGCGCGGATGCGTCGTAACGTGTCTTCGAAAGCGACACCGGCGACAACGCCAGCAATGTCCTTGTGGCCCTGTGCCAGCAACTCTGCCGCGTGGTCAAGCCAGTCGCTGAAAACGAGAGTTGCAGTTTCTTCCGCGACGGAACGGAAGAGACCGGCGTCGATGTCTCGTTCGAGCGCTTGGAGGATCGACCCGACGCGCATCATTTGCTCTCGATAGACGGCATTTGCTCCGCGACCGACGATGTTGGTGATCTGTGCTCGGTGCGGCGCATCGTCCAACGGGAGTATTGCTGCCGCCAACGCAGCCGCAGACGAGAGCCACCCGCTGGCGAATGCTAATTGTTGCCGGTCAAATTTCTGGAACTCCGTTTGGTCATCGAAGATTCGCTCGTCTGGGAAGGTTCTAAGTTCGGCAAGCAAGTCGTTTAGTCGGGCGCGCCACTGTTCCTCAGTAGGCATGGGCGTGGTTCCTTGGGTTTGAAGTCGGAGAGTAGTGCATGAAATGTTTTTGGCGACTTTTTTCGGAGATATTCACGGTACGGTTGCGTATACGGAAACCGCCGCGTCAAATTCGGGTAGAACTGTCCCGCGTCCTGACTTCGCCACGATACCAACTTGATTCCCTGCTTGAAAACTGCGCCAATGCCGTGCCGGCCACGCGCCGACGGCGGGGCGCTATGATTTCACTTCACAAGATAAACGAGGGACACTTGATGAAACGCAATGTGATGATGTGGGCAACGATGGCTTTGCTGGCTGGGATGGTGGGGAGCGCGGGGGCGGATGATGGGCGGTGGAAGGTGGTGAAGCCGGGGGTGATGGTGGACACGTTTGCCGAAGTGCAATGGACGCAGCGTGACAACCTGGGCGATGTGAACTGGGAGCAGGCCAAGGCGCATTGCGCCGGGCTGAAGCTGGACGGCGGCGGCTGGCAATTGCCGACGATGACGGAGTTGTCGCAGATCCACTCGGGCGCGCAGGGCAACAAGGTGCCATGCGGCGGCGATACCCAATGCCACGCGCCGAAGGGATTTTACTTGACCGGGCGGTTTTTCTGGAGCAGCGAGCCCGGCACTGGTTCCGCGGAGGCCTGGAGATTCAACCTCGACGATGGCGGCCGGGTCTCGGACGATGTCTCCTACTCCGGCGACAGGCGGGCGTTGTGTGTGAGGCGTGGTTCCTGAGCGTGGCACTTGGCGATTCGGCGCTTTGACCCTTTTCTTCTGCGACCGCGCGAAGCGCGGTCGACGCGAAAAAACTGGATGGTTACAACATGACGCGCAGGGTCAGGCAACAATGCTGCCGACAAACGCGCGGGTGTCGTAGTCGAAGCTGATCACACCGTCGTCTTCGCCGGTGGCGAAGAGTTCCTGCAAGGCTTCAGGCATCGGCGCGCTCATGGGTCGCCGCGTCGCGGCGCGCACGAACACGACCCAGCGGGACCGATCAGCTCCCGTTTGCGTGAACGCGCATTCCGTGGCCCGCAGTTCGTGAGCACGGTGGCGCTGGCCTCGGGTCAACTCGTCGAAGCCGTTCTTCCTGCCGGGCTTAAGCTTGGACAAGGTGACGAGGTCAATTTCCGCCTGCTAACGCGTGAGCTCCCGCGCTTCGTCCGCTGAGTGGAAGCGGACGTCTTGTGCTGGACAGCGTCACAAGAAACCCGACACTCAGGTTCGACGCGCGAGTGTGGTGAGCAGGTGACCCTACTCAAAACTGGCTGGCAAACCGCTCGAATGCCGTACGCAATCCGGCATCGACAATGGGTACTTGTGCAAGCAGGTCCTGTTGGGCGGTAATTTCTTCTTCCACGGTGCCGATCAGTGCCCGGATACGCTCGCGCGGATTGTCGATGTGGCAGCGCCGACCGAAATCGATCAGGTGCAGGCGTGAAGCGAAAAAGCTCTTGGAGCCGCCCAGGGTGAGCGCGAGACCGTCTTCGGGGATGTATGCCGTTGTGTTGACCACGTCGTAAGCCGGGGCAAGCCAGACATCCTCGTGGCTCGGGTCGCGATAGAGTACGCCGAAGTTTTTTAGATGAGCGTCGCCGTTTCCAAGGATGCATGACAGCGCGACCTGGTCGAACAGTTGTTCCCGGGCGGGCATGCGCCGGCCAGGGGCGCAGAACAGTTCGATGAAACGCACGATCTGTTCGTAGCTGCCGTCGTACTTCTGCGAGGCACCCGTGCCCATCAGTACGACCATCTCCTCGAAACCCAGGGCGACCCCGTCGATATCGCGATCAAAGCGGCGCATCACGAACAATTCGCGGTTGTCGGACAGGAAAAACTCGGGGACCGCGACGCCGGCGCGTCGCAGCACCGACATGCAGACGTATTCGTTGACCGCAAGCCCGGGATAGTCGTCGCCGCCGCTCTTGACGATCATGTCGCGGGTGGCCAGCGAGATCTTGCCGTCGTTGCGGATGGCGTCGGGCAGCGCTTCGGGCACCAGCAGCTTGGGCTGCACGCCGGAAATTCCGGTACGGAACAGATAGCGTTGCGCGAGCTCGTCGAACAGGTTGCCGGCCCCGTCCCAGGCCAGAATCTGCGCCAGTTGCTCGCCACGACCCTGGGATGTCGGCACGCCGAGCGCGTCCAGCAAATCTTGTGGTGCATGCACTTGCACCCGACCGATCGAGGCGTCATGGCCGGTCAGGGCGAGTAGCAGCATCGGATCGACCGGCGTGGTCTTGGCAACACGGTTGCGCAGGCGTTCCAGCACGTAGCCTTCGGGCAGGTTCATCTGGAAGATCGGGTGCAGGTCGCGGCTTTGGTAGTGCGCGATGCGTTGCGGCATCAGCAGGCTGACTTCGGCTTCGTGCTGGGCGTGGGATGCATAGCCGAACAGGTAGCGCCCCGCCTCGGCGGCAAGCAGCCCGCTGGGGCCTTGCGGGGTCGACACTTGCAGCCTGTCGATGTGCGTCCGGTCAATCATTGAGCGAGTAACGCGCCAACTTCGTCCAGCGTGGGACGACGTGCGACGGATAACGTCAACCCGTGTCCGAGCGCCGTTGCAATGTCGGCGTAGGCGCCGATCGACACCGAAGCGTCTCCACGCTCGACCTGGATGACCTTCAGCCTCGGTAGCCCGGCCCGCTTGGCCAATTGCGCCTGGGTCAGACCGCGGCCGACCCGAGCGGCGCGCAGGTCAGCGCCAAGTTTGTTGAGTGCGAAATGATGATTCATGTATCGAATATTAAACATTTATCCTACAATGTAAAGTATTCGATACCTTGAAGTTTTGAGCGTTAGCCCAAAAGTCGCAACTCAGGATGTTGGCATCGCAGGCCGGTCTGGTACTGACGATGAAAATCGACCACCCGGCCAAGCGATTTCGAAAAAAAGGGCCGGTTTATATCGCCGCAGGGCAGAGTGCGCCGCTCCGCAGCAGGCTGTGGGCAAGGTCACCCTTCTCGACGACCTGCTGGCATTGCGCGTGAGGCCGAGTTCTTGATCGTGGGACTTGGCGCGTTGGCGCTTTGCCCCTTTTTTGACCGTGTTCTGTTCCGCCCACGCGCAGCGCGGGCGGCGCGAACAATGGGATGATTCCTGCATGCGAAGCAGGCTCAGGCGACGATGCTGCCGACAAAAGCGCGGGTGTCGTAGTCGAAGCTGATGGCGTCGTCGTCTTCGCAGGTGGCGAACAGTTCCTGCAAAGCTTCGAGCATGGGCTCGTGCATGGGGTCGCCACGGCGGGGGGCGTATGAGCACGACATCAATCGGCCGCGCAGCGCCTTGTAGTCGAGCATCTGGCTGTGCGGGAAGCTGGCCATGCCGCGAAATCCCGTGCCGAACCATTGCCGCATGGCGTCGTCATCGGCATAGCGTTCGGCAATCGCGGAGTAGTCGTCGCAGTATTCCAGCAACAATTCTTCATAGCCTTCGAGGAACTGGCTGCCCTCAAGACGTCGCGTGTTCCAGTACACCGCAGCAAGCCCGCGCGGTCGCAGGATGCGTGCCCATTCCGCCTTGATCGTTTTGACGTTGAACCAGTGGAACGCCTGCGCGGCCGCAATCAAGTCGACGCTGTTATTGTCCAGCGTAGTCTGCTCGGCCTTGCCGTCAACGATACGCAGGTGCGGCTCCCCACCCAGCCATTTTTCGCAAGAGGCGCGCATCGCGGCGTTGGGTTCGACCGCGATGACATCGAAACCTGCATCGAGGAAATAGCGCGTGGAGATGCCGGTGCCTGCCCCGATGTCGGCGACCAGCCAATCGGTGTCGACGCCGTGTTCGCTCTTCAGCCATTGCAGCAACTGCTCGGGATAGTCGGGTCGATAGCGAACATAGTCGTCGACGCGATGGCTGAAACGGTCGGTGGCATCCAGCTTGGTCATGCAGGTCTCGCGAAGGATTTCCTGTCGGTCGATCGGTGGCGACGGTCGGTGTCGATTCTGGCGTGTTCAGCCGTAACTGACGACCCAAGGGTAACGCGTCGCGACGCTGCGTTGGCGAGAAGGGCGGTTTGAACGCGATCAATCAATTGACGCTCTCAGCGCTGTAGCGAGCCAGCAATCCGCTGCGGGTCGCATAGCGATGGACGCGACTGAACCACAGAAAAGCCAATCCGATCTGCAACAGCGCCAGCGCTGCTGCCCAGAACAGGCTCGCAACCGGAAACGCATCGCCTGCAACGACAGTTCGCATGCCCTCGAACACGTGTGCGGGCGGCAGCGCGAGGCCGATCCACTGCATCCACGTCGGCAGCACCGCCAGCGGATAGATCACGGCGGCGAACGGAGACAAAAGGGCCGGAATAGGCCACACCAGCCATTCCGCCGCAGGCCCCAGGCGCAGCACCAGCGCGGTCGAGAAGATGCCCATGGCAATGCCGAACAGCACCAGGATCATCACGAACGGAAGCAGCATCAGTCCGTAGATCGCGAACGAAAAACCAAACGCACCCGCAGCGAGCGCAATCATCACGACGAAGCCGAGCAGGCTGGTCGCGATGCCGGTTAATACAAGACCGCCGAGGTACTCTGATATTTTCAGCGGTGACGCGAACAGGTTGAGGAAATTGCGCGACCAGACATCCTCGAAGAATGCGGTCGAGATGCCGTGCATGATGCGAGTGAAGAAATTCCACAGCAGCACGGCGCCGAGCAGGCTCGGCAACAGACGCTCCGGTCCGATGCCGCCAAGGCTGTCGAGGTAGCGAATGATGAAACCCCACAGCACCACGTCGATCGCCACCCACGCGAACAGCGGGACGACGCGCACCGGGCTGCCGCGCAACAGGTAGAACTGGCGCAGCGCAATCGCCGCGACGCGTTGCCACTTCATGGCGGCCCCTCGCTCAAGCGTTCGTGGGCGATCTTGACGAACAAGTCGTCGAGCGTTTCAACGCCATGTTCGGCGGGCAGGCGACGTGGATCGCCTTGCAGCAGCAGTCGTCCCTGCGACAGGAATAGCACCCGATCACAAACCTCGGTGACTTCGACCATGTTGTGCGAGGTCCAAAGGATGGCACCGTCACCACGATGGCCGATGTCGCGGATCTTGCGACGCAGCTCGCGCGCCGTAGCCGGGTCCAGCGATGCAGTGGGCTCGTCAAGCAACAGCAGCGCAGGCTTGTTGAGCATGGCCTTGGCCAGGCTAACCCGCGTTTGTTCGCCGGACGACAGCAATCCGCAACGCGTGTTGCGGAAAGCGCGCAAGTCGAACTCGTCGATCATCGCGTCGATACGCGAACGCAACTGCGGCACGCCGTAGATCATGCCCATCAAGTGCAGGTTTTCTGCGACAGTGAGATTGCCCGGCAGCGGCGCGTAGATGGCCGCGAAGTTGGTCGTCGCCAATGCCGCCTCGCGATCGCGCGCGAGGTCGATGCCATTGATCGTGATTTGGCCGCGATCGGGCTCCAGTACGCCGATCAGCATGCTGATCGTGGTCGTCTTGCCAGCGCCATTGGGGCCGAGCAGGCCGACAATTTCGTGGCGGCGGACCTGAAACGACACGTCGCTGACCGCATCGCGCGATCCGTACTGCTTGCCGAGATCGGCGACGTCGAGAATTACCGGTTGATCCATCGCGCCAGTTTACTGTGCGTGGTCGAATTCCATCACCATCGGCGGGGGCCACCCCGACTGTTGCAGGCCCATCGTCTGGCGCTGCGCAGACACACGAGCTGGACACTGGCGACGCCTGCCGTTGTAATCCGCCCCCGAGTGATAGGGGCACACGCTGGATGAAATCGTGGATACCGACAATGCGTCGCTGGCTGATCGAGCCGGAGCGCCGCCGCGTGCTGATCGGTTTCCTGTTGCTGGCGGTAGCGTTGTGGGAGCTGCAGTACGCGATGCGATACGTGTACCAGGTGCCGGTCTGGGACATCGCCGCGCTTCACGAAACCCTGCTGAGCCGGATTGAAATCCAGACCCAGCGGACACTGTGGGACGTCGCGGTCAATTTCGTCGTCAACGGTCACTGGCCGTTGATTCCGTTCTTCGCCTACTACGCTGACTTCGCGTTCGACGATGCGAGCGGGCGCATTCCGATGGTGCTGTCGTGGCTGGCCTTGCTCGGCATCGCGCCGACGCTGGCATGGGCGATGCACTCACGCGGCAAGCCGCTGGCGATCCTTGTCGCATTGGCCCTGGCCATCATCGTGCTTTGGCCAGCGCAAATGGAAAGCGTGATTTCACCGATGCAGTTGCTGATCAGCCTGTCGCTGCTATTTGGCGTTTCGGCATTACGCACGGCGACGGCCGGTGATTCGTGGCGCAGCGTCGTCGCGACTTTCGCCCTGGTGCTCGCATCGTTGTTCAGTTTTGGCTATGGCGTGGTGCTGTGGCCGACGCTAGTGATCCTGTTTGGGGTGCAACGGCGCTGGCTGCACTTCGGCGTCACCCTGCTGTTATCGGCCGTGGTGCTTTACATCTATCAGCGCACCACGGTTGGCAGCGGATTTATTCCGCTGCGCGCTGTCATCGTTGCCCCATCCGCTGTAATCGGCTACACGCTGGCACAAGCCGGCGCGTTCTTCGCTTACCTGGTGCAACAGCCAGTGCCAGTGGTTTCACAATGGGCGGGCGCACTGGTCGTCACCTCGCACGGTGCCTTGACATGGGGTTTGTGGCGATCCTCGCGCTGGAACGAGCGCGGCCTTCGCTTCCTGTGGCTGGTCTCGCTGTGGCTGATCGGCATGATGTTGCTGACCGGACTTGGGCGCCATTCACTCGGGCCCGAGCAGGCGATGAACACGCGCTACCTGATCGTGTCGAGCCTGTACTGGGCGAGCTTGTTCCTGCTGGCGTGGCGCTTGTTCGAGAACAAGTCGCTGCTTTGGCGACGATCGATCATCGCCAGCGGGGTCATCGCACTATTCGCGTTGTTGCTGGGAATTCCGACCTATGTGCAACGCATGCGTGCGGTCGAAAGCAACCAACGACTGGCGACATTGGCTTTGACGGTCGGTGTTGTCGAGACGGATGCGCAAGGGCGAGCAAATGCCGTGCTGCACCCGTGGTCGCTGCAACATCTGTACGAATACTTCCGGCGCGAACGCATGACCATTTACCGCGAAGACTGGTCGACATGGATCGGCAGCGACTTCGCGACATTATTTGGCAAAGCGGTGCCACGTCGCTGCCAGTTCGGACACGATGCGCGCACGACGTTTCGCGGTGGCGATCGATTGATCGGCTGGATCTATTCGCCCGACACTCGGGAGGCACCGACCCACGCCGTGTTCGTCGACGCTGGCAAGATCGTCGGCGCTGGTTTCGTGATGATGGATCGCCCTGAAGTAGAAACCTTGTTCAGCGACGATGTCGCGTTGCGTAGTGGCTACTACGGATACGTTCCCGAATCGGCAACTGGCGTCATCGAGGTCTACGGACGCTTCGGGGACGGTTCGATCTGCGCGGGAGGGTCGCTGCCACCGCGCGTCAGCAGCGAGTCTGGGCAATAGATTTCTTGTTCGACGCGAGCGATCAGAATCCGAGCCCGAACATCGCGAACGCGACCGCAAGGCCGACCAGCGGAATCAGCACGCAGAGCGCCGCCATCGGAAAATAGGCGGCGCGGTGGGTTTCTCCGCAGACCGCGCGGATGGTCGTGACGACGTAACCGTTGTGCGGCATCGCATCAAGCGTGCCTGATGCCAGGGCCACTGAACGATGCAATTGGCTGGGATCGACACCCTGGCCGAGGTAGAGCGGCGCCAGGATCGGCAGAGCGATCGCCTGCCCACCGGATGCGCTGCCGGTCATTGCGGCAATTGCCGCCACTGCGAGCGCCGCATTTGCCACGCCATTGCCGGGCAGGTGGGTGATCCAGTCCACTGCCAACGCGAAACCGGGCACGGCTTTCGCGACCGAGCCAAAGCCGACGACGGCGGCCGTGTTGCCGATCGCGATCAAGGCGCCGACGCTGCCGAGACTCAAGGCTTCGCCGGGCTTGACCAGATAACGCCAACCGACGGCGGCGGTCAGCAGGCAACCGGCGCTGAGTGCGACGATCAGGGCGGCCGTACCAAGTCGCTCGTGGAGCAGGAAGCTGATGGCCAGCACGGCAACCAGCGGAATCATCGAGACCGCGGGGTTGGGCAAATCGCCGCGACCACCAAGTGGATCGCCGTCACGTTCGTCGAAGCATTCGCCGCGGGCTTTGGCGCGGGAGATCATCCAGCTCAGCCAAAGCTGGCCGACGATCAGCATCACGATGGCTGCCGCAAGGCTGGCCTGCCATGCCGCCCATGGCGTGGTGCCGAGGTACTTGATCGGGATCCAGTTCTGGATTTCCGGTGAGCCGGCTGATGTCATCGTCACCGTTGCCGAGCCGAAGCCCAGGGTTGCTGGAATGAATCGGCGCGGCAAGTCGGCGGCACGAAACAGTGCGAGGGCGGTCGGGAAAACCGAGAACGCGACCACGAACAGGCTGACACCGCCGTAGGTCAGCACAATGCAGGCAATGACGACGGCCAAGGCGGCGTGGCGCGCGCCCATGGTGTTGAGGATCCAGCGCGCGATGCTGTCGGCGGCGCCGCTGTCTTCCATCAGCTTGCCGAAGATGCAGCCGAACAGGAACATGAAGAACCAGCTCGCGATGAAGCCGCTGAAACCGGTCATGTAACTGGTCAGCGCGTTTGCGTCGTCGATCCCTCCAACCAGCAGGGGCAGGCCGCCGCACAGCGCCACGACAATCGCGCACAGCGGCGTCGCGATGAACAGGCTGACGCCGCGCATGGCGAGCACGGTCAGCAGGACCAGACCCGCCAGCAGCCCGAGCAAACTCATCATAAGCAATGCGTCCCCTGCGAATTCGGCACGCAGTATCCCCATCCGAAACGGCGCTGAGCATTGTACGAAGGTACAAGTGTTTGCATTTTGTTAGGCCGGCAGACTGCGCGCCATTCCGGTCGACGCTGATTTGGTCGCGTGTCTGCACGCACCCACATCGACATCGACCACGCATCGTCCATACGCAACGAGGGGAAAACATGAAACGCAACCACCTGAGCCTGGCCATCGCCCTGACCCTTGGCCTCGTTGCCGGCAGCACGGCGCAAGCGGCTGAAGTCGTCGTCGATACGGCCGACAGCAGCACCGACACAAGCGCGCAATCCGATGGCGGCGACGGCAGGACTGATCGCCTCGACGCGATCACCGTCACGGCGCGTCGCCGGGAAGAAAGCATCCAGGACGTGCCGCTTTCCGTCTCGGCGTTCGACGCGCAGGACCTCGAACAGATCCAGGCACAGAACATCGACAGCCTGCAAGGCGCGGTCCCCAACCTCAACATCGTGCAGGGTCGCGGGTCGTCGAACTCTGTCAACGTGTTCATTCGTGGCATCGGTCAGCCGGATGCCTTGCAGACCTTCGACCCCGGCGTCGGCATGTACGTCGATGACGTTTACTACTCGCGTATCCAGGGTGCTCTGTTCGGCCTTTACGACATCGATCACATCGAAGTGCTGCGCGGTCCGCAGGGCACCCTGTACGGAAAGAACTCGACCGGCGGCGCGATCAAGATCGTCACCCGCGAGCCGGGCAACAGCACCGAGGGCAAGGTCGAAATGACTGTCGGAAACTTCGGTCTGTTCGAAACCAAGGTTTACGCGGCGACGCCGATCAATTCGACCTGGGGCATCAGCGCCGCATTGATGAGCACCGGCAACGACGGTTTCGTCGAAGATCCGGTCACCGGCAAGGGTTACAACCAGAACGATACCGAGGCCGGCCGCGTCAAACTGGTCGCCACTCCGAGCGATGCGTTCAAGGCAGTGTTCACGCTCGACTACACACATCAGGACAATCCGCTGACCTTGGGCAATCCCGAGGCAGCCTTGATCCAGACCGATTTCGCGCTCGGTCCGCGGGTCCTGCGTCCGGTACGGGCCGGCGAGTACAACTTCAAGACACGCACCTCGTTCGGTCCCGACCAAGGCCAGAAGCTGGTCCACAAGGGCATCGCGTCGAACCTCACCTGGAAGCCCGACGACGCCTGGACGCTGAAGAGCATCACCGCATATCGCAAGCTGACCACCAAATCGTTCATCGATATCGACGCATCGGAATTCTCGCTCGGCGATGTCTTCGTCGGTGTGCACCAGAGCCAGTTCAGCCAGGAACTGCAGGCGCAGTACGACAACGGCAGCAATCTGCAGGCGACGTATGGCCTGTACTACCTGCGCGAGAATCTGCCGTCCAACCAGTTTGCATTCGCCAACAGCCTGTTCGCACTGGCGACCAACCGGATCACCTTCCTGCGCACGATCGACGACGAACTCAATACCAACAGCTATGCCGGCTACGGCCAGATCAACTACAAATTTGCCGACAGCTGGACGCTCGGCGCAGGCCTGCGTTACACCCGTGAGCAGAAGGACTACGTGCGCACCACCAGCGCGATTTTTGGCGCGCCATTCCAGGGCTCCAACAACACGGTAGCGCTGGATACCGACAAGAGCTGGGGCGCATTGACGCCGTCGCTGAGCCTGCAGAAGGAATTCAGCGACCACATGATGGGCTACGTGTCGGCCAATCGAGGCTTCAAGTCGGGCGGCTTCAATGGCCGCGCCAATGCAGCGGTCGAGGCTGCCAAGCCCGAGTACGACCCGGAATACGTCTGGACCTACGAAGCGGGCCTGAAAACCAGCTCGGCTGATGGCAAGCTGGTCGGCAACTTCAGCGTCTTCCACAGCGACTACGAGGACTTCCAGGCGCGCGTCAGTGGAGAAGTGGTTGGCAGCTTTCCGGTCATCAACGCAGCCAAGCTCAGCATTCAGGGTGCCGAATTCGAAGGCATCGCACTGATCGGCGAAGGAACACGGCTGTCCGCACAGATCGGCTGGCTGCATGCGCGTTACGACGAGTTCAACGATCCGCGCGTCGCGACCACACCTGCGCTCGCCGACCTGCACGACCATGTGCCGTTCTCGCCAGACTGGACCGCGCGTGTCGCCGCAAGCCATACCTTCTATCTCAACGATGCCGGTAGTTTCACGGTGGGTGGCGACTACTCGTTCCGCGACAAGGCCTACCTCAGCGTCGACAACCGCGAGGCGCTGAGCCAGAGCGCGTTCGGCATCGCTGGCCTGTACGGAATCTGGGATTCGTCGAGCATGAAATGGCAGGTTCGCGGCGGCGTGCGCAACCTCACCGACAAGGTCTACAAGACCGATGCGCAGGAGTTCTCCAGCGTCGGCAACATCCAGACCGCGTACTACGGCATGCCGCGCAATTACTATGTGACGGCGCGATACAGTTTCTGATCACCGCGTTTTTCAAGAGCATTTGGTTCAACGTCTTTCGCCATTTCCGCGCTGCGGAAATGGCGATCGTTTTTGCAACGCAGGAGAACGCCATGCAGTCATCCATTCCGTTGCGCGGTATTGCTGCCGTCGCCATTGCCACGTTTGCGCTGACCGCATGCGCGAAGGAACCCGCAGTCGCGCTGCCGAAGATCAATGTCGATCCGGCCCGGGTGATGATCGCCGGACTTTCTTCGGGTGCCTATATGGCGACCCAGGCGCACGTAGCGTTGTCTGACAGGATCCACGGTGCGGCGCTGGTTGCCGGCGGCCCCTATGGTTGCGCCGATGGCACACTCGATATCGCACTCTCGTCGTGCATGAAGGGCGCTCCAGCGATTGATGTGGCGGCGCTGGTCGCGAAGGCGGCGGTGCGCGCAGACAAGGGCGAGATCCCCGCGCTGTCGAATCTTGCCGACGATCCGGTGTTCGTCCTGCACGGCAGCAAGGATGAAACGGTTGCAGAGTCGGTAAGCAAGGCGAGTGCGGAATTCTACGAAGGCCTGCGCAAGGACCAGCCTGGCGCGAGTGCAACGAAGGTGACCTGGGACGGCGCGCGTGCGTTTCCGCATGTGTTCCCGGTCGACAGCGGCGAAGCGGCTTGCGACAAATCCGAATCGCCCTACATCGGCAACTGCGGCTACGACGCCGCTGGCGCTATTTTCACCGCTCTCTACGGCCCTGCGCCTGTCGCTGCATCGACGGAAGGTGGAGCCTTCACAACGTTCGACCAGTCGCCGTACGCGACGGCCGGCAAGAAAACCCACATGGCCGACCACGGCGAAATCTACCTTCCCAAGGCTTGCGCCAACGGCGAGCCTTGCGGCGTACTGATCGCCCTGCATGGCTGCCAGCAGAACCGCGATGCAGTCGGTGAAGCCTTTGTCAGGAACAGCGGCTTCAACCGCTGGGCCGACGTCTACAACGTTGCCGTGTTGTACCCTCAAGCGCACGCCAGCCTGGCGCCGTTGAATCCGAAAGCATGTTGGGACTGGTGGGGCTACACGGGTGCCGACTACGAGCTGCGCAGCGGTGCGCAGATCAGCTGGATGTCGAACGCGTTGGATGCATTGACGAAGTAGTCGAGCCAGCGCGGCGGCAGCGGATGGCGCGATGCCGAGCCTGATCGTCATTGCGGCCAGCCTCGTCTGGCTGGGCCTGCTGTTCGGTGCGGCAATCTGGGGCGAGCGCCATCCGGCCGGTCTGGAAAAGCGCTGGTCGATTGTCTACGCCTTGTCTCTGGCGGCCTACTGCACGTCGTGGACGTTTTACGGAACGGTGACCCAGGCGGCTCGCTCGGGTTGGTGGTTGCCGCCGACTTTCATCGGCACGATCCTGCTGTTCGTGTTCGGCACGCGGTTGCTGCAACGACTGGTTGCACTGGTTCGCGAAACACACAGCACGACCATTGCCGACCTCGTCGCCGCGCGGCTGGGCAAGGACTCGCGGCTCGCGGCGGCGATCACCCTGGTAAGCGTGCTCGGCATCATTCCCTACATCGCCTTGCAGCTGCAGGCAGTAGCGATGAGCTTCGGATTGTTGACCCGGGCCAGCCAGGTCGAAGCACCACCATGGCAGGACAGTGCGCTCTACGTTGCTTTGGTCATGGCCGTCTTTGCGATGCTGTTCGGCACGCGCAGCGTCAGCAGTGCAGAACACAATCGTGGCCTGGTGTTGGCTATCGCGCTGGAATCGGTGCTCAAGCTCGGAGCCATGCTGGCGATCGGCGTCTGGGTAATGCTGGGCTATGGCTGGGTCGATGCGGCGCCATCGGCGACGACCAGCGCGAGTGGCTTCCCGGGCTTGATCGTGCTCGGCGTGCTGGCCATGTTCACCCTGCCGCATCTGTATCACGTCGGTATCGCCGAATGTCGCAGCCCCGCTGACCTCAAACCGGCGCGCTGGCTGTTTCCGCTCTACATGGGGTTGATCGCGCTGCCCATGCTGCCACTTGCGCGTGCGGGTGACCTGCGCCTGGGGGCGCTCGGTGTGCCGTCGGATCTTTACGTGCTGGCGCTGCCGCTGGCCGACGGCCACGCGGGGCTTGCCTTGTTTGCCTATCTTGGCGGCTTGAGCGCCGCGACCGGCATGGTCGTGGTGGCGACGCTTGCACTCAGCCTGATGATCAGCAACCACTGGCTGACACCGTTGCAGGTACGCGGTTCGTGGCGACAGGATGACGGCGGTGATCTACGCAGCAGCGTCTTGCGGCAGCGTCGCTTTGCCATCCTGGTCGTCGTCCTGCTTGCCTGGATGTACGGCCGCGCCACCAGCGGCAATGAGGCGTTGGCGGATATCGGCGCGCTTTCGTTCTCAGGTCTGGGCACCCTGGCGCCGGCCGTGTTGTTCGCGATGTTGCGACCACAGACCCCACCTCGCGCGGTGCTGATCGGCCTTGCTGCTGGCGTCGTTGTCTGGGCCTGGTGCCTGCTCGTTCCAACTCTGCTGGACCCTTCATGGCTCGCAGAAGGGCCGTTCGGCATTGCCTGGCTGTCGCCCGATCAACTGTTCGGGCTTTCCGGATGGAGTCGGCTGAGTCGCGCGGTGCTGCTGAGCCTGACCATCGAGACCTTCTTGATCTCGTTGCTCGCCGCGCTGGGGACGAATCCGGTTGCTGCGATCGAGGTTGATCTCGACGTTCGCGCATTGCGCGACCTTGGCACGCGCTTTCTTGCGCCGGATCGGGTTGATCAACTTATCGGCGTGCCTGCCGACGGCGTCGCCAGTAGCGGCCAGCGCGATCGTATCGAACGCGAACTGGCGACGGTGTTCGGCGCCTCGTCGGCACGCCTGCTGCTCGACGCCGCAAAACGCGAGCAGGGTCGCGATCTTGAAACCGTCGCGACCATCGTCGGCGAAGCCTCTCAAGCTTTGCGCTTCAACCAACGCATCCTCGAAGCCGCGCTGGAGAACATGAGCCAGGGTATCAGCGTGGTGGATCGCGACCAGAAACTGGTTGCCTGGAACGAGCGCTACCGCGAACTTTTTCGCTTCCCGACCGGCATTCTCGAAGTTGGCAGGCCGGTCGCGGACCTGTCGGCCCACGTCCTGCGTTCGGATGGACACGATCCGCACGCCGTCTCCGCGATGGTTGATCGCCGACTGGCGCACATGCGAGCCGGCACGCCGTTGTTGTCCGAACGGCGCTTTCCCGACGGCAGCCTGGTCGAGATTCGTGGCAATCCGATGCCGGGTGGCGGCTTCGTCGCGACGTTCACCGACGTGACCGCCTTTCGCGAGGCCGAGGCTGAACTCAAGCGCGCAGCGGAAGGCCTGGAACGTCGCGTCGTCGAGCGCACCGCCGACCTGGCGACGGCGACGGCCGCTGCCGAACTGGCCAATCGGGCAAAGTCGCGCTTTCTGGCGGCAGTCAGCCACGACCTGGCCCAGCCATTGAACGCTGCACAGCTATTTGTCCATAGTCTCGGCCAGCGAATGGCGCACGACGAGTACCGTGAAGCCATCGCCAATATCAGCGGCGCGCTGGGATCCGCCGAGGAATTACTCGCTGGGTTGCTGGATGTATCGCGACTCGACGCTGGCGGCATCGTTGCCCAGCCGCGTGCTTTTCCGGTTGACGAACTGTTGCGCGGACTGGCGTCGGAATTCCGCGTGTTGGCGGAGGAGAAGGGTCTGCGGCTCGATTGCGTGGCGTCGTCTGCGTGGCTCGATAGCGACCCCGCATTGCTGCGTCGCATCCTGCAAAATTTCCTCGCCAACGCAGTCCGCTACACGCCGCGTGGTCGGATCGTGCTGGGTTGCCGTCGTATCGACAGCGCGTTGAGGATCGAGGTGTGGGACAGCGGCCCCGGCATCGCGCCGGAGCATCGGCAACTGATCTTCGAGGAATTTCGGCGCATCGATCGCGGTGGTCAAGGGCTTGGCCTGGGTCTTTCGATTGCCGAGCGCATTGCCCATTTGCTGAACGTGGGGCTCGGCGTGCGTTCGTGGTCGGGCAAGGGCAGTGTGTTCTTCATCGACGTTCCGACGACCAGTGCCCGACCGAGCCGGATTTCGGAGTCTCCGGGGCTGGCGACGCAACGGATGCCGACACGCGTGCTGCTCGTCGACAACGACGTGGCCGTGCTCAAGGCCATGGCTGAACTGCTCTCTGGCTGGGGCTGTGAAGTGATCGCCGCAACCGATTGCGCCGAGGCGGTCGCCGCCACGCAACGAGAGCTGCCCGACTTGGTCGTCGTCGATTTCCATCTGGACAACGGCGCCACCGGTCTTGATCTGCGCGCGGCGCTGCCAACGTCGTTGCAGACCGTTCCGTGCATCGTGGTCACTGCCGATCACGGCGCAACTGTCCGCGACGCCGTGCGCAGCGCCGGCTGCCATCTGCTGCATAAACCGCTGCGGCCGCTGGCGCTTCGATCGTTGATGGGCCGGCTGGTCCGGTAACCGGACGCATCGGTTGCCGTCGCGATGGAGGCCGGTTACTTTGTGTCGGACTTTTCCAAGGAATCCATCGATGTCGATTTCGCTACGTGTTGTCTGCCTGGCGGCGCTGTGCAGTGTCACGTCTTGCGCCGGACCGGGCGGCGTGCAATCCGGCGGCGGCACCCGCGCGAGCAGTGGTGACGCGGCTGTCGACGCGTTGTACGCGCGACTTGACGGTGAAATCCGTCGTTACGAGTCGGGCCTCAACGCGGCGCGCCGTGGCGAACAGGAAAAGGCCCGCCAGGACATGAAGACGGCGCTCAATGAAATGCGCACCGCGACGGTCAGTTGCGAGAAGTTGAACGGATGCGACAGCCAGCGCTTCTTCGCGGCGTACGACCGGCTGCTCAGCCTCAATCTGGACGGTGTCGCCGTCGAGGCGGCATTGGGCGAAACCGACATGCCAGATGCGAGTGCGGCAGGCGGCGAAACATCGCCCGTGCTGGGCGCCGTGCCCGAGCTGGGCCGCACGATCACCTTGCTCAAGGGTCGCGAACTGTCGGAAGTGATCGCCGTCAACGCGGCGGTGAAGGCCGGCATCCAGCAATGGCTGACCCAGTACCGGCCTAACCTGATGACCGCCTACGTCAACTACCAGTACCTGCGTTACGCGATGTGGCCGGAATATCACAAAGCGGCCCTGCCCGAAGCGATCCTTTTCGGCTTCATGGCGAAGGAATCCGGCGGCAAGGTGCATGCGGTATCGCGCTCGGGTGCGGCGGGCCTGTTGCAGTTCATGCCGGCGACCGGCATGCGGTTCGGTCTTGCGACTGTCGATGGTTTCGACCAACGCTACGATCCAGCGCGTTCCGCACGCGCCAACGCCGACTACGTCAACGAGCAATTGGGGGCACTGAACAACAATCTGGAACTGGTGCTGGCCGCCTACAACGGTGGCGAAGGCCGCATGCGCCGCCTGACTGCAAGCGCGCCAGAAGCCAGCTTCTGGGACCCGCGGATCTACGCGTCGCTGGCGCCGGAAACGCGCGATTACGTGCCGATGGTACTTGCCGCCGCCTGGCTGTTCATGCACCCGGACCGCTACAACCTGGAGTTCCCGGCCATCGACGGCCGACCCGGTCGCATCACCTTGGCAAAACCGGCTTCGCTGGCCGAATTGACCGTCTGCTTCGGACAGGTGGGCGGCAATGCGGACGGCTGGTTCCGCCCACTGCGCAACCTCAATCCGCGCTACGAACACGACCAGCGCATTGCCGCCGGTACGCAATTGCAGGTTCCATTCCCACTGGAGTTGGCTTATCCGGAAAACTGCGCGGCCGGAAAATGGCAAGTGCTTGCCGCTGATTTGCAGTCGGCGCTTCCACCGCCAGCGCCAATCGTGGTTGCGCCATCGGCGATTGCCCGCAACGCGCCGTCTGCGCGTGCCACCAAGTCGTCGAGCTACGTCGTGCGCAAGGGCGATACGCTTTCCTCGATTGCCCGCAAGAGCGCGTGCAGCAGCGCCGAAATCGCCAGGGCGAACGGACTGCGGCCGCCGAACTATTCCTTGCGGGTCGGTCAGCGCGTCAAGCTGCCGGCGTGCTCATGAGCCTGTCCGCCTGCATGGAGACCATCCAGTGACCGACACCATTTTCAGCAAGATCATCCGCCGCGAGATTCCGGCCGATATCGTTTTCGAAGATGACGACATCCTCGGCTTCCGCGATGTCAACGCACAGGCACCGACCCACGTGCTGTTCATTCCGAAGCGGGTGATCGCTACATTGAACGATCTGGCCAGCGAGGATGCCGAACTGATTGGTCGCATGGTCCTTGCGGCGACGAGTTTCGCGAAGGAGCAGGGATTTGCCGATGATGGCTATCGGCTGGTGATCAACTGCAATGACGATGGCGGCCAGTCGGTCCACCATCTGCACCTGCATTTGCTCGGTGGTCGCCGGATGACCTGGCCGCCCGGCTAAGCACTCTGAATTTGCGCGGGAATCATCAAGCTTGACGCAACGATTCGATCTCGCGCATGAAAGCCGCCTTGTTGCGCGGCGAAACCATGACGGACTTGCCGCGTCCGTAATCGATCCGCAATCGGTCGAGTGACAGTGCGGGGCTCGCCAATGGGTTCGATGTTTCCGTTATGTCGCTGATTTCAGCAATGGGAACGTGCCACTTGAATGGCCCGCCCTTGATCAAAAGGCCATCGGACGCAACTGTGTAGGACGTGTCCAGGAGCAACCACATCGGCAGGCCCACGCCGATGCTGGCCGTGATCACGACAATCCACCACTCAGTGGGCGAGACAGCGAACAGCGCGGCAACGGCAAACAAAGACATGACCATCGCAGCGACGACAATCATCGCCAACCACGTGTCAATTTTTGATTTGTACACGGTTGTCATGATCCTGCCTGCGAAATCTGCAAGCTAATTGCCGCGTTGTTTCATCTGCGGCGGCGGGGCTTGATGTCGTGGCTTGACGATGATCACCGGGCGCGGGCCGCCGAAGCCGTAGTAGCCACCGTAGCCGAAGCCGCCGTTCCAACCCCATGGGCCGCCCCAGAACGGGTCATAAAAGCCGGGCCCGTAGCCGGCAGTTCGTTGAACACGCTTGGGCCACAGATACATGGTCGATGCGGCGACACGCGGGTAGACATAGTCGAATTCGCCGACGCGACCCGTCACCGTGCCACTGAGCCGACCGATCACGGTGACCTCACGGCCCTTCGGATAGTCGCCGGGTTCGATGAATCCATTCTGGCAAGCCATGAAGCGTCCCGCGCTGCGATCGGTATCGATCGGCCGGGCAGTAGCACCCAGTTCGTGGCCGAGAACTTCGACGCAGGTCGTGCTTGTTTTCGGTTCGACGCTGATCACTTCGCCACCCCAGCGAACGGTCTCGCCGACGTTGGGCGCGGCGCGCGGAGTTGATGCGGTGAACGTGCCTTGCAGCGGGGCGGGCACCGTCGCGCAGGCACTTAAGCCAAGTACGCCAGCGGCAACAATCAGATGTTTCAACATGGTGGACTACCTCGATGTTTCGATGCTTGGGATGCTTTGTTCAGAACATCCCGACGACGATTGATGGGGCCGTAGCGTTGCAATCCTGAGTCGGGCCACGGTCATTCTCATGGGTGTCGTCGCAGCAAACCATGAATGGTGACCATTTCGTCAGTGCCGTGACGGAAATTTACCAACCGACGTGGTGAATGCCGCCACGTCGCGCGAATCGACCATTCGCTGACTGTAGCGCAAGGCGATGTAGCGCTGGATCAATTCTCCAGCTTCACGGCTCGGCGAGCCCGAGTGCGCAGCGACGCGTGCGGCATAGTCACGCGGTCCCTCGTTGACGTGCCGCGTCGGACCCTCCTTCGCGATTCGTTCGCACAGCCGTAGCCATGCGCGCTCCAACGCATCGCTGCGCCGTGCCTTGGGCTGGCGCAGTGCCCACAAGGTCGCCAACGTCAGCATCGCGACCACGGCGATCACCAAAGCCGTCATCAAATCGCGCTGGCTGGCATCGCTGATGCCGAAACGGGTCAGCGCCTGTTTCTGGCGCAGGGCATTGAACTGGACGACCGCTTCGGTCCACCGCCGATTGACGCCGTCCATGCGGTTGCGCATATCGCGCAACCAGCCGCTCTCGAACCACGACAGTTCGCCACTGCCATCGCTGCCGAAGACGATGCGCGAGGGATTGACTGCGGCCGTCGGGTCCACGCGCATCCAGCCCTGTTCGTCGATCCAGACTTCGGCCCAGGCATGCGCGTCGGAGTGCCGGATCAACAGGTAATTGCCACCCGGGCTCCACCAGCCACCCTGATAGCCGGTGACGACGCGAGCCGGAATGCCGGCCGCGCGCATCAATACGACGAAGCTTGACGAGAAGTGTTCGCAGTAGCCGGCCTGGGTCGAAAACAGGAACTCGTCAACCGAATCGAGACCGAGCAGTGGCGGCGCCAGCGTGTAGGTGAAGCGCGAGTAATACATCGCCAGCGCAGTGTCGACAATGCTTTGTGGGTCGTCGGGAAATAGCTGTCGCCATTCCTGCGCCAGCACGATCGTGCGCGGATTGCGCTGCGCTGGCAGGGCAAGCGCACTCGCGCGGTCGGCGACGTTCAACTGATCGCCGAGTCGATAACGTAGCGCAGAAATCAATTTGAACGCGCGCGGCTGGTTTATCCGTTCGTTGGCGAGGACGACGCGCTCACTGGACAAGCGCGTGCCTTCCGGGGCGCTGAGCGGAACGTCGAGGCTCGGCACCCAGCGTCGCTCGCTGGCCTCCAGCGTCACCGTGTAGTTCGTCGGCTGGACCGTTGTCTGCACCGGATCGGCTTGCTGATAGCCGGCGTTCTTGCCGCGGGTCCAGGTCGTGCCGTCGAAACTCCACAACACCACCGCGCGGAAGAACTGTCGGTCGGGCTGCGCAATCGGGTTGTCGAAAACCACCCGCATGGCCGGGCTTTCGTCGATCAACAGATCGGTCATCGAACCCGGTTTCATCTCGTCGTTGAGACCAATGCGCGGGCGCTGGTCTGACGGCGTGCCCCACAGCGGTGATGACAATCGAGGGATCAGCACGAAACCCGCCAAGGCCAGCGGCACGCCGACGGCGAACAGGGTGAGTGCCAGCTTGAACATTCGCCAATGCGGGTGCACGGACGGCAACGGCGCTGGCTGCAGCGCGGCCAGCGCCGCAATGACGACGATCAATGCGGCCGATACCAATACGGTTGCAGTGAGTCCCTGGTCGAACAGCAACGCGCTCATCAGCACGAAAGCAGCGAAGCCAAGGCCGACGCGTGCGTCGCGGGTTTTTTCGGTTTCGATCAGCTTTAAAGCGAGCAATCCGGTCGCGAGTGCGGCGCCGGCATCGCGACCGAAAACGTTGCCGTACTCATGCCAGGTCAGTGCGACGAGCGCAATCGTCAAAGGCAGCCTTATCCAGCGAGCCGCCGCGCCAACGCCACGGCGACGCAGGCTCACGCGTACTACCACGATGATTACCAGCGCCGCTGCCAGCCAGCCTGGCAGGCGTTGCAGGTGCGGCAGTAACGCGCAGCCGACGGCGAAGCCGAGCAGGTCGAACTGGCGCGTGCTGAGCTGTTCGGTCATGGCGGCAGCAACGCCAACGCGCGCAGGCAAGCGCTGCGATGTTCCGGCCCGATCGCGGCTTCGATGCGCAGGTCAGGAATTATCAACGAGTACGCCGACTGGTTCGATTCGGCGGCAAGCACCCACGCCGTCAGTCGCGAAATTTTCGAGTCATGATCGAGACCTTGGAGCGCACTGTAATCGAGCACCAGCGCATCGCCGGTTCGGCGTTCGCTTTCGCGAATCAACAAGCTGTCGCGATGTGCCGACGCCTTCCACGCGATGCGTCGCGGCGGGTCGGTTGGTCGATAGTCACGCAGGCCCGAATAATCTTCGTCGCTGCCGATGGCGGCGTGGTCGCCATTGTTCGCGCTGTCGTAGGGCAGTGGAGGCGGCTCGTCTTCCGCGCGTGGCAAAACCAGGATCGGTCGATCCGGATGCAGCCAGCTCCAGGCATGGAACAGCCCCAGTGGATAATTGGTTGTGATCGCGATACGCCCCGGCAACCACCAGCCACGCAGGTCGGTTGGCAGGTGCAAATTGACGATGCCATCGCTACCGCTGGCCAGCGCGAGCCAGACAATCGATTCGTCGTGACGGCAACCCAGACTGGGCCGATCGCGCAGTCCCGGCGCAAATCGCAATTCGATGATCGCGGTCGAGCCCGCGTGCACGTCGCCGATGCCTCGCATGCCGATCACGCGCAAGCCGGCCAGATTGCGGAACGCAAAATACAGGCTGCCACTCGCGGTTGCAGCGAGCAGGCAGGTCAACAGGATTGCCGCATTGTTGCCGTAATTGAGAGCGCCCAGCAGCATCACGAAAATCAGCAGCGCGAAGGCGACGCCAAAGCCGGTTGGCAAGGTGTAGATGCGGCGACGATCAAGAACGATCGGCAGCGGTTCCGGCCGACGCAGGCGGGTCAGTGCCGGCAACTTGCGCTCAGCGAACTCAAGCGCACGCTGTCGCCAGCTTTGCCAATGCGACACGACAGACGCGACAGCCGACATCAGCGCAGCGGTGTGACTTCGAGCAGCTTGTTGGCGAGCAGGTCGCGGTCGGCGCGACTGCCTGCCGCCGGCGTCAAGCGATGCGCGGCGACCGACGGGAAAATGGCCTGCACATCTTCCGGCAGCACGAAGGCGCGATCCGCGAGCAGCGCATGCGCACGCGCAGCCGCGAGCACGGCCAGGCCCGCGCGCGGCGACAGTCCAATGCGGATATCCGGATGCTGCCGACTCGCAGCAAGCAACGATTGCAAATAATCGATCAGCGCGGGAGTCGCGACGATGCCGGCACACTCGCGGCGCAGGCTGATGATCTGGGCTGGCGACAGGCAGGGTTTCAATTCATCGAGAATTCGGCGTCGGTCCGGCCCCAGCAACATGGCGTGCTCGGCGGCCGCGTCGGGATAGCCAAGGCTCATCCGCAGCATGAAGCGATCCAATTGCGAATCGGGTAGCGGCCAGGTGCCGGCGAGATCGACCGGGTTCTGCGTCGCGACCACGAAGAAAGGCGCTTCCAGATGCCGGGTATTCCCATCGACGGTGACCTGGTCCTCGGCCATTGCTTCAAGCAGCGCGCTTTGGGTTTTGGGCGTCGCCCGGTTGATTTCATCCGCGAGCAGCAACTGTGTGAACAGCGGGCCGGGATGGAACTGGAACTGCTCGGACTCGCGCTGGTAGATGCTGACCCCGATAATATCCGACGGCAGCAGGTCGCTGGTGAACTGGACGCGCTGGTAGGAAAGGTCGAGCGTGGCCGCCAGTGCATGGGCGAGCGTGGTCTTGCCGACGCCGGGTAGGTCCTCGATCAACAGGTGGCCGCCAGCCAGCAGGCAGGTAAAGGCCAGGTGGACTTCGCGTGGTTTGCCGAGCAGCACGGCGTTGACCTGTTTGATTGCGGCGCCGAGTGCGCGGCGAAGGTCCTGGCTGGTGGCTTGCGCCGGATTGGCTGGTGTCATCAGAGGCGAGGTCGTTGAACGTAAGCAGGATCGAGGTCCCGAGTGTAGCGACGCCGCGCGATTTCGACGACCGCGAGCGCTGGCGTGCGGCATTTTGGACCCTGCTGTTCGTGACGCTGGTCACAAAGCTCCTGCTGGCAAGCCATTTATCGCTCTTCGTGGATGAGGCGTTCTACTGGCAGGAAAGCCGTCACCTGGCGTGGTCGTACAGCGACCTGCCGCCGTTGACGGCTTGGCTGATTCGCGCGGGAGAAACCCTTTTCGGCCACTCGACGCTGGCGGTGCGATCATTGTTCATCGTGATGGCGCTGTTGATTGCGTGGGTCGTGCGCTCGATGGGTGCGAGGCATTTTGGGGCGCGATCGGGATGGCAGGCAGGCTGTTGGGCCTTGGTCCTGCCGCTGCTGGCGAGCTTCGGCGTGCTCGCCTTGCCGGATGTTCCCTTGACGCTGTTATGCCTGCTTGCCATCGATGCTCTTGATCGGTTCGCCGCGCAGCCGCGCCGCTACTGGTTCGCAATCCTTTTGGGAGTCTGGCTGGCACTGGCGTGGTTGACCCATTACCGCGCAGCGATGTTGTGGGTTGCCGGCGTGGTGTTCCTGCTCGTGACGACGCGTGGCCGTGGGCTCTGGACGACGCCGGGACTCTGGATCGCGGTAGTCATTGGTCTGCTCGGCCTACTGCCGTTGCTGCTCGGAAATCAGGCGATCGGCGCCGATGCGATGCGCTTCCAACTGCTGGATCGCCACCCCTGGTCGTTCCACGCCGACGCGTTGGTGCAGCCACTGGAACAGGCGCTGGTGGCAACGCCGGCGCTCTACCTGTTGCTGCTCGCCGCCATGGTCGCCGCGTGGCGACGGAATTCGAGTCGCGAGCCGCTGCTGCCACCGTCGGACCTGGTTGGCGCCATCGCCGGCACGTTTCTGATCGGCTACTTCGTGCTTGGACTGTTTGCCGACGACCAGCGTTTCCGTGTGCACTGGCCGCTGCCGGGATATCTGACCCTGCTCATCGTCTTGCCATCGCTGCTGGATGGATGGGTGCAGCGCTGGCCTTCAATGCGATGGGCAATTTGGCTTGCCGCTGCAGGGGCAGTGATCGGCACGGCGCTGGTCTATTTCTATTTCATTGCTGCCGCGACACCCAGTGGCGCATCGACACTGAGCCGCTACAAGGCGTTTCCCGAGCATTTCGTCGGCTGGGATGAAGCCGCTGCGACGACTCGCTCGTTGCTGACGAAACCCGACCTGGCGGACGCCATCGTGGTCGCCGACAACTTCATGCTTGCAGCCGAACTGGATTTCGCGTTCAACGGTGCGATGCCGATCTACAGCCTCGATCACCCGCTTAACACCAAGCACGGACGCGCTGCGCAATTGCGGCTATGGCAGCGCGACGAGGCTGGCCTGGTCTCTGAAATGGGAAAAAACGTGCTGCTGGTGGTCGAAGAAAGCGCCGGCCGCGAGCGCGACAAGGCCGCATGGTTGAACAGTCTGTGCCGGCGCATCGCGGACCTGCGCCCAGTCGCGACGCTCGATCTCTACGATGGCAGGAAACGCTTCGCCTGGTACCGCAGCACGGTCTCCGTGTCGAATGCGAGCAGTGATTGTGGCTATCCACCTTCACCTGGAACGCGCAACTAAGCTTTCCGGGGAGGCGCAGATTCCGAGCCGATGGGCGTGCATGTTCGCCGCAAATGCTTGAATTGCTGCGTATAATCCCGGTTTGCGCAGTGCAGCACGATTGACGGCGCGGTGGTTCCGACCTAACATCGCGCGCCCTATGTCTTCTGATCTACCCTCAAACGTCGACGTTGCGCGCATGGTGCAATCGCGCCGGAGCTTCGCGGGGAGCTTGCCGTTGGCGCGCTTCAAGCGATTGGCTGGAAGTTTGGCGGGTAGCGAAGGCGAGGTGGCGTACCAGCTTGATTTCGACCGCGATTCGTTTGGGACGTCGCTGTTGCAATTGAAGGCGACGACGCAGTTGCCCTTGCTGTGCCAGCGTTCGCTGGAGATTTACCTTGAACCGGTTGCGCTGGACCAGCAGCTGGGCTTGATCCGCGACGAGAGCGAGGAAGCGGCATTGCTTCCCGAGTACGAAGCCTTGCTCGTTGGCGCGGATGGACAACTCGATCTGGTCGACGTGATCGAGGACGAATTGATTCTGGCCCTGCCGCTGGTTCCGACCCGGCCGGGTGCGCCACTTGAGCATATCGAGATGGCCGACGACGAGGTAAGCGAGCCTCGAGAGAATCCGTTCGCCGCGCTGGCGTCGTTGAAGAAACATTGAGCAGCACCCGCTATCTGCATCGAAATCTGATCCACCTTTCAACTTGACGTTTCATTCTTAATTCACCGATCCACCGAATTCCTGGAGAGTCACCATGGCAGTTGCCAAGAGCCGTAAATCGCCGTCCACCCGTGGCATGCGTCGTTCGCACGATGCGCTAAGCCCCAAGCAGCTGTCGACCGACCCGACATCGGGCGAGGTGCACATCCGCCACCATGTCACCAAGGACGGCTACTACCGCGGCAAGCTGGTCATCGCGCCGAAGGCCGTCGCTGCCGTCGAAGACTGATCGCGAAGCACCATCCGAAAACGGCGAGCGCCACCACGCTCGCCGTTTTTATTTGTGCATTGCGGCAACATCGTTGCACACTGCGCGGGCTGCACGATTCCGCAGCGGCCCTGAGTGGGGGATACGGTCCTGATTTACTCACGCATCGCAGGCACTGGCAGCTACTTGCCGGAAAAAATCCTGACCAACGCCGATCTGGAAAAGATCGTCGAAACCAGCGACGAATGGATTGCCAGCCGCACCGGCATCCGCGAGCGTCACGTCGCGGCCGAAGGTGAGACGACGGGTGACCTGGCCTATGCCGCTGCGCTGAAGGCGATGGAAGCGGCTGGCGTCACTGGCAGCGACATCGACCTGCTGATCCTGGGCACTACCACGCCGGACCTCGTCTTCCCCTCGACGGCCTGCCTGTTGCAGGCGCGCATTGGCGCGAATGGCTGCACCGCGTTCGACGTGAATGCCGCGTGCAGTGGCTTCATGTTTGCGCTCGGCATCGCGGACAAATTCATTCGCTCCGGCTCGGTGAGGACGGCGCTGGTAGTCGGCGCGGAAACGCTGACTCGCATGGTCGACTGGACCGATCGTCACACCTGCGTGCTTTTCGGTGATGGCGCCGGCGCCGTGGTGCTCAAAGCCTCCGACGAGGCCGGCATCCTGTCGACCCACCTCCACGCCGACGGAGGCTACGGCAACCTGTTGCGCTCGACCAATGGCGTCTCGACCGGTTTCGACGAGGGCCAGCCGAACGCCGGCTTGCGTATCCTGATGAGCGGCGCGGAAGTGTTCAAGGTTGCGGTGAAGACGCTGGATGCGATCGTCGACGAAACACTGCAGGCGAACGGCCTCGACAAGCACGACATCGACTGGCTGATTCCGCACCAGGCCAACCTGCGCATCATCCAGGCCACGGCGAAGCGGTTGGATATGTCGATGGACCGGGTGATCATCACCGTTGACAAGCACGGCAACACCTCCTCGGGATCGGTGCCGCTGGCGCTGGACCACGCGGTGCGCTCGGGTCGCATTGAGCGCGGCCAGTTGTTGTTGCTGGAAGCGTTTGGAGGTGGATTCACCTGGGGATCGGCGCTGCTGCGCTATTGATTGTGATGAACGACGCGGGCGGCAACGTCGTCCAGCGCGATACTGGAGCCGCAATGACCGATTCCTCGCTGGCATTTGTCTTTCCCGGACAGGGCTCACAGAGCGTTGCAATGCTCGCGGAGCTGGCCGAACTGCACCCTGGCATCCGCGAAACCTTCATCGAGGCATCGGATGGGGCAGGCGTCGACTTGTGGACGTTGTCGCAGGGCGGCCCTGAGGAAATGCTCAATCGCACCGAGTACACGCAGCCCGCCTTGCTGGCCGCAAGCGTCGCCGTCTGGCGTCTCTGGCTGGCGCTGGGCGGCGAGCGACCAGGCGTGGTTTCCGGTCACAGCCTTGGCGAGTACAGCGCATTGGTTGCGGCGGAGTCGATCACTCTGCACGACGCCGCGCACCTGGTACGCATTCGCGGCCAGGCCATGCAGTCCGCCGCGCCTGTCGGCGTCGGCGCGATGGCCGCTGTACTCGGTGCCGACGATTCACTGGTTGAAACCATTTGTGATGAAGTTTCGGGAAGCAAGGTCGTCGTTCCAGCCAACTACAATTCGCCGGGGCAGATCGTCATTGGCGGCCATGTCGAAGCCGTCGACGCCGCACTGGCACGGCTGGCCGAAGCAGGCGTTCGCAAGGCGGTAAAGCTTGCGGTGAGCGTGCCGTCGCACACGCCCTTGATGCGCGAAGCCGCCGATCGACTGGGCGAGGCAATGACCGTGTATGCCTGGAAAGAACCCGGCATTCCGGTGGTGCAGAATGTCGATGGTTCGGTACACGATGGCACTGACGCGATACGCGCAGCGCTGGTCAGCCAGCTTTACCGCCCCGTTCGCTGGACCGAATGCGTGCAGTCCCTTGCAGACAAGGGCGCGAGGCGGATGGCCGAATGCGGTCCGGGCAAGGTGCTGTCGGGTTTGATCCGACGCATCGACAAGAGCATTGAAACCCGGACACTGGGCACGCCGGCAGAGTTCGACGGCGCCCGCGCGGCGTGGCCTGTCGGCTGATTGCCGCAGTACCTCCATAAGCAACCGACGAGAGGCGATGATCGATGACCGGATTCCTGCAAGGCGAAATCGTGCTGGTGACCGGCGCCAGTCGCGGCATTGGCGCTGCCATCGCGGACGAACTGGCGGGGCAGGGCGCGACCGTGATCGGCACGGCAACAACCGAATCGGGTGCGCATGCGATTGCCAGGCGGCTTTCGGCGCAAGGTGGGGCAGGGCGCATCCTGGACGTCACGGAAAGTGGCGCGATCGACGCATTGATCGAAACGATCGCCGCCGAATTCGGCGCGGTCAGCGTGTTGGTCAATAACGCCGGAATCACCCGCGATCAGTTGCTGATGCGCATGAAGGAGGACGACTGGCAAGCAGTGATGGATACCAATCTGTCATCGGTGTTCCGCAGCAGCAAGGCAGTGCTGCGCGGCATGATGAAGGCGCGCAAGGGGCGCATCATCAATATCGCGTCGGTGATTGGCTTGACGGGCAACGCCGGCCAGTCCAACTATGCGGCGGCAAAAGCGGGCATTATTGCGTTCTCCAAGTCGCTGGCGCGGGAGATCGGGTCGCGTGGCATCACCGTCAATGTCGTCGCGCCGGGATTCATCGATACCGATATGACGCGTTCGCTGCCGGATGATCAGCGAAATGCGTTGGTTGGCCAGATCGCGCTGCAGCGGCTGGGGGAGCCGTCCGACATCGCGAAGGCTGTGGCGTTTCTGGCGTCGCCGGCTGCGGCATATATCACTGGGGAAACCCTGCACGTCAACGGTGGCATGTACATGTCTTGACAGGTACTTGTCTGGATCAGCGGGCTCGGCGAATTGTTGGTACGGTTCGTGCAAAGGTTTCAGGTATGCGGGGGACGCCAGGCCTTTCGCGGTTCGAGGGTTCACGATGCGCGTCCATTCCAATGACTGACGACCTTGCCGAACTGGCGCGCAGCGCCGGTGTCGTCGGCACGTGGATTGATGCCGCCGGTTATCGCCACGTCGTTGCCGACGAAGCCCTTTTTTCCTTGCTTGAAGCGCTCGGGTTGCCGTGTCGCTCGCCGCTCCAACGCAGCAAATCGTCCGCTGCACTGGCCGAACGGCGTCGCTTGCCGCCGCCGATGCTGACCACCTGGGTCGGCAGTCCCACCCGATTGTTGTTCGCGCTGCCTTCGCCGGCACCATTTCGACTTCAGTACGAAGACGGTGCCGTGGTGGAGGGCCGCGTATTCGAAGGCGAAGGCGGGCACTGGCTGCCGCCGTTGCTGCATGCCGGATACCACCAACTGGAGTTGGCCGGATCGCAGGTCACCCTGGCCGTCGCACCGCTGCGCGCCTGCGCACCGATGGCGCACGCGACATCGCGGCGACGCCCTTGGGGAATCTCGTTGCGCGGCGGTTCGCCGCTCGATTTCACGCGCCTGACGACGCTCGCTCGCAGCGCCGCCGGCCATGGCGCTGATGCGATCGCTGTCGGCAACCTGCACGACCATACGGCGAACGACCAGCGCTGGCTGGATCCGACCCGAATCGATCCCGCAGCGGCACTGGCGCGGACGCTATCCGATAAGACTGCCGTGGCCGATCCCATTACGACGCTGCGCGAGTTCTATCAGGTTGGCCTGCCACGCGACGAATTGCTGCTGCGCGAATTCCTGCGTTTCGACCGCGATGGCGATGGTTCGCTGGGCGCGTATGCCCGGTTTCGCGCAGCCCAGGGCTCCGACGGCAAACCGCCCGCGCCGGCCCGCGGTGCGTTCGACGCGAGCCAGGCCGAGTCGGTAGGCTTTGAGATGTTCCTGCAGTGGCTTTCGCAACGCGGTCGCGTGAATGCGCAGGCTGCCGCGCGCGTTGCCGGAATGGCGATCGGCTTGATCGCTGACTTCGAATTCATCGGCTACGCCGACGGCCGCGAGGCCTGGAGCGATCCAGATCTGTTCCTCACCGGTGTTCGCAGCCATGAGCCGCAAGATTCCGGCGCGCCGCCGCCGCATGTCCCTTATTCGCCGGCCAGCCTGGTTGCTCGTGGATTCCATCCCTTCATCGAGTTGTTGCGAGCCAACATGCGCGGCGTGGGCGGGCTCAATATCCATCGCTTCGACCGCTGGTGGCGGCAATGGGTGCAGCCGAACGACGGGCAACAGGAAAGCGGTGCCTATCTGGAATTCCCGTTCGAAGACCTGCTGCGACTGCTCGTGCTCGAATCGGTCCGGCACCAGTGCATCGTGATTGTCGAAGATGCCGACGCCTTGCCTGAGCGCCTGCGCGAAGCGATCGACCAGGCCGGCGTGCTGCGCTCGTCATCGTTCATGGCGACGGGACAGGATAATCGTTTCGTGTCGGCCGATGACGAAATTGCCGAGGCGGGTCCGGCGCCGCCCGTGGTCAGTAGTAGTCATGCGAGCCAACCCGGCTTGCTGGCGTGGTGGCGCGGTGACGATCTGCTGGCAGCGGCCGATGCCGGTGACCCAAGCATCATGGCGGCCACGCGAGAACTCGGCCAGCGTGAGCAGGCACGCCGACGGCTGCTGACTTCGCTGGGAATCGAACGCCGTAGCGGGGGGCGGATGCCATCACGCGATCGCCGCGATCCCCTTCGGTCGATCACCGGCAGTCGCCGCCGCGTGCAAACGGAGCCCTACGAACAGAAAATCGTCGACGCCATACTGCACAAACTCGGCAACCTGCCTGCCGATCTGGTCCTGGTCGATATGGATGATCTGTTTGGGCAGCCGATCAGCGAATCGTTGTCTGGCCTGGATGCTGGCTCGGTCGGTCGCCTTCTGGACTCCACCCTGGTTCGGACGCGCCTGAATCGGCTTGATGACCTGCGCCGCAGTCCTGCACAAAATCGCTCGATTGGCGACGAACAAGCCAGAATGGCGTGATGCAACCGGGCTGGACTCCTTGGCTGTTGCGGACCGCGTAGATCATGTCGGGTGAGGGCTTGAGTCCCACATCGTTCGCGTACCAGTGTCGTGCCGGGTTGGCGGGCTTGGCCGGCATACCTTACAATCCGCTCCGCTTGGCGCGCCGCGCCCTCATGGCGCAGGCTGCCGGCCCGCGTCACACCTAATCCCACCGCGAGGTAGCAGTACATGAGCACTATCGAAGACCGCGTCAAGAAGATCGTCGTCGAACAATTGGGCGTAAAGGATGATGAAGTCACCACCAATGCCTCCTTTGTCGATGATCTGGGCGCCGACTCGCTGGACACCGTTGAGTTGGTGATGGCGCTCGAAGAAGAATTCGAGTGCGAGATCCCCGACGAGGAAGCCGAAAAGATCACAACCGTGCAGCAAGCTGTCGATTACGTGAAGGCGCACGTCAAGTCCTGATCGCCGAAGCTTCAGCGTGCGGTGAACGAAGCTGCGTCGAGCCCGACGCAGCTTTTCGTTTTTTTTAAGCCGGCAAACACTACGCCTGCGTACGGAGTGGGCTCGTTTCGAGCCACGCCAGACGCAACGCGGCCACTGCCGGAAAATCGGGAGCCATCATGAGTAAACGTCGCGTCGTCGTCACTGGACTTGGCATCCTTTCCCCGGTCGGAAACGATGTGGATACTGCCTGGGACAACATTCGTTCCGGCCGTAGCGGTATTGGCCCGATCACCCATTTCGACGCCAGTTCGTTTCCGACGAGGATCGCTGGCGAGGTCCGTGATTTCGATCCGACCAGCGTCGTCCTGGCCAAGGACGTCAAGAAGATGGACCCGTTCATTTATTACGGAATCGCCGCTTCGATACAGGCAATGAAGGACTCTGGAATCGTTGTGGACGAAAGCAACGCCGAGCGCATCGGTTGCGCCATTGGTGCTGGCATCGGCGGGATCTACACGATCGAAAAAACGGCGATCGCCTACCACGAGCAGGGCCAGCGCAAGATCTCGCCTTTCTTCGTGCCCAGTTCGATCATCAACATGGCGGCCGGCGACCTGTCGATCATGCTCGGCCTGAAGGGTCCTAATATCGCCTGCGTCACCGCCTGCACAACCGCCACCCACAACATCGGCCTGGCGATGCGGATGATCCAGTACGGCGATGCCGACGTGATGATCGCCGGCGGATCGGAATACGCCACCGTCGGTACCGCCGTCGGCGGCTTCTGTTCGGCACGTGCACTGTCGACCCGCAACGACGAGCCGACCAAGGCCAGCCGGCCATGGGACGCAGACCGCGATGGCTTCGTCCTCAGCGACGGCGCCGGCGTGCTGGTGCTGGAGGAATACGATGCAGCCAAGGCGCGCGGTGCGAAGATCTATTGCGAGCTAATTGGTTTCGGCATGAGTGGCGACGCCTACCACATGACCTCACCCAGCGAGAACGGCGAGGGTGGCGGCCGTTGCATGGCCAATGCGGTACGCGACGCCGGCATCAACCTCAACCAGGTCCAGTACATCAACGCGCACGGCACCTCGACACCCGCCGGCGATCTCGCCGAAGTGATGGGCATCAAGGGCGTGTTCGGCGACCACGCCAGCAAGCTCATGGTCAGTTCGACCAAGTCGATGACCGGGCACTTGCTCGGTGCGGCCGGTGGCGTCGAAGCGATCTTCACCATTCTGGCGATCCGCGATGGCGTGGTGCCGCCGACCATCAACCTCGACAACCCCAGCGAGGGTTGCGACCTGGACTTCGTGCCGCACACCGCTCGCGATGCCAAGCTGGACGTGGCGGCGTCGAATTCGTTCGGATTCGGTGGCACCAACGGCACGCTGGTGTTCCGCAGTCTTTAGAATATTCCTCGCCCGACCGCGTTGCCCCGCCAGCGACCTGCGTCTATGCTCGGTGGCTAATTACGGGATGCGACGATGCCGAGCAGCGGGTCCGAAACGACGAATCATTGCTGGGGGCAGGACGATCAGCCTTGGGTTGAACGCGTCAGCGGGATGTCGATCGACGAGTTCGACCGACGCTACCGCAATCCGCGCCGCCCGGTAATACTGACCGACGTCAGCCGTGACTGGCCGGCCCATGGCCGCTACACCTTCGATTATTTCAAGCGCGAGTACGGCGATCGAACGCTGCGGGTTCAAGGCCGTGAGCAACGGCTTGCCGACGTCATCGATCAACTGGTTGCCTCGACGCCCGAGAATCCGGGTCCTTACCCGTGCACCCTGGCAGGCGACGCGACGCTACACGCCGACCTGTCGCCGCGCTTCGCGCATGCGCGTCCCACGCGTACCAGCAACGCCCTGGTTCCGTCCGCATTGTTCGACTACGTCAATCATCTGGAAGTGTTCTTCGGCGCGCCCGGTGGCCAGTTTCCGCGACTGCATTTCGACCTGTTGCACCTGCATACCTTCATCACCCAGACGCTCGGCGAAAAGGAATTCACCATCTACGCCCCGGGCCAGGAAGCCTTGTTGTACGTCAATCCCGCGACGCCCTGGATGTCGTCGGTGAAAGACGTCGAGAATCCTGATCCTGTCAAGTTCCCGCTGCTGGCGCGCGCGCGCAAGCAGACCGTGGTCGTGCGCGAAGGAGAAACGCTGTTCATCCCCTGTGGTACGTGGCACACGGCACGCTGCATGACCGATAGCATCACTGTTGCCTTCGATCATCTTGACCGAACCAACTGGAGCGATTTCAGCGCAGACAGCGTGAAATTCCAGCGCGATGCCGGACAGCCGTTCAAAGCGGTGTTGCTCGCCGCGTGGCTGCGGATGATCGGGCCGGTGCTGAGCCTGCAGGAACGTCTTGGTCGTCGCCCGGTCGGCAGCGGTTGGGTTTGACGCTGTCCCGCGGGCGAGCACGGTGAATCATGCTGGCACAAGCGTGCCGACCACGGCACCAGCGGAGACGGCTGCGCCGCTTCTGCGGCGTCGCCTCGCGACCGTGCCGGATTTGCTGGCATTGGCTGCGGCCATTCCGGAACGTTATCCGGGTCTGCTGGAAAGCGCTGCCGATGGTGCCGGCGCGCGCTGGGACATCCTGTTCGCATTCCCTTACGCCGTCATTGACGCCGACCGTGTCGATTTCCTGGCTGCGCTGGACGCGGCTTGGAGCGAGTCGCGTACCCCGCATTGCGACGACGACTTGCCGTTCCGGGGCGGCTGGCTGCTTTACCTTGGCTACGAGCTGGCAGCGACCATCGAACCGGGCTTGCGCCTGCCGGCGAACGATGGGCCGTTGCCGACCGCGCTCGCCTTGCGTTGTCCGGCGGCCGTGCTTGTTGATCGTCGCGAGGCCTGTTGCTGGTTGATCGCAGAACCCCATCACGCCAACCTGCTCGACCAGATGACGGCTGACATCGAACGAATCGTGCCAGCGCCGAGCTCACTGCCCTTGCTTGCCGAAGTGATCGAAGACGCGCCGGAGAGTTACCTCGCCGGGGTTCAGCGCATCCACGACTATCTGCGCGCCGGGGACGTATTCCAGGTCAACCTGTCACGAGCCTGGCGCGCGCGCTACGAATCCGCCGTAACTCCCGCAGCGTTGTATGCGTCGCTGCGACAGGCCAATCCGGCGCCGTTTGCGGCGATGTTGCAGTGGCAGGGCGCGGCCGTGTTGAGTTCGTCGCCGGAGCGTCTCGTATGCGTGCGCGGCGACAGCGTGCAGACGCGGCCGATCGCCGGCACACGCGCGCGCTTCGCGGGCGACGATGACAAGGCTCGCCGCGATGAACTGGTCGGCCATCCCAAGGAACGTGCCGAGCACGTGATGCTGATCGATCTGGAGCGCAACGATCTTGGCCGCATCGCCGTGCCAGGCAGTGTCATCGTCGACGAGATGATGACGGTCGAAAGCTATGCCCACGTCCATCACATTGTTTCCAATGTCAGCGCGCGCCGGCGTGAAGGCGTGACGCCGGGTGAAGTCATTCGCGCGGTGTTTCCCGGCGGCACCATCACCGGATGCCCCAAAATCCGCTGCATGCAGATCATCGCTGAACTGGAAGGTGTCGGACGTGGCGCCTACACGGGGTCAATCGGCTACCTCAATCGCGATGGCGACATGGACCTCAATATCCTCATCCGCACGCTCAGCGTCGCGGACAAGGGGGTCGACTTTCGGGCCGGTGCCGGTATCGTAATCGACTCCAACCCCGAACATGAGTTGCAGGAAACCCGTGCCAAAGCGCGCGGCCTGCTCAATGCCCTTGTTGGGGAAAATCCGCGCGATCGTCGCGGCCAGCGAATACCAATCGCCGCAGTCGGCGTGGAGCAATGATCCAGTGCCAGTGCCAGACAATCACATCGGTTCGTGCCAAACCTCGCGCGTTAGAGTGCCGGGTGGCAGTCGATGCGACGGGCCGATGACCGGCCGTTACCACGGTGGCCGCATTCGCTGGGGATGGACATTCGGCTTGTTCGTGATCGCTGCGACACTCGCGGTGGCTGCGGTAGGCCTCTGGGTGTGGCAGGACATCCAGCGCTTTTCGAATGCACCGTTGAAGGTGACAGCGCAGGATGCCACGTTCGATGTCGCGCGCGGCAGCCACGTTCGCGGCATCATCCGCCAGTTGCGGCGTGAGCAAGTCACTTCGGGCGCGCCGTTCTACTGGCGCGTGCTAGCGCGACAGATGCGGGTGGACGGGAAGCTGCACGCGGGCGAGTACGAGCTGACGCCGGGAATCACCCCCCGCGACCTGTTGCGAAAGATGGCGGCGGGCGAAGTGCGCCAGCATCATTTCCTGATCGTCGATGGTTGGACGTTTCGGCAACTGCGTGTCGCGCTCGCCAGTGACCCTGGCTTGAAACAGACGATGACGACGCGTTCGGATACCGAGCTGGCGACGCAACTTGGCATCGATGGAGACCAGCCCGAAGGCTGGTTCCTGCCGGAGACCTATGCATGGATCAAGGGCGAGTCCGATTTTGATGTGTTGCGGCGCGCACACCAGGCGATGCGTCGAACGCTTGATGCGCAGTGGGAAAAGCGTGCGAAGGAACTGCCGTTGCAGACTCCTTACGAGGCATTGATCCTGGCATCGATCATCGAACGCGAGACCGGAATCGCCAGCGAGCGCGCCGACATCGGTGGCGTCTTCACGCGGCGGCTGAAACTCGGCATGAAGCTGCAGACCGATCCCACCGTCATCTATGGCATCGGCGCCAGCTACGACGGCAACATCCGTCGCCGCGACCTTGAAACCGACACGCCGTACAACACCTACACCCGTTTCGGCCTTCCGCCAACGCCGATTGCGCTTCCTGGCAAGCCGGCCATCGAAGCGGCCCTGCATCCGGCACCGGGCGACGCGTTGTATTTCGTTGCCACTGGCGATGGCAGTGGCCGCCATGTGTTCTCGCCCAATCTCGCCGCGCACAATCGCGCCGTGTCCGATTACCTCAAGAATCTGCGCCGGCAATGAAGGGAAAGCTGATCACGCTGGAAGGCGGCGAGGGTGCTGGCAAGAGCACCGTGCTGGCAGCGATCCGCAACCGGCTGGGCGAGCATGGCATCGTGCATCAGATCAGTCGCGAACCCGGTGGCACGCCGCTCGGCGAAGGCATTCGTGAGCTGGTTCTCGGCGCGCATCTTGGCGGCCAGGTCTGTGCAGAGAGTGAGTTGCTGTTGATGTTTGCCGCGCGTGCGCAACTGGTTCGGGAAGTCATCGTGCCGGCATTGGCAGAGGGGACCTGGATCGTCTCGGATCGCTATGTCGACGCCAGCTACGCCTACCAAGGCGCTGGTCGTGGCCAACCGCTGGATCGGATTGCCGCCTTGGAAGAATGGGCCTGCGCCGGCATACGCGCCGACCTGACCTTGCTGCTCGACCTGCCCGTCGAGCAGGGTCTGTCGCGTGCGAACCAGCGTGGTGCGGCCGACCGTATCGAATCCGAGCAAGCCGATTTCTTCGAACGAGTCCGTTCCGGTTATCGACAGCGCGCTGCAGCGGAACCGGATCGTATCCGCGTCATCGATTCCAGTCGCGACATCGACCAGGTCCGTGACGCTGTGCTGGCGGCGCTGGACGCATTCGTCGCTACGACGGGGAAATCTTCGTGAGCGTGCGCGAGTGGCTGCTGCCGGCCTGGAATCGCCTCGCCGAAACGTTGGCACAAGGCCGCCCGCATCACGCCATGTTGATTGCGGGTCCGGCCGGACTGGGCAAGCGTGAACTTGCGGAAGCGCTGATCGCCAGTGCGCTGTGCACTCAGCGCCGAGATGATTTCACTGCCTGCGGCAGTTGCAAGAGTTGCGTGTTGCTGGCTGCGGGCAGCCATCCCGATCGCATCCTGCTGACCTTCGAGGCGCGGCCAAAACCAAACGAAAACAAGTTGAGAACCGAACTGGTCGTCGACCAGGTGCGCGCGCTGTCGCAACGATTGTCGCTGTCCAGCCAGTTCGGCGGTCTACAACTGGCGCTGATCGAGCCGGCCGAAGCGCTCAACGAGAATGCCGCGAACGCCTTGCTGAAAACACTGGAAGAGCCGACCGCCGCCAGTGTGATGATGCTCGTCTGCAACGATGCATCGCGGCTGCCGGCGACGATTCTCAGTCGTTGCCAGCGCATCGATGTTGCCATTCCTGCACGCGAACTCGCCCTCGACTGGCTGCACGGGAAGGGACTCGACGCGGAACGTTCCGCCGCAGCGCTGGATACCGTGCAGGGCAATCCCGGGGCGGCGTGGCAACTCATTGAAGACGGCGGCCTCGACTTGCGCGAACAGTGCCAGCGCGATCTGCTCGCGTTGACTGGCGGTCGCGCCAGTGCGCTCGCGATCGCCGACAGTTGGGCGGCGGATCGTCCCGAGCAGCGGCTTTGGCTGGCGGCAATCCTGGCGCGCGACGAAGCGCAGCGTATCGGCATTGGCGAAACGGGACGCTTCGGCTTGACCCGGACCGCGGAAATCCAGAAGCTTGCGGCATGGTTCGGCCACGCCAATCGTGCGCGCCGGCTATTGGATACGCCAGTGCGCAGTGATCTGCTGTTGCTTGACCTGCTGCGCGACTGGCCCGGCACCACGAAACCTTGATCGATTCGCGCCACGAGGGCACACCATGAGCACCATCGTCAACGGTCCCGTTGCACCGCGGCAAAGCGGCATCCTGTCGTTGGCGATCAAGGACAAGGCGTCGCTGTTCAACGCCTACATGCCGTTCATCAAGGGCGGTGGCCTGTTTGTGCCGACCACCAAGCGCTATGCGCTGCACGACGAGGTGTTCATCCTGCTGACCCTGCTGGAAGAGCCCGACCGCTTGCCGGTCGCGGGCAAGGTGGTCTGGATCACGCCGCCGGGCGCACAGGGCAATCGCGTCGCGGGCATCGGCGTGCAGTTCGCCGAGTCCGGCGAAGGCGATGCGGCGCGAACGCGGATCGAGGCGGTTCTCGCCGGCATCCTGACCCAGGAAAAACCAACCCACACGATGTGAGTCGAGTCAGCGTTGTGTCGACAGTGCATGGTTTCCGATCCCGCAGGCGGGTGTTTGGATCACCAGTGATGGCGGGACGATCATGCGGATATTGATACTCGGCGCAGGCGCCATCGGTGGTTATTTCGGCGCTCGATTGATCGAGGCGGGCCAGACGGTGGATTTCCTGGTGCGTCCCGCGCGCGCCGAGCGGCTGCGAGCCGACGGTCTGCGCGTGAACAGCGTCAATGGCGACGTCGCACAGCCGGTTTCCTGCCGCACCGAAATCACGGGCGACCACGACCTGGTCCTGCTGTCCTGCAAGTCCTACGATCTTGCCTCCGCGATTGCTGCGATTGCGCCGGCGGTCGGCAAGCAGACGCGCGTGCTGCCGCTGCTCAACGGGCTTGCCCACATGGATGCCCTGGACGCTGCGTTTGGCAGCGAACGCGTGCTCGGCGGATTTGCCCACATTTCTGTGACGGTCAAGCCCGACGGCAGCATCGAGCAGTTCGGTGATGTCGCGCGACTGGTCTACGGTCCGCGCGATGGTGGCGAAGTGAGCGACGCCATCGCCCAGGCGATAGCGTCGATGCGGGCGCAGGTGATACAGACGCCGGCGATCCTCCAACTGATGTGGCAGAAGTTCGCGCTGATCGCGGCACTGGCCGGAGCGACGTGCCTGTGTCGCGGTAGCGTCGGCGACATCCTGGCAACCGCTGATGGACGCGAATTCATCGAACGCCTCTACCGCGAGTGCTGTGCCACGGCGCAGGCAAGCGGATATCCACTCAGCGCTGACATGCAAAGTGAAGCGCTGGCCGCGTTGACCCATCCGACACCGCTGAAAGCGTCGATGCTGCGCGACATCGAAGGCGGCAACATGAGCGAAGGCGAACACATCGTCGCTGACATGCTGAAGCGAGCGACCGCGTTGAGCGTCGACGCACCGTTGTTGCTGGCTGCTACAACCCTTCTTCGCGTTTATGATCGATCAGTCGCGGCTTCCTGAACTCCCCGACTGGAGACTGCCTGCCATGCACCCGGACCGAGTTGATCGAGGCCAACTGAAGCTGCTTACGGACCTTCCAAACGTCGGGCCGGCCATCGCCAGGGATCTGGAATTGATCGGGGTACATCGTCCCCATCATTTGAGAAGCCGCTGCCCGCTCGAACTCTACCAAGCCCTTTGCGTCACTTCAGGCACCCGACACGATCCCTGCGTGCTCGACGTGTTCATGTCGCTCACCGATTTCGTTGACGGCGGCCCACCGCGGCCTTGGTGGGACTACACGGCGCAACGCAAATTGCGCTACGGAACCTTGTGAGCCGTTCGCTTCCAATGCCAGGCGTGGACCCAATGAGAATCGCACTGGCGACTGCACGAGAAGCGCGCGGCCTGGACGACGACATGGCACCGCTGGTCGCCGCGTTGGAGGACCTGGGCTGCACTGTTGAGCAAGTGGATTGGGATGCAACCGACGCGCACTGGGCCAGCTTCGATGCCGTCGTCCTGCGCTCAACCTGGGACTACGCCGCGCGCTCAGACGAGTTTTTGGCATGGATCGACCGGGTCGAGGCGCAGACCCGCCTGCTCAATCCGGCGTCAGTCGTGCGTTGGAATATCGACAAGCACTACCTCGCCGAACTGGCTCAGGTGGGAGTCGCCACGGTGCCGAGCAGCTACATCGAGCCGGGCGAGGCAACGGAACCTGCCATTCGCCGGTTCCTGGACGCGTTTCCCGATGCTGCCGATTTCGTCGTCAAACCCTGCGTCGGTGCGGGATCTCGTGACGCACGCCGGCACCCGCGTGGCGCGATCGCCGCAGCGACCGCCCATGCTGATGGACTGCTCGACGCCCGACGCAGTCTATTGCTTCAACCGTATCTGGATGCCGTCGACAGTGCCGGAGAAACCGCCCTTGTCTTCATCGACGGGACCTACAGCCATGCGATTCGCAAAGGGCCGCTGCTACAACGCGGCGCGGATTCAACGGATGCCCTGTTCGCGCCCGAACGCATTGACGCACGCGAGCCTTCGGCGGATGAGCGCGAACTCGCTGCGCACGTGGTCTCGAAGATTCCGCAGCAATCGCAAATTTTGTACGCCCGCATTGATCTGCTTCGCGATGGTCAGGGTGCGCCGCGCCTGCTTGAACTGGAACTGGTCGAGCCGTCGTTGTTCTTCGCGCATGGCGGGGGAAGCGCACGTCGCATGGCGGTTGGCATCGTCGAACGCGCCAGGGCGGGACAAGCAACCGGGTGAAAGCCCGGCCCATTCGAATACCGACGCACTCCGAGGAACTTGCGAGTCGCACGACTCGATGTCTGACGCCCGATCAATCCTCCTGGACGGCATAGACTTGCACCTGGTTCCGACCCTTGTCCTTGGCCACATAGCATGCCGCATCGGCCATTCGCAGGACGTCGGCGACCGTGCTGTCACCGTCGGCAAAGGTCACCAGGCCGATACTCACGCCAATTGCAAACGTTCGACCTTCCCAGCCAAAGCGAAACGCGCTGACCGCATCCCGCAAAACGTCGGCGATCCTGAGCGCGGGCTCGGTTGAACAGCCCTCCAACAGCACCCCGAACTCATCGCCTCCCAGGCGCCCGAGTGAATCGCTCTTGCGGAGTTTGTCGTGCAACAGGCCCGTTACCTGGCGCAACAGGGCATCGCCGGCCGCATGCCCGCTGGTATCGTTCACGGGTTTGAACTGATCCAGGTCAAGGAAGAGCATCGTGTGTTTTATTGACTCCAGCTTGCCGGACTGGATCGCCAGATCGAGTCGACGTTCAAACTCGCGGCGATTGATCAGTCCGGTCAGGGCGTCATGCGTGGCCTGGTGGGTCATTTCAGCGGCCATGAGTCGCGCCTGGCTGACATCGCGGAACACCAGCACCACGCCGATGATCTCGCCTTCGACATTGCGGATGGGCGCGGCGGAATCCTCAATCGCAAAGCGCCCACCACCCCGCTGCAGGAGCATGGTGTCTTTCGCCAATCCCGCAGCGGACTGGTTGCGCAGCACGGTGGACACCGGATCAATCGCGATTGCCCCCGTCTTTTCGTTCACAACATGGAACACGGTGGGCAGCGCATGCCCGATTGCATCGGCATTGGTCCATCCGGTCATCGCCTCGGCCACCGGGTTCAAATAAGTGACCGCTCCCGTGGTATCGGTGGTGATGACGCCGTCGCCGATGGAGCCCAGCGTGACCCGCAGCCGTTCCTTCTCGGCGAATATCAGTGCCTCGTCACGTTTGCGCCGGGTGATATCCCGAACGATGCCGACGAATGAGCGCTGTCCGTCCGATTCGACCACATTCACTGTCAGTTCCAGTGGAAAGACCGTGCCGTCCTTGCGCAAGCCAGGCAGTTCCACATGCTTCCGGCCGATGATCTGCGGTGGACCACCCGCGCGGTAACGCTGCATGCCTGCATCGTGGGGCGCGCGCATGTGGTTCGGCATCAACGCCCGTAGGTTCAGGCCGATCGCCTCGGTCGGGCTGTGGCCGAAGATCGACGCAGCGCCCGCGTTGAAAGAGTCGATGGTGCCCTGGTCATCGATGGTGACAATGCCTTCGCCTACGCCTTCGACCACGGTGCGCATTCGCGCCTCCGAGCGCACAAGACGGGACGCGAGCGGCTTGAGCTGCGAGCGCAGCACCGCCGCACCGATTGCCACCAGTACCAGCAATACGGCAATGCCCCACACGAGCTGTTCGCGAATCGGGGCAAACAGTTCTGCCGTGTCCTTCTTGACGACCAGGCCGAGGCCGTTGGATGACAAAGGGCGGTAGGCAGCGAAGACGTTTCTGTTCCGGTAGTCCAGGCCCTTGAACAAGCCCGACTTCCCCTGGACTGCCAATTCCATCGGTATGGGTTTGCCTGACTCGCTGACGGGGAGAACGCTATAGAGGTCGGGATTGCGGTTGTCGGGAAAGCAAAGCAACTTGGCAGCGCTGCGTATGCACATCACGCTTTGGCCGGTTGCTTGATGGCCAGCGCTGCTCATCAGGCGCTCCGCAACCAACGGCACCGGCTCTTCGACGGTGAGCGCTCCGAGGGTTCCTGATGCATCACGAATCGGTGCGGTGCTTCGCACAGTGAGGGTGCCGTCCCAAAACAGCACCGTCGGCTCGGGGTAATCCAGAGTGGTAGCGAACGGTTGATGAGCTGAGAAACTTCCGAGTCGCAGCCATTCTCGTTGGTCGCTACCGCGGACCACAATTCCTGTCGCACCGGAGTCGATGACATCGCGTCCGATGCCCAGCAACGCGTCTTGCACATCCGCATCAACCGCCCCCGTACCAAACGCGCTAGCGGTCCGGAGCAGCGAGTCTCGTGACGCGTTGATCTTCGCCTTGCGAACGATACGCCCGACGTCCGTCCTGAAGAGAGTTGCCCGATTTTCCAATGACACGGGCAGGCTTTCGCTTAGGGATTTTTCCAGCGAAGACTGTTGAGCGGCCAAGCCAGCGACGCCAGTGCTTACACCGATGACAATCAACAGCGCTGTTCCGACAAAGGTAATTTTCTCGTCGTCCTTGAAATACTGCTGCGAGTTGTACCAACCGGACCGGTGCCAGGCCCCCCATAATCCCAGCCCGGTCAGCACCACGCCGATGGCCGTGGGAACCGCCATGCGGGCTGCCTTGAACCACGGGTAGAGCATTTCTAGCTGAAGTGCGTAGCCAACCAGGCCAGTCAGGCCGAGCAGCAACACCAGGAAGGAGGTCAACTGGACAGCGAGGGCTCTGGTCTTGCTCGTGACCTGACGCATGAGGACCAAGGCCAGCCCCGAGAGCATGAACGCCAGGGCGGTGTTGGGCGCCATCCGGCCTGGCCGTGGATTGCCGTCGGCCAGTATCGAATGAAGTGTCTGCAAGTCCAGGCCAAAATCGGTGTCGGAAACGTTGGATGCCAAGCCCACGCCCGCAATAGCCAACAAGCCCCAGCCCAGGATCGCGCTTATCCCCGCCTTGCGTTTCAGGCTCGACGCGACGACCAGCAAGCTGATCCCCACCAGCAGGAAACAGAAGGCGGTGCTGAACACCATCGCCACATCTCGGACAATGAATGGCGTACCGAGCAGCCAGCCAAGCATGACCCCGCCTCCAAGGATCGCGATCAGCGTCCCGGCAATTGACTGGATCGACAGCTGCTTCATTGGCTTGGGGTCCGGGGTGGGGAACACCCACTCTTGAGCCCCGCTGCTGTATTAGCCCTGATGAGGGGCCAGCGCGAGCGGGCTCCGAAATCGTTGCGTTGGCCCCTGGTCGAGCGACCTTGCGTGCCGTAACGAATTTGACTTGCGGTTGTATCGCGTCCCATTTTGTGGTGCCTGCTTCCCGTCTGGCGTCAGAGGCCTGGCCGGAGGCACGGTCTCAAAGCGCGGCGGCATTCATCAATGGTTGACGCCGAATGATCCAGGTTTCGAACGAAGAGGGCGTAGCGCCTGGTTGATTCGTCCGTAATTCCCTGTCTCGGTCGCACGACACCAAGCCCAGAAGTGCGCAGGTCCGTCAACCGAAACGTGACAGACAGTGCATCCACGGACCTTGCAGCCAGTGATCAAATGCGCTGCGCGTGATTCCGGCCGCAACATTAGCCGATCTTTTCTGTTTAGATGGCTGGCAGCGTACCCGCTGGCGGGTGCCCCAAGACTAGACTTGGGTCACTAGACAGTCATACGCGCAGCGGCAACTTAACTCACGAAAGCGCCTGAAACCATAATTATGAGGAGAGGCCCCCATGGTCACCAACTCCCAAAATTTCGACCTTCCGACTGACAGCACCAGCGCAGTGGAGGGCGCGCCCGGAGTGATTGCGGCGACAAAGGCAGCCGGGCATCTGCATGGCTCCGCGAACGCATATCAATACCTGTTCGAGAACAATCCCTCGCCAATGTGGGTGTTCGCTCGCGACAGCTTGCGATTTCTCGCAGTCAACGACGCAGCACTTTCTACGTATGGTTACAGCCGCGAGGAATGGCTCTCACTGGGCATACTCGATATCCGGCCACGCGAACACGTCATGGCGGTCGTCGAGGCAGCGAGCCAGACTTCCGGAGTTCGCCCACTGATCGGCGTGTGGACGCATATCCGCAAGGACGGTGGCCGCATGCAGGTAGAGGTTCACGCCCGCGATGTCGAATTCGAGGGCCAATCGGCGCGGCTGGTGCTGGCCATCAACGTGACCGAGCGCGAACGAGCGCACGCGGCCCAAGCCACGTTTGCCGCTATCGTAGAGTCGACCGACGATGCCATCGTCAGCCAGTCTATGGACGGCATCATCCGAAGCTGGAATCCGGGCGCTGAAAGCCTGTACGGCTATGCCGCCCACGAAGCCGTGGGACGTCACATTTTGATGTTGTTTCCGCCGGATCGACGGGAAGAGGAAGCGACCAACATTTCGCGGATACGCTACGGCGAACGCGTCGTGCGAATCGAGTCCAAGCGCAAGCGCAAGGACGGCAGCGAGTTCGACGCGTCGATCGCGATGTCGCCGATCCTGAACGATCAGGGCGAGATCGTGGGCGCCTCCAAGATCGTCCGCGACATCACGGGACGCAAGCAGGCGCAGTTGCAGTTGCTGGAAGCCAAGCAGACGCTCGAGCAAACCGTTGTCGAACGCACGGCACAGCTACACGCCGCGCTGGTCCAGGCCGAGTCCGCCGATCGTCTCAAGTCTGCATTCCTGGCCACGATGTCGCACGAGTTACGCACGCCGCTCAATTCGATCATCGGCTTCACCGGCATCCTGCTGCAAGAGCTGGCCGGCCCGCTCAACCCGGAGCAGAGCAAGCAACTCGGCATGGTCCGTGGCAGTGCGCGGCATCTGCTCGATCTGATCAACGACGTGCTGGACATCTCCAGGATCGAAGCGCAGCAGTTGCAGATCAATCGGGAGCCGTTCGACCTTGCATCCGTGGTCGAACGGGTCGTCGCTTCGCTCGGGCCGCAAGCCGAGACGAAAGACTTGTCGCTGACCATCTTGCTGCCTCCCGTCCCGATCGAAATGATCGGCGACCGGCGGCGCGTGGAGCAGGTTCTGATCAACCTGCTCGGCAACGCCATCAAGTTCACCGAGCGCGGCGGCGTGACGCTGACGGTCGAAGCACCGGCCCAAGCCGGGTCGTCGGCCGACGCAGGCACGCAGAGGGTCATGCGTATGCGGGTAACCGACACTGGCATCGGCATCAGGCCCGATGACCTGGACAAGGTGTTTCGCCCTTTCCATCAGGTGGACACCGGGCTGACCCGCACCCACGAAGGCACCGGACTGGGCCTGGCGATTTGCAGCCGGCTGGTGGCGCTCATGGGCGGCAGCCTCACCGTCGATAGTGAGACTGGCGTGGGCAGCACGTTCACGGCTACTCTTCCCGAGTCTCAAAGAACACCAAGCGAATGACCGCGACCGTCCTGATGATCGAGGACAACGAGCAGAACCGCTACCTGGCGACCTACCTGCTCGAGCACCACGGGTTCACTGTTGTGAATGCTGCCGACGGGCCGAGCGGTGTCGAGCTGGCCGTCACGTTATTGCCCGATCTGGTGCTGCTCGATATCCAGTTGCCAGGCATGGATGGCTACAGCGTTGCACGCGCCTTGCGCCGGATGCACGCGCTTCGCGCCACGCCGATCGTTGCCGTCACCTCGTACGCAATGGCTGGCGACCGCGACAAGGCCATCGCGGCAGGCTGCGATGGCTATCTCGAAAAGCCTATCGATCCGGTGACCTTCGTCGCGGAAATTTCCTCATATCTCGCTGTACCTTTGGACGGGGAGATGCCATGAGCCGCGTGTTGATCGTCGACGACAAGGAGGAAAACCTCTACTACCTGCAGGCGCTGCTCTCCGCGCACGGGCACGACGTGGACACCGCGTGCCATGGCGCCGAGGCCCTGGTCAAGGCCAGGCAGACCCCGCCCGACCTGGTGGTGTCCGACCTGCTGATGCCGGTGATGGACGGCTACACGCTGTTGCGGCAATGGAAGGCCGATCCGCTCCTGCGCAGCATCAAGTTCGTGGTCTACACGGCGACGTACACCGAGGCCCAGGACGAGCGTCTAGCCCTGGACCTGGGCGCGGATGCGTTCATCCTCAAACCATCCGAGCCGGAACACTTTCTGTCGCGCATTGCGGAAGTCCAGGCCGGTGCCGCGCCAGCACCGTCCTCGTCAACCATGCACACGCAGGACGGCGACGACGACACGCTGATGCAGTCCTACAGTGAAACTCTGATTCGCAAGCTGGAAGAGAAAAGTCTGCAACTGGAGGAAACCAATCGTGCGCTGCTGAAGGACATCGCGGTGCGCGAGCTGGCCGAGGAGGAGCTACGCCTGCTCAATTCCGCCGTCCTGCAGTCCACCGAAGCGGTGCTGATCACCGATGCCGAACTGGACGCGCCCGGCCCGCGCATCGTCTTCGCCAACCCGGCATTCACCGCGATGACCGGCTATGGCCTGGATGAAATCATCGGGAAGACCCCGCGCATCCTGCAGGGGCCGCGCACCGACCCTGCAGAGTTGCGGCGCCTGCGCGCAGAGCTGGAGCGCGGCGAGACGTTCTCCGGCGGATCCGTCAACTACCGCAAGGATGGCAGCGAATATGACCAGGAATGGCAGATTGCGCCGATCAACAATGCGCAGGGCAAGACCACCCATTACGTCGCCGTGCAGCGCGATGTGACCTCGCGCAATCGTGCCGAGCGAGCGCTGCTGGACAGCAACCGCGAGCAGCGGCAACTGGCCGAGCAACTTGAGCGGGAGCAGCAGCGCCTGCTCGCCGCGCAGCGCGTAGCCCTGGTCGGCAGCTGGGAAGCCGATCTGACCACGGGCGGCGTGATCTGGTCGAATGAGGCCCATCGCATCCACGAAACGCAGCCGGGCTTCCAACCTACGCAGGCGCTCTTCCTGCAGCTCGTCCATCCGGACGATCGCGTACGCGTGGATCGGGCATTTGTCCGTTCAGTGAGTACTGGAGATGACGGCGTCATCGAGCATCGCCTGCTGCTGCCGGACGGTCGCATCAAGCACGTGGAAGAACGCTGGCAAATCGAGCCGGACGCGAAAGGGGTGCCGGTACGCGCGATTGGCACCTGCCAGGACGTGAGCGAGCGCAAGCGAGCCGAAACGGTTCTACGCAATACCAGCGACCGCCTGGCGCTGGCCACGCTGTCGGCCCGGATCGGCATCTGGGACCGCGACTTGGTTAGCAACAAGGTGATATGGGACGCGCAGATGCTGCGACTGTATGGCCTGGAAGAGGGCGAGTTCGGGGATGTCTACGAGGCCTGGGTGCAATCCCTGCACCCCGACGACCGTGAGCGCGCCCTTGCCGAAGTTTCCAACGCCGTCGCCGGCAGTGGGGAATACCAGACGCGCTTCCGGATCATCCGGCCGGACGGTCAACAGCGCGACATCGAGTCCCACGGCCTGGTGCAGCGCGCCGCCGACGGTAGCGCGCTGCGCGTGATCGGCACCAACCGCGACATTACCGAGCAGATGCAGGCCGAGCGGCGCATTCGCTACCTCAATCGTGTCTACGCCATGACCAGCAGCGTCAACGCGCTGATCGTGCGCGCGGAGAACCGCGACGAGCTTTTTCAGCAGGCCTGCCGCATCGCCGTGGAGGCCGGTGGATTCCAGGTTGCCATGATCGGCGTCGTCGTGCCCGGTGGGCTGGACTATGTCGCCTTCGATGGCACCGACAGCGAAGCGGTCGGCGATGTGCGGACTGTCATGGCTGGCCGCGATGCCGCACCCAGCCCGATGGCGGCGCGAGCAATGCAAGACAGGGTCGCCTGCGTGTCCAATGCGTCGCAGTCGGACCCGGAGGTCGTTTATCAGGATATGCATGTTCGCTATGGCATCCACTCGATGGCCATACTTCCGCTGCTGATTGAGGACGGTGCGCCAGCGGGAGTAATGGCGCTGTACGCGGCGGAGGCTGACTTCTTCCACGCCGAGGAAATCGCGCTGCTGGCCGAACTGGCCGGGGACATCGCCTTGGCCATCGATCACCTCGACACGCGTGATCGGCTGGCGTTCCTGTCCTACTACGATGCGCTGACCGGGCTGGCCAACCGAAGCCTGTTTCTTGAGCGGGTCAACCAGAACGTTCGCAGCGCTGCACACGCGGGCGAACAGCTTGCCGTGCTCATCTTCGACCTGGAACGATTCCAGAACATCAACGATAGCCTGGGGCGCGATGCCGGAGACCAGTTGCTCAGGCAGGTCGCGGCTTGGCTCACCGGGCACTTGGGCGATGTCAGTTTGCTGGCCAGGATCGATGCCGATCATTTCGGACTTGTTCTCCCGGCTGGCCGGGGCGGCGGCGATCTCGCGCAGGTGATTGAGCGCATGATGGCTGCCTTCCTGGGCAAATCCTTTGAATTCAACGGTGAAACTCTGCGTATCGCCGCCCGTGCAGGCATCGCCATGTACCCCGCGGATGCCGAGGACGCCGAGGCGCTCCTCAATCGCGCCGAGGCTGCGCTGACGAAAGCCAAGGCCGCGGGCGCGCGCTACCTCTTTTACACGCAGCAGATGACCGATGCGGTCGCCGGCAAGCTTGCTCTGGAGAGCCAACTGCGCAGCGCGCTCGAGAACGACGAGTTCGTGCTGCACTACCAACCCAAGGTCAATCTCCTGAGTGGCCTGCTGAGTGGCGCGGAGGCTTTGCTCCGCTGGAACAACCCACGTACTGGACTAATGCAGCCGGCTCTGTTCATCCCCCTCCTGGAGGAGACCGGGTTGATCAACGAGGTCGGGCGCTGGGCAGTACAGCAGGCAGTTTCCGACTGGCTGCGTTGGCGCAGGGACGGACTACCGGCCGTGCCGATCGCCGTCAATGTATCCCCGCTCCAATTGCGCGACCCGGCCTTCATCTCCCAACTGGAGCAGGCGATCGCCGTCGCAGAGGATGTCGCGCAGGGAATTGAGCTGGAGATCACCGAGTCCATCATCATGGACGACGTGACGCAGAGTATCGCCAGCCTTGGAGCGATCCGCGAGATGGGCATCAGCGTTGCCATCGACGACTTTGGCACGGGGTTCTCGTCCCTCGGCTACCTTGCCAAGTTGCCGATTGACACGTTGAAAATTGATCGCCTGTTCATCGCGGACATGGACGCTTCCGCCGAGGGGCTCAGCCTGGTGTCGACCATGCTGACACTGGCGCATTCGCTGAATCTGAAGGTGGTTGCAAAAGGTGTGGAAACCGCAGAGCAGGCCAGCCTGTTGGGATTGCTCCAGTGCGACGAAATCCAGGGTTCCCTGGTCAGTGCGCCGCTGGGCTGCGCCGATTTCGAAGCGCACTTCCTGGCCACTGCATGGCGAATGCCTTGAGCCGCAAGTCCCGGAATCCTTCTGCAGCACATGACAAATCGTCTACGACGCGCATTGTGGTGCCCAGACCCGGGAGGGTCGAACCGTCATCCGTAAATTGACCGCTGCGCTTGAGATCACACTCTGCGGCATGCGTGGATTGCGTTTGATTGACAATGCCCATGCCAGCATTGATCCTCGATTTCAGCGCCTATAGAGCAGCTCAAATGAGCGAGAACAAAGGTCAGGGCATTGCAACTACGTCTTTTTCGATGACGTTGGCCAATGCGATGCCGCAAATTGTCTGGACTGCCAATCCGGACGGCTGGCTGGACTATTACAACGATCGGTGGGTGGCCTATACCGGAATGACGGTCGAGCAGACGCAGGGTTGGGGATGGGCGCCGGTGCTTCATCCCGACGATCTCCAACGCTGCATTGAGGTCTGGAAACATTGCGTGGAAACCGGCGAGCCCTACGAAATCGAATACCGGTTTCGTCGCGCCTCTGACGGCAGTTACCGCTGGCATCTGGGACGCGCGCTACCGGTCCGCGATTCAGACGGAAAAATCATCAAGTGGTTCGGCACCTGCACGGAAATCCAGGACCAGAAGAACGCAGTCGACGCCATCGAACGTACGGTGGTCGAGCGCACGCTGGCGCTTGCGCACGCCAACGAGCGCTTGCAGGCCGAAGTAAGCGAGCGCAAGACGCTCAGCGAAAAACTCCATAACGATTCCGTACGCCTCAACCAGATTATCGACACCCAAACGGAGCTTGCGAAGGCAGGCTTGGAGCTGGATACATTCTTCGCGTTGGTAATCTCCCGGTTGGACTCACTGACGCAGGCAGCGGGGGTGGTCCTGGAATTGATCGATGGACACGAATTGGTGTACCGGGCTGCGTCCGGCACTGCCGCGGGACAAATTGGTTTGCGGCTGCGCGTGGATTCGAGTTTGTCCGGCCTGTGTGTCACTAGTCGCGAAGTGCTGCATTCGCGCGACACCGGGAACGACCCCCGGGTCAATGTCGACGCATGCCGTCGCATGGGGATCCGGTCGATGCTGGTGGCACCGCTGTTCCTTGGTGATGAAGCCATCGGCGTGATCAAGATCATGGGTGCAAAGCCCGACGCCTTCGACGAGGGCCATCGGCAGATGCTGCAGTTGATGGCCGGGCTGCTTGGCGCAGCCATCGGCCGTCAGAACGCGTTCGAGGCCAAGCAGGATCTGTTGAACGAACGGGCCAAATCTGCGGAGGCAAGCAGGCTGCGCGATGTCAGGACAAGCGCCATCATCGCCGGCGCGAACCATGCGTTCATTTCGATGGACGACTGCGGCCTGATCACCGAATGGAACGAGCAATCAGAAGCCACCTTCGGCTGGTCTCGCGCCGAGGCGATCGGGCAATCAATGGCCGAACTGATCATCCCGGAACGATTACGAGCTGCGCATCACGACGGGATGCGCCGCTATGTCTCGGGCGGTGCCGCGATTGCCGTGAATCGTCGCGTTGAACTGCACGGCATGCACCGCAATGGCAATGAGTTCCCGGTGGAGCTGACAATCAACAGCATAAGGATCGGCGATCGCATCGAGTATTTCGCCTTCCTGCATGACATCACAAAACGCCAGCAGGCTGATGCCGATATTCGCCAGCTCAATGCCGAGCTCGACCAGCGTGTGGTCGAGCGCACCGCGCAACTCGAAGTAGCCAACCAGGAGCTGGAGGCGTTCAGCTACTCGGTGTCGCACGACCTGCGCGCGCCGCTGCGCGGAGTTGACAGCTTCAGTCGCATGGTCATCGAAGACTATGGTGCGAAGCTCGATGACGAAGGTCGTCGCATGCTCAACGTGGTGCGCTCCGAGGCGCAACGCATGGGTGAGCTGATCGATGACCTGCTCGCCTTCTCGCGCGTGGGCCGCGTGGAAATGCGGTTGCAGCACATCGACATGACCGCGCTGGTGCTGGACGTAATCGACAAGCTGGACCTTTCACCCGAGCGCAAGCAGCTGATCTCGGCGGGTTCGCTGCCGAAAGCCTACGGTGACCGAAACCTGATCCAGCAGGTCTGGTTCAACCTGCTGTCCAATGCCGTGAAATTCACCAGCCACCAGCCAACGCCGGTCGTTGAAGTCGGCGCCTCGTTTGCGGCTGGTCTAGCCATTTACTACGTTAAAGACAACGGTGCCGGTTTCGATCCGCGCTACGTCCACAAGCTCTTCGGCGTGTTTCAGCGGTTGCACACGGAGGACGAGTTCGAAGGCACCGGCGTAGGTCTGGCGCTGGTGCAGCGCATCGTGCATCGCCACGGCGGCACTGTGCGGGCGGAAGGCGAAGTCAACAAGGGCGCAACGTTCACCTTTTCTCTCCCGGTGATAGAGGAACACGTAGCATGAAAACACAACCATACAGCGTTGAAATTCTGCTCGTCGAAGACAATCCGCGTGACGCCGAGATTACGTTACGCGCGCTCAGGAAAAACAATCTGGCCAATCACCTGGTGCACGTCGGGGACGGCCAGGAGGCCCTGGACTGGCTGTTCGGTGAGCGCCAGTACGCAGGGCGGGACGTGAATCATCACCCGAAAGTTGTCCTGCTCGACCTGAAATTGCCCAAAGTGGACGGAATCGAGGTGCTGCGTGCAGTGCGTGCCGACGCGCGCACCCGCCGTCTCCCGGTGGTGGTGCTGACCTCCTCGCGCGAAGAGCAGGATCTCGTGCGCACCTATGACCTTGGCGTCAACAGCTATATCGTCAAGCCCGTGGATTTCGATAATTTCTCGGCTGCGGTGGCCGAGGCCGGGCATTATTGGCTGCTGATCAATCAGAAACCTCGTTAACGGATGTCATGAACGGTGCGCCATCCAGCCAGGCCGACACTTCCGCCACGCGGCGAGAACTACGCGTGGTGGTGGTGGAGGACAATGGTCAGGATGCCGAGATCATCGTGTGCGAACTTCGTAGCGCTGGATTCGACATTGAATGGACTCGTGTCGAAACCGAGCCCCAATATCTGGCGGCACTCGCGACCGCGCCTGACCTGATTATCTCCGACTACAACCTGCCGCAGTTCGATGGCCTGCGCGCGGTGGACCTGCTCGTCGAGCGCGGCCTGGAAATTCCTTTCATCCTGGTCTCCGGCACGATCGGCGAAGAACAGGCCGTCCTGGCGATCCAGCGAGGCGCCGAAGATTATCTGCTCAAGGACCGCCTGAACCGGCTCGGCCCGGCCGTTCGCCGCGCGCTGGAAATGCGCCAGACGCGCCAGGAGCACAAGTTTGCGGTGGAGGGCTTGCGCCGAAGCGAGCACGATTACCGGCAACTTGTCGACACGCTGCCGGTCGCCGTCTACAGCACTGACACCACCGGGCGGGTGACTTTGTTCAACGAAGCCGCCGCGACCTTATGGGGGACGCTTCCCGATCCGCTGGATATCTACAACAACCCGATGAGGCTGTTCGATCTGGCAGGCAAGGAGATTCCCGCCGAGCAACGGCCGACGGCACGGGTGCTCAGGGAAAACCGCGGCATCCTGGGCGCCGAGTATGTTTTGGAACGAGCCGACGCGACGCGTCGCCATGTGTTGGCGTACCCGCATCCGATGCACGGCGAAGACGGCACGCTGACCGGCGCGGTGAGCCTGATGGTGGACGTCACCGAACTCAGGCAGGCGCAACACGCGCTGCTCGCGTCGGAGGTGTTCGCCCAAGCCACCATCGACTCCGTGTCTGCGCATATCTGCGTGCTGGATGAGACCGGCAAAGTCGTCGCGGTGAATCTGGCCTGGCGCGAGTTTTGCCTGCAAAGTCATCCCCAGCCGGAAGAGGCCACGGCATATGTCGGCACGAACTACCTGAAAATCTGTGAAGCGGCCGAGGGACCGGATACATCGAATGCGAGTGCGATGGCCACTGGAATCCGCCAGATCATGGATCGCACATTGGCCGAATTCACGCTCGAATATCCTTGCGACAGCCCGACCGAGCAGCGCTGGTTCCTGGCCCGGGTGACGCACTTCCGCGATGCGAGCCGCAACATCGTCGTGGCCCACGAAGATATTACCGAACGCAAGCAGGCCGAGATCGGGGTGAAGCGTTTGAACCGCGTCTATGCGGTGCTCAGCGAGATCAATTCGCTCATCGTCCGCGTGCGCGATCGCGACGAATTGTTCCGCCGGGCATGCCTGATCGCGGTCGAGCACGGCGGATTCCACATGGCGATGATCGGCATCGTGGATCGAGCCACGAACAAGGTGGTCCCGGTTGCTTCGGCAGGCAAGGAGGAGGAGCTTCTGCAGGCCGTCAGAAATGTCCTGGCGTCCGATGAAACCGCGCCGACGACCATGGTCGCGAAAGCGATCCGCGACAAGACGGCAATCGTGTCGAACGATATAGAAGACGACCCACGGAACCTGCTCCGGAAGAACTACACCCGGGCCGGAGTGCGTTCGCTCGCGGTCCTTCCGCTGATGGCGTCGGGAACAGCCGTCGGTGTACTGGCCTTGTATGCCAGGGAAAAGGATTTCTTCCACGAAGAGGAGATGAAGCTGTTGACCGAGCTGGCGGACGATGTTGCGTTCGCGATCGATCACATCGACCAGAAGGAACGGCTGGATCACCTCGCTTCCTTCGACCCACTCACGGGGCTGGCGAACCGCCGCCTGTTTCTCGAACGGCTCGACCACTGCACGCGCGGTGCTGGCGACGAAGGACACCGGCTTGCGCTGTTTCTGATCGATCTGGAGCGGTTCAAGAACATCAACGACACCCTCGGACAACCGGCCGGCGACGCGCTCCTGCAGCAGGTTACCCAGTGGCTGACACGACACCTTGGCGACGAGAATCGGGTTGCGCGGGTGGGAGCGGATCAGTTCGCCATTGCGTTGCCGGAAGACAGCGACACAGGGCACGTGTCGCGGCAATTGGAAGCGATGATTGAAGCGTTCCTGGCCCATCCATTTGAGCTCGACGGCGATATGTACCGGATCGCCGCCAAGTTTGGCGGGGCGACTTTTCCAGACGATGGCGTCGATGCGGCCACCCTGTTCAAGAACGCCGAAGCGGCCCTGAAGAAAGCCAAGGCGGGAGGCTACCGGCATCTGTTCTATACGCGGAAGATGACCGAAACCGTGGCGCAGCGACTGAACCTCGAAAACCAGATGCGCCAGGCCCTGGAAAACGAGGAGTTCGTCCTGCATTACCAGCCCAAGGTGAACCTTGGCAGCGGCGAGATCACCGCCGTGGAAGCCTTGATCCGCTGGAACGATCCGCACGCCGGGCTGGTTCCGCCAAGCATCTTCATCCCGATCCTGGAAGAAACCGGGCTGATCTACGAGGTTGGTCGCTGGGCGTTGCGTCAATCACTGAAAGACTATCTGCGCTGGCGCGCCGCCGGACTGCATGCGGTGCGCATCGCGGTGAATGTCTCGCCGCTGCAATTGCGTCATCCCGGATTCATCGCCTTGATTGAGCAGGCGGTGGCCATCGATGCGCACGCCGCGGAGGGACTGGAACTGGAGATCACCGAAGGCATGATCATGGGCGATATCAAGCAGGCGATCGCCAGCCTGCATGCGATCCGCGCGCTCGGCATCAGCATCGCCATCGACGATTTCGGCACAGGCTTCTCTTCGCTGAGCTATCTGTCGAAGTTGCCGATCGACTCGCTGAAGATCGATCGCGCGTTCATAGTCGGCATGACCGAAGATGCGCAGGGATTGTCACTGGTATCCACCATCATCAACCTCGCGCACTCGCTGCAACTGAAGGTGGTGGCCGAAGGCGTCGAGACCGAGGCCCAATCCAAGCTGCTGAGATTGCTGAAATGCGACGAAATGCAGGGCTTCCTGTTCAGCAAGCCCGTTCCGGCAGACGTGCTGGAAGAAAAATTTCTGGCGCGACTCCTGCAAGCCCAATAATGGCGCAACGGGCTTTGGCGCGATAAGTCCAGACGCGCGAATTGGCTCCTTTCCAGCTTGCCATCGATTCGCTGAAAGAAATTTCGTGAATTTGGTCACTGCGTGAGCAACCGGTATTGACACCCTTGCACCACAACGCTGCGCGGGCATTCGTCCCGCAGTTGTCCACAGGTGTTCCAACGATTCTGTGGAAAAGTCGCAACGCGAACGCGACGTGCAGGGCGAGCCGGCCGTCATCGGCGGCTGCGTTACAATGGCGACTGTCGCTGCTAGCACTCGGGATCCCCAGTTACGATGAAAATTCTGGTCGGTTACAAGCGCGTCGTGGATTACAACGTGCGCGTACAGGTGAAGCCGGATGGCTCCGGCGTGGTGACTGAAGGCGTCAAGCTGTCGGCCAATCCATTCGACGACATTGCGCTTGAAGAGGCGCTTCGTTTGCGCGAAAAGGGCGTCGCCGAAGAAGTGGTGGTCGTGACCATCGGTCCCGCCAACGCGCAGGCGCATATCCGCAACGGCCTGGCGATGGGTGCCAATCGCGCCATCCACGTGACCACCGACAAGGCCATCCAGCCGCTCACCGCTGCCCGGGTAATGCTGAAGCTGATCGACAAGGAGCAGCCTGGACTGGTGCTGTTCGGCAAGCAGGCGATCGACGACGACAACAACCAGAGCGGCCAGATGCTCGCCGCTCTGTGGGATCGCCCGCAGGCGACGTTTGCCAGCAAGATCGAGATTGCCGAGCAGAAAGCCACGGTCACCCGCGAGGTCGACGCCGGGCTTGAAGTGATCGAGGTTGACCTGCCAGCAGTGATCACCACCGACCTTCGCCTCAACGAACCGCGCTTCATCAAACTGCCGGACATCATGAAGGCGAAAGCCAAGCCGATCGAGACCATCGAGCTCGACAGCCTTGGTGTCGAGTCTGGCGATCACATCAAAACCACTCATTTCGCGCCGCCGAGCAAGCGCGGCAAAGGCATCATCGTGAAGGATGTCGCCGAACTCGTTTCCGCTCTCAAGAACAAGGGACTACTGTGATGAAAATCAGCAACTTTCTTATCGCCGCCATCGTCGTGCTCAGCCTCTCTGCCTGCCAGCGTGAAGCCGAGGCACCAACCACGGCTGCGGTCGATTCCGCAGCCACCACGGCACCAGCACAGACGCCGATGCCTGTGCCGGCAGACCCCGTCACTGCCGCGCCTGTCGCGGAGCAAGCTGCCATGGATTACGCCTATCGCTGTCGCCAGTCTAACGGCGCCTGGAACGACGCCATGCAGGCCTGCGAGATCACGCCGGTGCTGTGTCCGACGTTTGGAACCTGGGTCAACGAAGCCGGCTGCAAAAGTGAAATCGCCGAAGCCGAGTGCGTTGCCGAAGGCCAGCAGTTTGTCGAAGGGCAGGGCTGCCTGATCCGCTCGATCCCGGTCGGCGCAATGCGCGAAGCCGATTTCAACAAGGAATAGGCCATGTCGAAAGTCCTGATCGTAGCCGAACACCTCGACGGCCAATTGAATGCAAGCACGGCCCGCTGCGTGACGGCTGCCACCGAGTTCAAGGCGGAGTCGATCACGGTCCTTGTGCTCGCCGCCGATGCGTCGTCAGTTGCCGCGCAAGCGGCGGAAATTGCCGGCGTTGATCGCGTGCTGACCGTAACCCGACCCGAGAACGCCCACTTGCTGGCCGCTACCTGCGCGCCACAGGTGGTCGCGGCGGCGAAGGGCGGCTACACCCACGTGCTGCTGCCATCGACCACGTTCGGCAAGGATGTCGCGCCACGCGTCGCCGCTTTGCTTGGCGTCGCCCAGGTGTCCGACGTGATGGCCGTGGATGGCCCGTACCAGTTCAAGCGACCGATCTACGCCGGCAACGCGGTCATCAGCGTTGAAGCGCCTTCCGATACGACCCTGGTCGCGACGATTCGGCCGGCCTCGTACGCTGCCGCAGACAACGGCGGCAGCGCCAGTGTCGAATCGTTGGAACTCGACGTCAGCCTGCCCACCCACACTCGCTTCGTCGAATTGCAGCAGGCCAGCAGTGATCGCCCCGACCTGCAGTCGGCTGCTCGCGTCGTCTCCGGCGGTCGTGCCCTGGGCTCGACCGAGAAGTTCGACATCATCTACAAGCTTGCCGACAAGCTCGGTGCCGGCGTAGGCGCTTCCCGCGCAGCGGTAGATGCCGGGTACGTGCCCAGCGACATGCAGGTGGGCCAGACCGGCAAGATCATCTCGCCCGAGCTTTACATTGCCATCGGAATCTCCGGCGCCATCCAGCACCTGACCGGCATCAAGGACGCAGGTACTATTGTCGCGATCAACAAGGACGCTGACGCGCCGATCTTCGAAGTCGCCGACTTCGGTCTGGTTGGTGACCTGTTCAAGCTGGTGCCGGAGTTCGAACAGGCGATCTGATCGGGTTTTTCTGGAATGTATCGTGGAGGTACCGATCAATTGATGGTGCCTCGGATTTTTCAGTCGACGCTTATTGGCCCGTCAGGCGAGGATCTCGACGGTATCGCCTACCTCGATGACGCCAGTTCCGCGCGGAATCAGGTTCTGCCCGAAGGTGACGCCTTTGGGTGATCGGCGGTACTGCATGAGCGTACGCAACGGTTCGCCTGAGGGATCACGCACCCCGGTCTGCGGATCGACGGTCGGAAGGACGCAGCGGATGCATTGCTTGACCAGGTCGAACTCGACCTCGCCGATGCGAATGCGTCTCCAGTCGTCCTCGTCATGTGCGACATCAGCCGAAACCACCAGGTTTGGCCGGAAGCGCAGCATCGAGACGGGCTGGTCGAGTCGCGCGTTCAAGCCATTCAGCGATGCCTGTGAAATCAGCAGCAACGGATAACCATCGGCAAGGCTGACCTCATCGCCTGGCTGGGAATGGTCCGGATCGGTGGCGCGATGGGTCTGCGCGTCGAGGTGAACCACTCGGACCGGCTGGCCCAGGAATTCGCTCATCCAGGCGTCTGCGCTTTTTGACCCTGTGCGTACCGACAAGCGATCCTTCCAAAGCGTCACATCGATGCGTTCGCCAAGTTCGGATGGATCGACGCGCATGGAACCCCTGCCATCACACGCCAGTTGCAGCACGTCACCATCGAGCGTCGCGCTGATCAGCCACATCACCCCGTGCTCACGCGCCGTGATGAATCGGGCATTGGCATCCACTGCCATCCAGCGTCGGTCGCCGGCGAGGCCCAGTGGCTCGACGACAGCGATTGCCAGCGACTCTGCAGCCGATGATTTACACGGGTAACGATGGATGGCGCTCAGCGTCGAGGGCATCGGAGTGTGCTGCCGGGGTTGGATCGCGAATCGTAGCGGTTGAATCAGTCGACCGCTTCAGACTTCGCCAGCAATTGCGCGAGTTGCACGAACGCCGACGGCGGCAACTGCTCGGCGCGATCGGTGGGATCGATACCGGCATCGCGCATTTGCGCGGCGCTGGCGAAGCCATTGAGCGCATTGCTCAAGGTCTTGCGACGTTGCCCGAAGGCGGCGCGAACAATGCGACTGATCGTCGGCAGCAAGGCCAACGGTCGCTCGTCGGCTGGCCGTGGAATCAGGCGAACGATCGCCGATTCAACCTTCGGTGGTGGCCGGAAAGCACTCGGCGGCACGTCGAACAACGGCTCGACTACGCAGGCCAGTTGCAACATCACGCTGAGACGCCCGTACACCTTGCTGCCCGGCTCGGCGGCCATGCGGTCGACCACTTCCTTTTGCAGCATGAAGTGCATGTCATCGATCGCGTCGAGCTGGTCGATGCAATGGAACAGGATCGGCGACGATATGTTGTAGGGCAGGTTGCCGACAATGCGCAGCTTGCGCTCACCGGCGAGTTCGGAAAGATCGACGGTCAGCACATCGGCCTGGATCACGTCGACTTCGCCGAGGTTGGCGGTCATTGCCTTGATGCGGGGAACCAGATCGCGATCGAGTTCGATCACGGTCATCTTTTGTACTCGCCGCAACAACGGCAAGGTAATCGCGCCTTCTCCGGGACCGATCTCGACGAGGTGATCGCCAGGCACTGGATTGACCGCGGCGACGATGCCGTTGATGATCCCGGCATCGTGCAGGAAATGCTGGCCGAACCGCTTTCGGGGCTGGTGGCCTCTCATGCCGGCGTGGGCGCGCAGCTCAGGCCGCGCAGCTCAGGACTCGTACTTCTGGATGAAATCACGCACGTGCGGATACACCGACTCGCGCCAGCGCCGACCGCTGAAGATGCCGTAATGGCCTGCGCCCTTTACCAGCAGGTGATCGTGCTTTTTCTTCGGGATGCCGCTGCATAGGCCATGCGCGGCTTCGGTCTGGCCGATGCCGGAAATATCGTCGAGCTCACCTTCGATGGTCAGCAAGGCGGTGCGCTTGATGGCTTCCGGTTTCACGCGTTCGCCGTTGACGTCCCAAAGGCCGCGCGGCAACAACTGCTGCTGGAAGATCTTCTCGATGGTGTCGAGGTAGAACTCGGCCGGCATGTCGAGGACGGCGTTATATTCATCGTAGAATTTGCGATGCGATTCGGCATCTTCAAGATCGCCACGACGGAGGTTCAAATAGAAATCGTAATGCGATTCCATGTGCCGGCTGGGATTCATTGCGACGAATCCGGCGTGTTGCAGGAAACCCGGATAGACCCGCCGCCCGGCGCCCGGATAGTTGTCGGGCACCTTGTTGATGACGTTTTGCTTGAACCACGACAGCGGCTGCGTGGTGGCCAGGTCGTTGACCTTGGTCGGGCTGCTGCGGGTGTCGATCGGGCCGCCCATCATCGTCATCGTCAACGGCGTGGTTTCGCCGGCGGAGGCCATCAGCGAAATCGCAGCAAGCACCGGCACGGTCGGCTGGCAGACCGAAATGACATGCAGGTCATCGGCACCAATGTGGCGGATGAATTCCTGGATGTAGGCGACGTAGTCGTCCAGGTGGAACTCGCCTTCGGACACCGGCACCATGCGCGCATCGGTCCAGTCGGTGAGGTACACCTTGTGGTCGGCCAACAGCGATCGCACGGTGTCGCGCAGCAACGTGGAATGATGGCCCGACAGGGGTGCCACAACCAGGACGCGCGGGGCTTTCTTCAGCTCGGCAAGCGTGTCGACGTCATCGCTGAACCGCTTGAAGCGGATCAGGTTGCAAAACGGCTTGGACAGCGCGACCTGCTCGGCGATAGGCGTTACGTGCCCATTGGCGATCACTGATTCGATGTCGAAGGAAGGTTTCTCGTATTCCTTGCCGAGCCGGTAGAGAAATTCATAACCGGCGGCCATGCGCTGCGCGCCAGGCAACTGGGACATCCAGTTGTCAGGCGACGAAAGCACCCGCGAACTGGCGTCGGACCAGGCCACCAGCGGGCGCAGAAAGTTGCGTTGCATTTCGTGCAGTCGATAAAGCATCAATGGTCCTGTTTGGGGAGAACTGCGGCCGATTGGACGAATGCCGCAGTGCAGCAATCGACCATCTTAACGGATTTCCGCGCCCTTGATGCCTGCTCTATTCAGGTTTGCGTGGCCGGCGCGGCTTGGCGAAACCGCTTTCCGGCTTGTCAAAACCACGCTCGCCACCGGGCGCGGGCTTACCACGCGGCGCAGGCCGGGAAGCGGGGCGGGGCGGCGCAGAACCTTCGCTGCCTCCGCGATGCGGCGCAATCTGCAACTGCTGGCCGGATACCCAGACTTTTTTCAGGTGCCGGAAGATTTCGCTCGGCATGCCTTCCGGCAAGTCGATCAGGCTGTGGTCGTCGCGGATGTCGATGCGGCCGATGTTCTTGCTGTCCAGACCGGCTTCGTTGGCGATAGCGCCAACGATGTTGCCCGGCTTGACGCCGTGGTCGTGGCCGACCTCAACTCGGAACGTCTCGAAACCCGCTTCCGGTGCGTGCGCTCGTTCCTCGCGGCGAGGCGGGCGTCGGGTGTCGCCTTCGAACGTCGTGGACTCGTGCGAGGGTGGCCGGCTGCGTTCCGCACGCGCGGGCCGTTCCGGGCGCTCCGACGACTCCGCGCGCTCGAATCTCGGCGCTCGCTCGCTGCGCTCTGGCCTTGGCGTGCGCTCGTAGCGCTCGCCACGTTCAGGCCGCTCCTGCGTTTCGTAGCGATCACCACGCTTGGGCGGTTGCAGCAGCAGTGGCGAATCGCCCTGCACCATGCGCGCCAGCGCGGCGGCGATCTCACGGGCTGGCACGTTGTGTTCCTGCTCGAAGCTGTCGATCAGGTTCTGGAAAATTCCGAGGTCACCCGTCGAGAGCGTTTCGCTGATGCGCTGCTTGAATTTGTTGACCCGCTTGTCATTGACAACATCGACGCTGGGCAGGGTCATCTCCTCGACTTTCTGCTTGGTCGCGCGTTCGATGGTCTGCAACAAGCGCTTCTCGCGTGGCGTCACGAACAGGATCGCCTCACCGCTGCGACCGGCACGACCTGTGCGACCGATGCGGTGCACATAGCCTTCCACGTCGTGCGGAATGTCGTAGTTGATGACATGACTGATGCGCTCCACGTCGAGGCCGCGCGCGGCAACATCGGTGGCGCAGAGGATGTCGAGGGTGCCGTCTCTCAATTGCTGGATGGTGCGCTCGCGTTGCGCCTGCTGCATGTCGCCATTGATCGCGGCGGCGGAAAATCCTCGCGCCTGCAGCTTGTTGGCAAGTTCTTCGGTGCCGAGCTTGGTCCGCGAGAACACGATCATCGCATCGAAGGTTTCTGCTTCCAGGATGCGGGTCAGCGCATCGAGCTTGTGCATGCCACTGACGTACCAATAACGCTGGGTGATGTTTGGCGTGTTGGCCGTGCTCGCCTTGATCGTGACCTGGACCGGGTCCTTCAAGTGGTTCTCGGCGATACGGCGGATCTGTGCCGGCATGGTTGCCGAGAACAGCGCGATCTGGCGTTCTGCGGGCGTCTTGGACAGGATCGATTCGACGTCATCGATGAAGCCCATGCGCAACATCTCGTCGGCTTCGTCGAGCACCAGCGTGGTCAATTCAGACAGGTTGAGTGAACCACGATTCAAATGATCGATGATCCGCCCCGGCGTACCGACAATGACGTGCGCACCACGCTTGAGTCCGCTCAACTGCGGCCCATAACTCTGGCCACCGTAGATCGGCAGCACGCGGAAGTTTGGCAGGTGCGTGGCGTAGCGCTGGAATGCTTCGGCCACCTGGATCGCCAGTTCACGCGTCGGCGCCAGCACCAGTGCCTGCGGAGTGGTCTGGCGCATGTCGAGCCGGCTCAGGATCGGCAGCGCGAACGCGGCCGTCTTGCCGGTGCCGGTCTGGGCCTGGCCGAGCACGTCGCGGCCTTCCAGCAACGGCGGCAGGGTGGCGGCCTGGATCGGCGATGGCGACTCGTAGCCAACGTCAGCCAGAGCCTTCAGCAGCGGCTCGCTGAGATTCAAATCGCGGAAATGCAGCGTGGAGGCAGGTGCCTCGGCGAAGTCGGACATGAGCATAAGCCTTGCGCGTGGACGCCGGCGCAATGCGCAGCAACGTCGGGGATTCGGGGGCGAATTCTAACGCAAGTTGCAGTGCAGCATTGAACTCACCCGAAGTTTGGGTCCGAATCACTGGGGTCCGGGGCGAGGGCTCCTCCGCAGCGCCGGCGCACCGCGGGGCTGACTCAGATCCGCGAATAGCACCAGGAAACCATGCGGCCGTCGCGGTACGGCATCACGCCATGGAACGCGCGCGGGTCATCGTCGAATACCAGTGGCAGGAACTGGCGGTCACCTTCCCACATCGGCAGTTCCATGATGCTTTCGATCGGCATCCATTCCAGCGTGCCTTCGTCGTTGGATTCCGGCGCCGTGCCTTCAAATGCGGTGATCAGGAACACGAAGCCCAGCCAATCCTCGCCATTCGGACCGAAGCCGGGCCAACTGATCGTGCCGCGAAGTTGCATGTCCGTGCATTCGAGATTCGCTTCCTCGCGAATCTCCCGACGCATGCATTCAACGACATCCTCGTCGTTCTCCATCTTGCCGCCGAGACCGTTGTACTTGCCCAGGTGCTGGTCGTCCTCGCGCGCATTGCGATGGACGAGCAACACATTCTTTCGGTCGGGGCTGAGTACGTAGCCGAGGGTGCCGGTGATCGGTGTGTAGGGCATGGTCAGCGGTAGCCTACTGGTGCCCCGACCAAGACCGCGTGGCGTTGATCAGAGCATCCTTGGAAGGGTGGCGACCCCCGCCAGCGACATCCCGGCACCCGAATCATCTACTACCGTTGCTTCCTTCCGGACCTGGCGGAGTTCGCAGACTATCGTCGCGGGAGAACCGACGGGGATCACCGCAAAACACGCGTGTCCATTGCGGACACGATTTGAGACTGGCGGAGAGGGTGGGATTCGAACCCACGGTGCGTTTGCACGCACGCCTGATTTCGAGTCAGGTACATTCGACCACTCTGCCACCTCTCCGTTTCGGGTCGCATCAGGCCAACCAAGCCCGAGTGGGGCGCGCATGATACGAGGTGACCGGTGTCGACACAAGCCAGCGCGAACTACACTGTGCCGCCAGCGACTTCCGATGAAACCCGCATGACCCAGTTCGCAGTACCCGTCTCGCATGGCGAGTTGATCGACAAGCTCACCATCCTCGAAATCAAGTCCGAGCGGATCAGCGATCCGGCCAAGTTGAAGAACATCCATAACGAGCTGGATGCCTTGAATGCCGCATGGCAGGCCGATCCGGCAGCGTCCATTGACATCACCGATGCACGCATGCGGCTCAAGGCGATCAACGAGGCGCTGTGGGAGATCGAGGACGAAATCCGCGTCAAGGAAAAAGCGCAAGTCTTCGATGCGCGCTTCATCGAACTGGCCCGCGCCGTTTACGTGACCAACGATCAGCGTGCCGAAGTGAAGCGCGAGATCAACGAAAAGCTTGGCTCGACCCTGGTCGAGGAAAAGTCCTACCAACCCTACCGCTGACATTTACATGCGGCGCTTCCAGCACCAGTGCCAGGGTTCGTAGGCAATGCCGTGCGGGTTGCCGCGCGGGTAAGAAAGGTGGAAACCATGCTCGCCGGCGTTGTCGCACAGCCACGTGAACGCGGCTGATTTTTCGAACTCTTCTTCCAATGCGACGTAGCCGGGCGTGGTCACATCGACGACGCGACCGGAATGGTGTTCGCTGTATCCAGGCGCCGCGCTGACCTTGAGTACCTCGTCGATCAACTGGCCGCGATCAAGTTTTCGACGCAGGATTTCCAACTGGTAGCTCGCCGAGCGGAACGCTGATACGAGTTGCAGATCGACGCCGTCACTTGCTGCTGCCGCGTGCATTCGTTCCCATGCACGCGCTGCAGGGGCAACCAACCACTGCCAGCGACCGTGGATGTCCTGACCGACGCAGCGCAACTGCGCTGGTTCGCGAACGATGCGCAAGCCGCGTTCGCGGCCGTAGCTTTTCGGTACGCCCAAACCCTGTGCCGACTCGATGGTTTCGCGACGTTCTCGGGTGTTGCAGCGAGCGGGTGGCTCGGGCGCTTGCACCATCTCAGTATTCGATCGGCTTCATGTTCTGGGCAGGCTTCGGCGGCATTTCCGGGACGACGTAAAAACCTGCGACCTCTCCCTTGGCGTCGCAGGCGACTTGCGAAACCAAATTGCCTTTTTCGAACTTGAGCGGTGTGTAAATCACCGACAAGCCGTCGCCGTGTTTGCCCTGCGGTTCACCGCGCATTTTCGGCACGCCAAACTGGGTAAACAGCGATTCCCAAGCCTCCTGCAGTTTCTTCTCTGGCAACTGCTTCTTCATGTCGGCATTGAAGGCTTGCCGCGCCTGTACGTAGTCACCCTTGACCAGCGCGTCCATGATCTCTTCGGAGACGCGCTTGCAGACCGGGTCGATCGTGTTGGAGCCCGCTTCGCTGGAAGCCGCTTCGGTCGTGGCTGGATCGGATTTTTCCGGTGGGTCGGCGGCGTATGCGGAACTGGCCAGGAGTGCGGCGCAGATCATGCTGGTCAAGCGGAGGGTTGGGATTTTCATCGAGCGATCCTTGGGACAAGGCGACTTCGGACAAGCAACGGATGCGGTTGGTTCGCATGTCGCCTCCAACAATCGAACGATACCGGATTGACCGCTGAACGCCATGCGTATTCCGGCGCTGGCCAGGATTCGAGGCCCGACGGCGACGGGTAACCTTGGCCGAAAGTGAAGAAATCGTGCGACCCCGTGTCTGATTGGAAGGTGTCAAGCGCGGTACCGAAACCGTGATCGTCTGTGGCCGCCTTGTCGCTGATTGGCTCGCCGCCAGCCAAGACTATCGGTAGAATGACGTTTTCCTGCGGAAGACTTTGCATGACTCCCCTGATTTTCGTCACTGGAGGCGTGGTGTCCTCGCTCGGCAAGGGCATTGCCGCGGCATCGCTGGCCGCCATCCTCGAAGCGCGCGGACTGCGCGTGACGATGATGAAGCTGGATCCGTACATCAACGTCGATCCAGGCACGATGAGCCCGTTCCAGCACGGCGAGGTCTACGTGACCGACGATGGTGCTGAAACCGATCTCGATCTTGGCCACTACGAGCGCTTCATCCGCACGCGCCTGACCGGCCGAAATTCGATCACTACTGGCAAGATCTACGAAGCAGTGATCGCCAAGGAACGTCGCGGCGACTACCTCGGCGCGACTGTGCAGGTGATTCCGCACATCACCGACGAGATCAAGCATCGCGTGTTCGCGGCGACGCGTGGTTACGACGTCGCCCTGGTCGAGATCGGCGGCACGGTCGGCGACATTGAATCGCTACCGTTCCTCGAGGCGATTCGTCAGATCCGCATCGAGCAGGGCCCCGAACATTGCCTGTTCGTGCACCTCACCCTGGTGCCCTTCATCAAGGCGGCGGGTGAGATCAAGACCAAGCCGACCCAGCATTCGGTGAAGGAACTACGCTCGATCGGTATCCAGGCCGATATCCTGATCTGCCGCAGCGAGGAACCCTTGCCGGCGGCCGATCGACGCAAGATCGCGTTGTTCACCAACGTGCCCGAGCGCGCGGTGATCAGCGCCGAGGATGTCGACGTCATCTACAAGCTGCCTTTCAGCTTGCATGCGCAGGGACTGGATCAGCTGGTCGTTGACCGGCTGCACCTCAATGCGAAGCCGGCCGACCTTTCCGAATGGCAACGTACCGTCGATGCCGTGGAACACCCAAAGGACGAAGTCGACATCGTCATTGTCGGCAAATACGTCGAACACAGGGACGCCTACAAATCGCTCGGAGAAGCGTTGCGACATGGCGGCATCAAGCGCCAGACCCGGGTCAACCTGCATTGGATTGAATCAGAGGACATCGAACGCAGCGGCGCGGCGGCCGTGCTGGGCAATGCCGATGCCATCCTCGTTCCTGGCGGTTTCGGCAAGCGCGGATTCGAAGGGAAGATCAGCGCTGCGCAGTACGCTCGCGAGAACAAGGTGCCGTATTTCGGCATCTGCTATGGCATGCACGCGGCGGCGATCGAATTCGCCCGAAATGTCGCCGGCATGAAGGGCGCCAACTCCACCGAGAACGATCGCAACTGCGAGCATCCCGTGATCGCGCTGATCACCGAATGGACCACCGGCAGCGGTGAAGTCGAAACGCGCAGCGAGGAATCCGACCTTGGCGGGACGATGCGCCTCGGCGCGCAGGAATGCCGTCTCAAGGCCGGCACGCTCGCACGCAAGCTGTACGGCCAGGACGTGATCCGCGAGCGTCATCGCCATCGATACGAATTCAACAACCGCTATCGTCAGAAGCTGGAAGACGCTGGGCTGGTCATTGCCGGCAAGTCGATGGACGACCTGCTGGTCGAGATGATCGAGCTACCGGACCACCCCTGGTTCCTCGCCTGCCAGTTCCACCCCGAGTTCACCTCGACGCCGCGCGACGGCCATCCGTTGTTCAGTGGTTTCGTCCAGGCCGCCCGCGAATATCGACTGGTGCGCACGGCGGAGCGATTCGCCAGTGACGGTGGCGACAAAATCAAGGCAATGGCATGAAGCTCTGTGGATTCGAAGTCGGTCTCGACCAGCCGCTTTTCCTGATCGCTGGACCGTGTGTGATCGAGTCCGAACAACTCGCCCTCGATACCGCTGGTCAGCTCAAGGAAATCACCACGAGGCTCGGCGTGCCTTTCATCTACAAGTCCAGTTTCGACAAGGCCAACCGCACGTCGGTGTCCGGCCATCGCGGCCCCGGCTTCGAGGAAGGTCTGCGGATACTTGCCGAAGTAAAGCGCCAGATCGGCGTGCCAGTGCTGACTGACGTGCACGAATACACGCCAATGGAAGAAGTCGCTTCCGTCGTCGATGTGCTGCAGACGCCGGCCTTCCTTTGTCGCCAGACCGATTTCCTCATCAAGGCGTGCAGCGTTGGCCGACCGGTCAATGTGAAGAAGGGCCAGTTCCTGTCGCCATGGGAAATGAAGCATGTCGCTGCCAAAGCGAAGTCCACTGGCAACGACCAGATCATGGTCTGCGAGCGCGGGGCCAGCTTCGGCTACAACAACCTCGTCTCGGACATGCGCTCGCTCGCCGTGATGCGTGACACGGGTTGCCCAGTCGTTTTCGATGCGACGCACTCTGTGCAGTTGCCCGGAGCCGGTGACGGCAAGTCCGGTGGCCAGCGCGAGTTTGTCCCGGTGCTCGCCCGCGCCGCCGTTGCAGTTGGTATCGCCGGTATCTTCATGGAAACCCATCCTGATCCCGACAAGGCGCTCAGCGATGGGCCAAATGCGTGGCCGTTGGGGAAGATGGAGCGGCTCCTTTCAAATCTTCTGGAATTGGACCGAGTCACCAAGGCGGCAGATTTTGTAGAGCTGTAAATTAGGGAATGTGGTTGCACTTGATCGAATTTCTAAGTGAGGAGGCAAGCCTTGAACGTCACGATTCCGTTATTCATCTTGTTGATGTCGATGCCGGTAGGCGCGAAAGACTTGAAAGATCAGGAGCAGACGAAGGATCTGTGTACCAGGGCTGCAGCATTGTTTGCCACCGGAGATGCGGATGAAGCCTATGAGATCCTCACTCCGCATTGGCCACTCCCGAAAGAGGAAATCCAGAATCTCGGATACGAGACCAAGTCGAAGTTGGGTATGGTCGCAGAACGATTTGGTGCATCGATCGGTGCTGAGTACGTCGGGACTGCGGTGGCAGGCCACAGCCTTATCAGGCACACGTATCTAATCAAGCGCGAGAATCACGCGTTGCGATTCGCATGTACGTTTTACAAGCCTAAGGATAAGTGGCTGATCAATGGCGTGTTTTGGGACGACAGCCTCACCGAGTTGCTGCGCGACTCCCCTTAAGAGCACTTGTAGACGGCGTATCGCGTTCCTTATTTTCAGGTTCGACGAATGTCATTCATGGAGCCTACTGCTTCTTCCACAGCCGTCTTGTTTTAAGACACCATGAGGCAAACGATTCATGACCAAGATCACTAAGATCCATGCTCGGGAAATCCTCGATTCGCGTGGCAATCCCACCCTTGAAGCGGAGGTCACGCTGAGTGACGGCTCGTCAGGTCGCGCGATGGTGCCGTCGGGCGCTTCGACGGGTTCGCGCGAAGCGGTGGAGCTGCGCGATGGCGACAAGTCGCGCTATCTCGGCAAGGGCGTGCGCAACGCAGTCGCCAACGTCAACACGACGATTGCCGATGCGCTGAAAGGTTGCGACGCGAACGACCAGCGCGGTCTGGACGAGAAGCTGATTGCACTCGATGGCAGCGCGAACAAGGCCAAGCTCGGAGCCAACGCCTTGCTCGGCGTTTCGATGGCGAACGCACATGCAGTTGCGGCGTCGAAGAAGCTGCCGTTGTGGCAGCACCTTTATGAGGTTGCCGGCGAGGCTGCTGCGGCCGTCCATGGCGACGCATCTCGAACTTCGGATGGCCGAGCCCGGCCCTCCTTGGCCGGGCGCTGTCAGGCGCAGCCGTTGCCGATAGAGCAACGGCTAAACGCGCCTGCTCTCCCGGTTCCGATGATGAACATCGTCAACGGTGGCGCCCATGCCGACAACAATGTCGACATGCAGGAATTCATGGTGTTGCCGATCGGCTTGCCGAATTTTGCCGAGGCGCTGCGCGCTGGCACCGAAATTTTCCATGCGCTGAAGTCGGTGCTGAAGGGACGTGGCCTTTCGACGGCGGTTGGCGATGAAGGCGGTTTCGCGCCAAACCTGAAATCGAATGAGGAAGCGATCGAAACCATCCTCGAAGCGATCGGTAAAGCCGGCTACACCGCAGGCAAGGACATCTGGCTGGGGCTTGATGTCGCCAGCAGCGAGTTCTATAAGGACGGCGCCTATCACCTGGAAGGCGAGGGCAAGGTGCTGAGCGCGGCCGAGCTGATCGAGTTCTATGCAAGTTGGTGCGCGAATTACCCCATCATCACCATCGAGGACGGCATGGCCGAAGGCGACTGGGATGGCTGGAAGAAGCTGACCGAGCGCCTTGGCGAGAACGTGCAACTGGTTGGCGATGACTTGTTCGTCACCAACACCAAGATTTTCCAGGAAGGCATCGACAAACACATTGCCAACGCGATTCTGATCAAGGTCAACCAGATCGGCACGCTCAGCGAGACGCTGGACGCGATCGCGATGGCGGAAAAGGCCAACTACGCGTCGGTCATTTCGCATCGCTCGGGTGAAACCGAAGACACCACGATCGCCGACCTTGCAGTGGCAACGTCGGCCACCCAGATCAAGACCGGATCACTGTGTCGATCCGACCGCGTCGCCAAGTACAACCAGCTGCTGCGAATCGAAGAGGCGCTGGGAACCCACGCGCGCTATGCTGGCCGTGCCGCTTTCCCGAACCTGCCGAAGTTCAACCGCTGAGCCAATGCCGTGCTGCGCTACGTCGCCCTGATCCTGGTCATCTTGATCGCTGCGCTCCAGGTGAAACTCTGGACCGGGCAGGGCGGCATGCGTGAGGTCTGGGCGCTGGGCGAACGCGTTGCGGCGCAGTCGAAGGAGAACGAACAACTGCGCGCCCGCAACGACGCGCTCAGTGCCGACGTCGATGATCTCAAGAATGGTAGTGAGGCAGTCGAGGAACGCGCCCGCTCCGAACTCGGCCTGATCAAACCGGGCGAGACGTTCTATCAGGTTGTCGAGCCGTCAGCCGCGCCGCCACCGCCTAAACTTTGACCGAATGCCGTCGCGCACGACAGGACTCTGGTGCATCGTTCCTGCCGCGGGTCAAGGCAGTCGCTTTGGCGGCAAAACGGCCAAACAACATGTGTTGATCGGCGAGCGAACTCTGCTCGGCTGGACCTTGTGTGCGCTCGCGGCGAGTCCGCGTATCTCCGGCATCGTGGTGGTCGTATCTTTAGGTGACGAGCAGTGGAAAGCATCGACTACCAGTCTCGCCAACGTGGAATTGCGCAGCGCGATCGGTGGTGAGCAGCGCGCCGACTCGGTTCTCGCGGGACTCGCCGCTTTGCCTGATAGCGTCGCTGCCGATGATTTCGTATTGGTCCACGACGCTGCTCGGCCCTGCGTCCACGTGGACGACATCGAGACATTGATCGACCGTGCCGGCAGCATGGACGGGGGGCTGCTGGCCGCTCCGCTCCGCGACACGCTCAAACGTGCCGACAGCGACGGCCGTGTGCTGGCCACCGAGCCACGAGAGTCGAAATGGCGCGCGCTAACCCCGCAGATGTTCCGGCGCGACATGCTGGCACGCGCGCTGCTGGATGCCCGGGATGCTGGCATTGTCGTGACCGACGAGGCGATGGCAATGGAACGCGTCGGCCATCGCCCGTTGCTGGTCGAAGGCCGCGACGACAACATCAAGGTGACTACGCAGGCCGACCACAAACTGGCGGCGTTTCTGCTGGGCCAGCTATAACGCCCGAGTTGCGGCAAGCCTCGGGCTCAACGAGGTTCGCATCGCGCGAACCCCGTCGATGGTCGGGCAACGGTGCCCGGCGCGACGCTTACTTTTTGCTGCTGGGCGGCGGGGTGCTGCTTTGGTCGGTCACCGTTCCGAAGTCCTTGCCAACCTTGCGGAACAGCGAGCGTGGGTCGCCGCCCTTGAACTGACCGGCACCGATGATCTGCGGACCACCGATCGGCTTCTCGCCCAACGCTGGTCGCTCCATCGTTTCCTTCCATGCAAATCGCAGGTCGCTGCGGAAAACATGTTGCGGACTCGCGGCGGACTCGTTCTTGGGAACGCCGTAGGAATCGTAAAAGGCACGGTGACTGTCGGCAAAGAAATACAGTCCGTCGTCAACGATGGCGCCGGTCGTCGGGAAGGTGAGCGCGGGATTGCCGGCGTCCAGCGGCATGACGCGTTCAACGCTGCGGCCGTCGGCCGAAAGGTGCAGGCGGATGACGCGCTTGGGCGACATGCCGGGTTCGATGGCAACCAGGGTGTTGTCATACCAGAACAATCCCTCAATCCCTGGAAGTACCAGTTGGCTGAGGTCGTAACGAACGTCGAATGCCTTGGATGTTGTCAGGTCGACGCCGAAAATGCCACGCGTGTAGTCGGAAAAGTACAGCGTCTTTCCGTCGCCACTGACGGCCATTCCACGCAGGCTGTTCAAGTCCGGATTATGCAGTAGCGGCTTGAGCGTCTTGCCTTCCAGCCGATACATGATGCTGCGAATGCCGTCGACGGCGAACACCTGGCCGTTCGTGCCGACGGCCAGTGACGACAACGTGTTGTTGCCCTGCGCTGCGGCCGGCAATATCACCTTGTCGAGCAGTTTTCCCGACGAAAGCTGGAACTTGAACAGTCCAGCCTTGCCGACATCCTCGGCCTTGAACCCCTTGAAGTACTCCGATGCGGTGCTGGCAACGTAGAGTAGGTCGCGCTTGGCATCGACCGCGAGCGCGTAAACGCTCCACAAGCCGTTGCTCTCGTCGGGCGAGATGAACTCCTCGATCTTGCCCTGCTTGTCGGCCAGGTACACCTTGCCCTCGCGAACGCTGCCGAGCAGGAATTTTTCGCGCTTGGGATCCCATGCCATCGACTCGAACAGGTACTCGCCCTTGGGTAGCGCAAACGCGATCTTGCCTTCGCCGAATGGCTTGAGGTTTGCGCGAAGGTTGGCGACGGCATAGTCCCAGACCTCGGTATCGGAGACTTTCTTGAAGCGCTCGTCCTTGGTCAGATTGTAGCCGAAGCCCTGCGTCTGCATCCGCAGCAGGGTGTCGTACGCCTTCGATTTCTCGCCGAGGTTGGAGTACGACGCGGCCAGCGCAAGCCGGATATTGCCGTCCATCGGCGACAGCCGCGCCATCTGCTCCAGTGTCCACGACATGCGCTGCATGTCGCCGTTGCCTTGGTAGGTTTCGGCCATCCGATACAACGTGGGCACATCCTCGACGCTGCGAACCTGTTCCTGTGTAATCGTGTTGACGTTCGCTTCCTGCGGCTCGGGCTGCGTGCCGGTCTGGGCCAGCAATGGGAACGAGGAACAAAAGGCGAGGGCGCCAAGGCACAATAATGTCGTACGCTTCATACGGTGAATACCTGCGTCAAAGGGGTCCGGTCCAAGACCATCGGATCCATGAAAAGTTCGGGGAGATGAGGTTCAATGCAAGTGGTGGAAACGCTGTATCGCGGGGTATGGTTGCGACTGATGCGTTGTGGTCAGTGGGAATATGCCGAGCGCACCAATCCCGGCGGCGGCGTGATGATCGTGGCTGTCACATCCGAGGACAAGATTTTGTTCGTTGAGCAATTCCGGCCAGCGCTCAATTGTCGCACGATCGAAATGCCAGCCGGCCTGGTCGGCGACGCCCAGGCGTTCGCGAATGAGAAAGCCGTCGATGCCGCCTCGCGCGAACTGGAAGAGGAAACCGGCTATCGCGCCGCCCGCATCGATTTCCTGATGGAAGGTGCCACGTCGTCCGGAATGAGCAACGAAATCATGGCCTTCGTGCTGGCCAGCGACCTGACGCGTGTCGGTGATGGCGGCGGCGACGAACATGAAGACATTGTCGTCCACGAGATTGACCGTCGCAGCACGCCGCAATGGCTGGTCGAGCGCATCAACGCCGGCTACTCGATCGATCCAAAGATTTTTGCTGGTCTGTACTTTCTCGATCACTCTGCCGAGTTGTTCCCCGCGCAGGATTGACCGGCGCGGGAACTGCTTGCTCGCGTGCCAACTCAATCAGGCCTGGCGTGCTGCCGGCCTCGGCGCACGACGACGCTTCTTGCGAGCCGGTGCGGGATCGCCCGTACCGGTGTGTGGACGACGTGCATGCGAGTTCGGATTCGCGCGAGCGCCGCCGCCGCCCACTTCCAGTCGCAACGGGCTGCGCGGCTCGAAGCCGGGATAGTTCTCGATGGTCAGTTCGTTCTTCAGCAGCTTGCGGATGTCGCGCAGGCGATCGGCTTCCGCGTGCGAGACCAACGAGATCGCAACCCCTTCCACGCCAGCGCGACCGGTGCGTCCGATCCGGTGAATATAGTCTTCGGCAACCATCGGCAGCTCGTAGTTGATCACGCGCGGCAGTCCGCTGATGTCGAGGCCACGTGCGGCAATGTCGGTGGCGACCAGCACGCTGATGCGACCGTTCTTGAAGTCGGCCAAGGCCTTGGTGCGCTGGCTTTGGCTCTTGTTGCCGTGGATCGCCGCCGCATGGATGCCGTCCTGATTCAGTTGCTTGGTCAGCTTGTCGGCGCCGTGCTTGGTGCGGCCGAATACCAGCGTCTGGCACGCGTCCGTCTGCAGCAGTTCCACCAACAGGTCGCGACGCGCTTCGCCTTCGACCGGATGGACGCGATGCGTCACCGTCGCCACGATGCTGTTCGCCTTGGCGATCTGGATTTCAATCGGATTGCGCTGGAACTGGCTGGCAAGGGCCTTGATATCGTTCGAGAACGTTGCAGAGAACAGCAAGGTCTGGCGCTCCCGCGGGACCGCGATCAGGATGCGCTTGATCGCTGGCAGGAAGCCCATGTCGAGCATGCGATCAGCTTCGTCGAGGATCAGCGTTTCGATACCAGACAGGTCAATCGTACGCTGCTGCATGTGGTCGATCAGTCGACCAGGCGTCGCGATGACAACATCAACGCCGCGACGCAGCGATTCGACCTGCGGCTGCATGCCGACGCCACCGAAGATCAGTGATGCACGCACACCCACTTCACGACCATAGGTACGAAGGCTTTCGGCAACCTGAGCCGCCAGCTCGCGTGTTGGGGTAAGGATCAATGCGCGCGGGCGACCGGGGCGGCCGTCACGCTGACCATCCGGAAACATGCGCTCCAGCAGGGGCAACGCGAATGCGGCGGTCTTGCCGGTGCCGGTCTGGGCGCCAGCGAGCAAATCGTGTCCGGCCAATGCCAGCGGGATTGCCTCGGCCTGGACCGGTGTGGGGTTTTCGTAGCCTTGTCGCGCAAGCGCACGCAGCAACGCGGGCGACAGCCCGAGTGAGGAAAAGCTCATGATGACTCCTGATCCCGACGGGGATCGTCTGGCCCTTCGCGTCCCTGGATCAACCGCGCGGCAGGCAGAAATGTTGCGAACGCCCCGTCAGGTTTGACGGCGCTGTTCGTGTTTGAGCGTCGGGACCGAACGGTGGGAGTCGCTGCCGGCAAGAAGCCGATCAGCAGTAAATCCGTAGAGGGAAACGGAAGGTCAACGCGACAAAGCGCGGGCAGTATAGGCTACTTCGCGAAATAGTGCGATGCAGCATCGATGCCGGTTTCTGCTCGGAACGTGCGGCCCAACCGCCGCAGCTCAGAACTGGAAATAGACGAACGGAATCTGCGTGTCGATTTCGCCGAAGATTTGCAATGCGATGCGAGCGAGCATTGCGGCCGTCGCTGCGGTACGAAAACTGGCGCGCTCGACCAGCCAATCCTGCCATTGGCGATTGCGGTCGAGCAGGCAGAACGCCAGGGTCAGCAATGGCACGGCGATGATGACGGGGTGGGCGATCACGAGGGTGAAATTCGGCGCCGCGAACGTTGCCTGCAGGGTTTGCCAAGTGCTGGCGAAGTCGGGCGCGCGATCGCGCCGACCCAGTGTTCGATGTAGGCATCGTTCGATTCAATAATCGGCTCGCTGGCGCGTTCGCGAAAGATCTGAAAATAGGCTTCAAGCCCCGGCTTGGTCGCGTCCTCCACGCCGTCCCAGTTGCGTGGCGCTCCTGTGACTGCATCGATGTCGAGGTCGGGAAGGCGCTCTTCCCTGCCGCCATAGTTGATGGCTCCGTCCATACACAGCCGGCGCCCGTGACCGGCTGAGCGAAAGCGCTGGAACGGGGAGCGCAGCAACGCGCTGATGTCGCTGTGCAGCGCCTGCATCGGCAAGGCAATTGCCCGCCGGGCGCGATGGCGTTCGTTGGCTGTTCGTTGGCATCGCTGACGATGCCGGGTACTTCGCGAAATCGCTGAACCTGAGCAGCGGTTGCAGGTAGCTGGTATCCGCAGCGTAGTTGCGCGCGTCCTCCAGATTCGCGCCAGGTCGTAGTCGACCACCATGGCGATGGCCGGGTTGCGATCGCATTTCGGATCGACCTCGCGCAGCCGTAATACCAAATGCGCGGCGTGGAGCCCGCGACCGCCGCGTTGATGAAATGAAGATCGGTTCGTCCCGATGCCTGGTTGGCGAGCGGACCGGAGAAGCCCTCACCAATCCGGGAGTTGCCCAGGACCAGGACATTCCTGGACGACGCTTGCATTTCGTGCTTGATCAGCATCGTCTCGCTGACCACCGAGCCCGCACTGGAATCTGGCTGGATCCAGGTCGCGTACAGGCCGCTGCGAAAGACGATCAGGTCAACGAGCACCAGTCCAAGAAAGGTCATCAGGGCCAGCCTGATCAAGGGCCAGATGCGTTCAAGGATCAAGAAACACGCGCCTTCCGGCTGGCGGTCATCGCGAGGCGGCAAATTTTACATCAGGTTGGTTCAAGAACCAGTGTCGTCGGCAACCAAAAACGGGCCGCGATGGATGGTCGCGGCCGGTTGGTTTTTCGAACGCCTGGCGAGTTGATCAGCCCTTGGCGACCGACCTCAGCGTTGGCTGCTTGGGCTCGGGCTTGCGCACACCGGCGGCCATTTCCTCGGTCGTGAAATCATCGACCGAAATGAACTCGAAGGTGTCGCGACGGACCCGTTCCAGCAGCTCGCTCTCGCTGGCGCTGATGTAGCCCTTTTCCTGCGCGTCGGCGAGCTGTGCGGCATAGTCGTAACCGGCAACTTCGCCGTTCTTGACGTGTTTCAGGAACTTGCGTTCGACCGGTTCGGAAGCGATCACGTCGGGCAGGATCTTGTTCATCCGGCCGATCGGATTGTTCGCGGTTGGAGTCAGGTACGACCATTCGCACATGCGCGAACGCGCTTCGTTCGGTGCCAACATGATCGCGGAAACGCGACGACCCAGGCGATCGGTTGGCGGCACTTCGCGACGACCGAGCGGGAACACCAGCACACGCAGCAGCCACGCAACCGGACGTACCGGGAAGTTGCGCAACACACCGTCGATGGCCATCTGCATGCGCCACACGCATTCGTGGAACGCCCAAGCGAGCAGTGCCTGGTCGGCGACCGGACGGCCCTGGTCCTCGTAGCGCTTGAGCATTGCCGAAGCGATGTACAGGTACGAGAGCACGTCGCCGAGGCGACCGGAAATCTTTTCCTTGAACTTGAGCTTGCCGCCCAAAACCAGCATCGAAGTGTCAGCCATCAAGGCCAACGCTGCCGAATACCGGTTGAGTTTGCGATACATGCGTCGCGTGTAGGCATCGCCCGGTGCGTTGCCAATGCGCGAATGCAGGATGCCGTGGATGAAGCTGCGCACCGCGTTGGAAATGCCGAAGCCGATGTGCTGGAACAGTACCTTGTCGAATGCCTTCAGGCTGTCGCCGTAATCGGGCAGAGCAGCCGCCTGCATTTCCTTCAACACGTACGGATGACAGCGGATTGCGCCCTGGCCGAAAATCATCAGGCAGCGCGTCATGATATTGGCGCCTTCCACCGTGATCGCGACAGGCACCGCCTGCCAACCACGCGCGAGGTAGTTGCTCGGCCCAAGGATCACGCCCTTGCCGCCGTGCACGTCCATCGCGTCCTTGGAAATTTCACGCGCCCATTCGGTGGCGTGGTATTTCGCAATCGCCGACGGCACGGCCGGCTTTTCACCGCGATCAACGGCTGCTGCCGTGGACTGGGCCAGCGCAGTCGTCGCGTAGGCATAGCCGCCGATGCGCGCGAGCGCTTCCTCGACGCCTTCGAAACGGCCGATTGCGAGACCAAACTGCTTGCGGATACGCGCGTAGGCACCAGTCGCCGCGAACGCTGCGCGTGCGCCACCGGCCGAGTTCGATGGCAAGGTGATAGAACGACCAATCGACAAACACTCGACCAGCATGCGCCAGCCTTCGCCGATCATGTCCTGGCCGCCAATGATCTGGCTAAGCGGCAGGAACACGTCCTTGCCACGCAGCGGACCATTCTGGAACGTGATGTTGAGCGGGAAGTGGCGACGGCCGATTTCCAGGCCTTCGGTATCGCGCGGCAGCAAGCTGAGCGTGATGCCGCGATCCTCGACCTCGCTGAGAATGTGGTCCGGATCGAGCAGGCGATAGGCCAGACCAATTACCGTCGCGACTGGCGCCAGGGTGATGTAGCGCTTGTCGAAGGTGAGGCGGACGCCCAGCACTTCCTCGCCATTCCACTGGCCTTTGCAGACGATGCCGTAATCCGGCAACGACGTGGCGTCCGATCCGGCAAACGGACCAGTCAACGCGAAGCAGGGAATTTCACGACCGTCGGCCAGGCGCGGCAGGTAATGATCCTTCTGATCCTCGGTGCCGTAGTGCAGCAGCAGCTCAGCCGGGCCGAGCGAGTTCGGCACGCCAATGGTCGAAGCCACCGTCGAAGACAGCGTCGATACCTTCTGCAACACCGCCGAATGCGCCAGTGCGGAAAATCCCAGACCGCCATATCGCTTGGGAATGATCATTCCGAAGAACTTGTTGGTCTTCAGGTATTCCCACATGTCGGCAGGCATATCGGCCAGTTCATGGGTGATTTCCCAATCGTCGATGGTTCCGCACAGTGTCTCGACTTCGCCATCAAGGAATGCCTGCTCATCGTGGGTCAGTTCGGCCTTGGGCTGGTCGAGCAAGACCTTCCATTTCGGCATGCCGGTAAACAGCTCACCCTCGAATCCAACCGTTCCGGCATCCAGCGCAGTCTGTTCGGTGTCGGAAAGTTGCGGCGTGATCTTGCGATACACCTTGAGCATCGGCGCACTGATCTTGCGACGACGGAAATCGGGCAGGTTCAGTGGCACCGCGATCAGTGCGAACACGATCAACGGCAGCGCGATAGCCAGCATCGGCGACTTGGCGACGATGCCGACGACGATAATCGCGGCGGCCGTTGCGACGGTCCAACTGCGCAGGGAAACGCGAAGGTAGGCTGCCGTCATCGAAACGATCAGGGCAGCGAGCAGGGGCAGCAGGTACAACATGGTCTGTTCTCCCGTTTGACTTGGGTGAGGTCAGCGCAGGGCGGCGATGAATTCGCCTACTTGCGCCGTGAATGCAGCATTGTCGTCCCCGACCACCATGTGCGTGGCCTTGGGAACGGAAACGTGTTGCGCGTGCGGTGCCAGCTTGAGGAATTCGTCGATGGTGGCGTTGGATACCACGTCGCTGGCAGTCCCGCTGACCAGCAGGATCGGCACGCGGATCGCGCGCGTCGCGGCGAACAATCGCGGCTGGTAGCGCTCGACGTCGCCAGAAACCACATCGAGCAGGTTCGGATCCCAGTGCCAGCGCAATCGACCGTCGGCACGTCGCACCAGCAACTGGCGCAGCCGTTCGGGCGATTTGCTTCGACTGCGGTGCGGCAGGTACGCGGCAATTGACGCCGCCGCTTCTTCGAAATCGGCAAAACCATCGGGATGGCTGCGCATGAAGTCGATGATGCGTTCCACGCCAGCGGCTTCCCAACGCGGCGTCACGTCCACGAGCAACAGCGCTTTGAACAACACCGCCCCGCCGCTTTCGCCTTCAGCGATCAGGCCGAGCAGGCCGCCCATCGACGCGCCGACCAGTATCGGCGGTCGACCCAGCCATGCCGTAACGGCGACCAGATCATTGCGAAACTGATTCATGGAATAGTCGCCGCTTTCCAGCCAGTCGCTACCGCCATGGCCGCGCAGGTCGACGCTGACGCAACGGTGCCCCGCTTCGGCAAGGCGACGCGCCGTGCTGGTCCAGGCAGCTCGAGTCTGGCCAAAGCCATGACAGAACAGGATGGGATCGCCATCGGCGCGCCCGTATTCCTCAACGTGCAATTCAATGCCATCCGCCATGCGCAGCCGATAACAGCGCGATTCGTTGACGAGTAGCGTGGCGGGAAGAGCGGACATGCCTCGAAGTATGTTGGACCAATCCGAGCAAGTCAATACGCATGCGTATGGTAAGGGTGACGGATGCCGTTTCAAACGTGGTCCGGCATACTTCGCAAATGAGCAGCACCGCCCTTCAAATCGCGCCTAAAGGACGACTCAGCGCCGCCGACTGGGAACAGGCCGCGCTCGACGTGCTCGCGGAGTCGGGCGTTGCGGCGGTCGCGGTCGAACCGCTCGCGCGCCGGCTGGGCGTGACCAAGGGAAGTTTCTATTGGCATTTCCCGAATCGCGATGCGCTTTTGTTGGCTGCGATCGAGCGTTGGGAAAAGGGCGACGAAGCCGACATCCTTGTTCCGGCCGAATCGATTGCCGATCCGCAACAGCGGTTGCGTGAGTTGATCCGCCAGGTCAGCTTCGAGCGGCAGTCGCACGCGATTTTCGCGGCCTTGCTCAAAGCGCTGGACCAGCCTTTGATCCAGCCAATGATTGAACGTGTTTCCGAGCGACGCCTGGATTTCCTGAGTGCCGCGTTTCGCGATGCCGGGCTGGATGCGAAGACGGCGATCAATCGGGCCCGTCTTACCTACACTGCATACGTGGGTTTCCTGCAGTTGTCGCAGATTGGACAGCCGCGAATGAACCACGACGAGTTCGAGGCCTATATCGCCGATTTCATCGAGACCTTGATTCCGGTCTGACGCCACGTCACGCCCCAGGGCTTGCCTGATCGGCGCGGCGCCGATAATGTCCCGCGTTCACCATCAAGGCGCTGCCGCGCCCACAGGACACCATGCCCAGCCAGCTTGCCGCCTTGAACGAGTGGGTCGATTCCGTCGCCCGATTGACCCGTCCGGACCAGATCCACTGGTGTGATGGTTCCGACGCCGAATTCGCCAGCCTGGTGGCGACGATGGAGCAGGGCGGTGATCTGATCCCGCTGAATCCGCAGACTCATCCCAACTGCTGGCTGCATCGCTCCAGTCCGTCAGACGTGGCGCGTGTCGAACACCTGACATTCGTCTGTACTGAAGATCGCGACGACGCCGGTCCGAACAATCACTGGATGGCACCGGCAGAGGCTCACGCCAAGATCGATGCGCTGTTCGACGGCTGCATGCTGGGCCGCACCCTTTACGTGGTGCCGTATTGCATGGGGCCGATTGACTCACCGATCGCGCGTTGCGGCGTCGAGATCACCGACAGCCCCTACGTGGTCGCGAACATGCGCATCATGACCCGAATGGGCGCGGCTGCACTCGCACGCATTGAGCGCGAAGGGCGCTTCGTCAAAGGACTGCATTCGACCGGTGAGCTCGACCCCGAACGTCGTTTCATCATGCACTTCCCCGAGGATCTCACGATCAAGTCATACGGCTCGGGCTACGGTGGCAACGCGCTGCTCGGCAAGAAATGCCACGCCTTGCGCATTGCTTCCTGGCAGGCTCGCAACGAGGGCTGGCTTGCCGAACACATGCTGATCGTCGGCATCGAGAACCCGCAGGGCGAAACCCATTACATCGCGGCGGCATTCCCGAGCGCCTGCGGCAAGACCAACCTGGCCATGCTGATTCCGCCCGAAGGCTATCGCGAAGCCGGCTGGAAAGTGTGGACGGTCGGCGACGACATCTGCTGGATGACGCCTGGCAACGATGGCCGATTGTGGGCAATCAATCCCGAAGCCGGTTTCTTTGGCGTGGCACCGGGCACCAGTGAAAGCACCAATCCGAATGCGCTGGCCTGCGTCGGCTACGACACCATTTTCACCAACGTCGCCGTGACCGCCGACAACCAGCCGTGGTGGGAAGGCTTGCCCGGTACGCCGGTCAAGGACTGGCAGGGTCGCCAGTACGAACCTGCCAATGGTCCAGCCGCGCACCCCAATTCTCGCTTCACTGTATCGGCACGGCAGTGCCCAAGCTGGTCGCCAGAAGCCGAGGCCGCACAAGGCGTGCCGATCAGTGCGATTGTGTTCGGCGGACGTCGCGCTTCGCTGCTGCCATTGGTCATGCAGGCCCGCGACTGGTCTCATGGTGTGCTTCTTGGCGCGGCGATGGGCTCCGAAACCACCGCCGCCGCAACCGGCGCGGTCGGCGTGCTGCGTCGCGACTCGATGGCGATGAAACCGTTCTGCGGTTACAACTACGCTGACTATTTCTCGCATTGGTTAGGGTTCGACCAGACCGGCGCGAACCTGCCGAAGATTTTTCACGTCAACTGGTTCCGGAAGAATGCCGAGGGCAAATTCATTTGGCCGGGCTTTGGCGACAACCTGCGCGTTCTGGAATGGATCGTCGGTCGCTGCGAGGACAGTGCAGATGCCAACGAGACACCGATTGGCAGCTTGCCGCGCGCGCAGGACATAAACCTGGATGGGCTCGGGCTCGACGCGAGCGCCATGGATAGCTTGCTGGCTGTCGACATCGCCGGCTGGCGTGTCGAGCTGGACAGCATTGGCGAATACCTCAACGACTTCGGTGAGCGCATGCCGCAGCGATTGCTCGATGAGCAAGCACGTGTCGCTCTGGCGCTGGCCGACGCGGAAAACGCCTGAGCGCGGAGCGCCCGATATTAAATGGCGCCTCTAAACGCTTTCGGAGCGCCGCGCATCTGAAGCGGCATCATGAATGCAGCCTGCTTGACGATGATCGAAGTGCCGCGACTGGATCGCGCTGAGGGCGCCGAGCCGACCGACTCCGAACTGGTCCGGCAAGCGGTCGCCGGCGACATGCGCTCGTTCGAGAGCCTGTATCGCCGCCACAGCGGACGCGTCCATGGCGCGGTGTGGCGCTTGTCCGGCATGAATCCGGCGCGAGCCGAAGACCTGACCCAGGAAGCATTTGTCCGCGCTTGGCAGAAGCTCGACAGCTTCCGCCATGAAAGCGCGTTCACCACTTGGTTACACCGGTTGGCCGTCAATGTCGCCCTGATGGATATCCGCAGGCAGCGCCCGGAAGACAACGTCGAAGACGATGTTCTTGAACTGTCGGCCGAGCCGATACGCGATTTTTGCGCCGGCGAACGCGGCGACCTAGAACACGCTGTCGCCGCGCTGCCGCCGCGAGCGCGCGCCGTGCTGGTGCTGTACGACATCGAAGGTTGGAAGCACGAAGAGATTGCCAACGAACTGGGCATGGCGGTTGGATCGTCCAAAGCCCAGTTGCATCGGGCACGCGGCTTGCTCAAGCGTGCTCTTGGAGGAAACGACGATGACTGATTTCGAACTGCAACGCCGACTACGCGACCTGCGTGTTCCGGTGGCTCCCGAGCGAGACTTGTTTACCGGCATTGCGGCGCGGATTACCGGGCAGTCAGTAGCGACGCCGATTATTCGCCGTCGATCACGTTGGCCGCTCGCTGCGGCGGCTGCGATCCTTGTATCGGTGATCACCGCGGTTGGCGTCGGTCAGATGGAAACGCGGCGCAATGAGCGCACGCTGGTCCAGCAGCCAATTGATCCTGCGACCTTGCCCGGCATGAATGCAGCGGCGGTCGCCAACGCTCCCGGTGGCGATCCGCGACTGGCGGCTGCGGCGCTGGTGATTGCGGACGCACGCAGCCAATTGGAGCAGGCGATTGCCGATCAGCCAGACGCCGTATTCCTGGTCAGCCTGATGAACCGCACCAACGCCCAGCAGATGAAACTCGAGCGGCGCGGCAGCAATGCCGGATAGCCCGTCAGGAATGCCGATGACAATGCCCGTTCTTGCCACGCGAGACAACCAGCGCGAAACGCGCCAGTCAGGAATGTCGCGAATTCGTCAATCGGCACGTGCGACTCCGGTGCTGATTGCAATGATCACTGGGCAGGCATTTGTCTGCGCCAACGCGTTTGCCGGCACGCCGATCAACGAGACCCGCAGCGTCAGCAGCGATGCTCGCATTGAAGTCTCGAATGTGCGTGGATCGGTCACGGTGCGCGGCTGGGACAAGGCCGAAGTGTCGATCACCGGAACGCTGGGCGAGGGCAGCAAGGGCCTCACCGTCCATGGCACTGGCAGCCATCTGCGCATCAAGGTCGAGCCACCGGGTTCGCAAGGCTGGTTCAGTTGGGGATCGAGCAACAACATGCAGGACAGTACGCTGGACATCCGCATGCCGCGACAAGGTTCGCTGCAAGTGGACGTGGTCAGCGCGTTGGTGGACGCGTCGGATATCCGTGGTCGCGAACTTCGTGTCGAGAGCGTCAGCGGAAAGGTTCGGCTCGAAGCCAAGGTGCGCGAGCTGGCGGTGGACAGCGTGTCGGGCAATGTCGACATGAATGGCAGCGCTGAGCACGCCAAGTTCGAGTCGGTTTCCGGTGACGTTCGCGTGCGTGCCAGTGGCGGCGAATTCAAGTTCGATACGGTTTCCGGTGATGTCGATGCGGAACTGGCGAGCTACCGCGAGATCACCGGCGGTACGGTTTCCGGCGACATGCGCCTGCGAGGGATGCCTACCCGCGACGCCCGCGTGGAGATTGAAACCATGAGCGGCGACGTCAATCTGAAGTTGCCCGCCGATGCGTCCGGCCGGCTGCAGGCGGAAACTTTCAGCGGCAGTCTCGACACCGATTTTGGCAAGACGAGCGAACCGGACCATGGTCCGGGTCGAAGCCTCGAAACGACGGTAGGCGACGGCACTGGCCGCTACCGACTGGAAACCTTCAGCGGCGACATCGAGATCCGCAAGCAGTAGATGAGCCGTGAATTGGCAGGAGCAGGCGTCGGGTACAATGTGCGGCTTTGTTTCCAGGTTCGCCCATGCCAGACCACGTCAGCGAAATGCGCCGTCGCCGCACGTTCGCGATCATTTCCCATCCCGATGCAGGCAAGACCACGCTGACTGAAAAGCTGCTGCTGTTCGGCGGCGCAATCCAGATGGCGGGATCGGTGAAATCGCGCAAGACCGCTCGACATGCAACCTCGGACTGGATGGCGCTGGAGAAGGAACGTGGCATTTCGGTGACGAGTTCGGTGATGCAGTTTCCGTACGCGGAACGTGTCATCAACCTGCTCGATACGCCCGGCCATGCCGACTTTTCCGAAGACACCTATCGCGTTCTGACCGCGGTGGATTCCGCGCTGATGGTGATCGACTGCGCCAAGGGCGTCGAAGAACGCACCATCAAGCTGATGGATGTTTGCCGCTTGCGCGATACGCCGATCATGACCTTCATCAACAAGCTCGACCGCGAAGGTCGCGAGCCGATCGAGTTGCTCGACGAGGTGGAATCGGTGCTGGGCATCGAGTGCGCGCCGATCACCTGGCCGATTGGCATGGGGTCGCGACTGAAAGGCGTTTATCACCTCGTCCTCGATGAAGTGCACATCTTCGAACCGGGCAAGAATTTCACGCGCCAGGATTCGACGATTTTCAAGGGCCTCGATGATCCCGGTCTCACGGCTCGACTCGGCGACGCCGCGATGGCGGAGGTACGCGATGAACTGGAGCTGGTTCGCGGTGCGTCGCATGCGTTCGATATCGAGCGCTACCGAGCTGGCAGACAGACGCCAGTATTTTTCGGATCGGCCGTCAACAATTTTGGCGTTCAACTGCTTCTGGATTTCTTCGCCGAACATGCGCCGGCACCGCAATCACATGAAACCACCGGCCGCGACATCAAGGCCGACGAGGCCAATCTGAGTGGCTTCGTGTTCAAAATTCAGGCCAACATGGATCCGATGCATCGCGACCGCGTCGCCTTCATGCGCGTCTGCTCGGGCACGTTCCGCGGCGGCATGAAGGCCTTCCACGTGCGCACAGGCAAGGACATGAAACTCGCCAACGCGCTGACGTTCATGGCGTCCGATCGCGAGATCGTCGACGAGGCGTTTGCCGGCGACGTCATCGGCATCCACAACCACGGCACCATCTCCATTGGCGACACCTTCACCGAGGGCGAGTCTCTGAGTTTCACCGGCATTCCCAATTTTGCGCCCGAGCTGTTCCGCCGTGCGCGACTCAAAGATCCATTGAAAATCAAGCAATTACAGAAAGGTCTTGCACAACTTTCTGAAGAAGGTGCAACGCAGTTTTTCCGGCCGCTGATGTCCAACGACCTGATCCTCGGCGCGGTCGGCGTGCTCCAATTCGAGGTGGTCGCCTATCGTCTGAAAGATGAATACGGCGTCGAGGCGATCTTCGAGCCGGTTACGGTCAACACCGCGCGATGGGTGCATTGCGCCGACGCGAAGACGCTTGAAGAGTTCACCGAAAAGAATGCGCTGAACCTGGGAGTGGATGCCGCCAACCAGTTGGTCTACATCGCGCCGACCCGGGTCAACCTGCAACTGACCCAGGAACGCTGGCCCGACGTCGAGTTTCGCGCGACGCGCGAGCACGCTTACGCGATTGCGAGCTAGCGCAACTCAGCTGCGCAGCAGCCAGTGGGTGAATGCGTAGCCAGCCAAGGTCAGCGCCAGCGAGCCGATCACATGGCTACCGACGATTGCGCTCGTCGCCAGCCATTCCCCGCGTTGCATGAGCAGCACCGTTTCTGCGGAGAACGTCGAGAAGGTCGTCAGGCCGCCAAGGAAACCTGTCGTCAGGGCGAGTCGCCAGACCAGCGGAATCGTGTCGTATTGCACGAACACCGCCATCGCGATGCCGACCAGGAAGGCGCCAATCAGATTCGCAGCCAGCGTCCCCATCGGCAGGCCGGGGACAAGTCGGTTGAGCCCGAGTGCGAGCAACCATCGAGCGATGGCGCCAAGCGCTGCACCGATGCCGATGGCGATGCCGAGAACGATATTCATCGATGCGTCTGTGCCGGTGGTTGGGGTGACGGAAGCCAAGGCTGACGCTTAGGATTGCGCTTTGCAAACTGGTGTTGAATGGCCCCCATGAATTCCGCCATCCCGCCCAGCAGACGGCGACTCGCGCCATTGCTGGCCGGCTTGTCGATGCTGGGGCCGTTCTCGATTGACACCATGTTCCCGGCATTTCCGGCGATGGCGGCGCAGTTGCATGCGACCCCGCTGGCAATGCAGCAGACGATCAGCGTGTACCTGATCGCCTATGCGGCGATGTCGCTGCTGCATGGACCGCTGTCGGATGCGCTGGGGCGGCGACCGGTGATTTTCGGTGGCATCACAGTCTTCATCCTGGCAACCATTGGCTGCGCCTTGTCCGGCAGCATCGGTTCGCTGCTGGCGTTTCGTGCACTGCAAGGGGTTTCCGCCGGCGCCGGCATGATCGTCGGCCGCGCCATTATCCGCGATTGTTTCGACGGCGCAGAGGCGCAGCGATTGATGGCGACCGTATCGATGATCTTCGGTGTCGCGCCCGCAGTCGCCCCGATCGTCGGCGGCTGGGTGATCCTGATTGCGCAATGGCCGGTCATATTCTGGCTGCTCGCAGGTTTTGCCGCATTGCTTCTGCTGGCCTCGTCGTGCCTGTTGCCCGAGACGCTGCCTCCGTCGCAGCGCCAGCCGCTCTCGCTCGGTGCGATGGCGACGAGCTACCGTTCGATCCTGCGCGATCGCCAGTTCTTTCCGTTGGCACTGGCTGGAACGCTCAATTTCAATGCGATGTTCGTCTACATCGTTTCGGCGCCGGCGTTCGTGTTGAACCTGCTGCGGCTGGGCGAAGCCGATTTCATCTGGCTGTTCGGCCCGGCCATCGGCGGCCTGATGCTGGGATCGTTCCTGTCCGGTCGAATGGCCGGGCGCACTACAGCCACACGCACGATCGCAATCGGCTACACGTTGATAGTCGGCGCGAGTGCACTGAACCTTGTCGTGTCGGCCTCGCTGACGCAAGCACAGGTGCCGTGGTCGGTGCTGCCGATCAGCCTGCACGCCATCGGCATCGGTATCTGCTTCCCGACCTTGACCCTGATGCTGCTTGACCGCCACCCGCAGCATCGCGGTGCTGTTTCGTCGCTGCAGGCCTTCGTCAGCCTGCTGATCAGCGCCGTGCTGGCCGGCGTCATCTCGCCGTTGCTGTCCGATAGCGCGTTCAAGCTGGCGGCCGGTGCCGCAACTTTGAGCGTGCTTGGCTTCGCCAGTTGGATGCGGGCCAAGCGGCTGCGCGAAACGGCCGCCTAGGCGTTTTCGTCTGCCGCGTCGGCTTTCGGTGTTTCCGTGCTGCTCGCGACCGACGTACCGCCGAGCAGGTTGCGCATCACCGACAGTACTTCCTCGCGAGTACCGACCACGGTGATCTGGTTCTCGCGCGAATAGTCGATGCCGACCTGCACGCTGTAGGCGGTGCCCATGTCTTCACTACCGTCGTCGTAATGAGCGAACGACTGCGGCCGCCCAACCAGCACAACTTGGTTGGCGTCGATAAAGCGACCATCCGGCAGTTTGATCCAGCGTTGCATGGTGACTCCTGGTCAATGACGGACCGGCGCTTGGCCGGTCCGGTTCAACGGGTTTGACAACAGTGACAGCGTGCCTGGATCAGCTACTCCAGCCGCAGGTCTGGCCCTTGTTCTGTTCCTTCAACCATGTCTGCAACGGTGCGAAATATTCCAGGATGGCGCGGGCGTCCATGTCGCGTCCGCCGGTGAGTTCCTTGAGCGTGTCCTGCCAAGGCTGGCTTTGCCCTTTCTCCAGCATCGCAAGGTACTTTGCGCCGGCGGCCTTGTTGCCGTAGAAGCTGCATTCGTTCAGCGGCCCCTTGTAGCCGGACGCTTCGCAGAGCGATTTGTAGAACTGAAATTGCAGGATGTTGGCGAGGAAGTAACGCGTGTACGGTGTATTTCCAGGCACGTGGTACTTGGCGCCGGCATCAAAGAACTCCTCGCCGCGCGGCTGCACCGGGGCGACGCCTTGGTACTTGGCCTTCAGTTGCCACCACGCCTCGTTGTATTGGTCTGACTTGATGGAGCCGTCGAAGACGCCCCAGCGCCAGCGATCAATCATCAGCCCGAACGGCAGGAAGGCCACCTTGCCCAACGCCATCTTCATCTGCGCGTTGATGACCGCCTCTTTGCCCTGGGCGGGTTTGGCGACCAGGTCGATGGAACTGAGGTAGGCCGGCGTCATCGCCAGCAGGATGGTGTCTCCAATCGCCTCGTGGAAGCCGTCATGGGCACCGCTCTGGAATAGCGGCGGTTGCGGGTTGTAGGCGAGGTCGTAATAGAGGTGGCCAAGTTCGTGATAAACGGTGCGAAATTCCTCACCGGTGGGTTCGATGCACATCTTGATGCGCACGTCGCCTTCCAAGTTCATGTCCCAGGCGCTGGCGTGGCAAACCACGCTGCGTTCCAGCGGCTTGATCAATTGCGAATGGGTCCAGAAGCTGTCCGGCAATTTGCGCATGCCCATCGACACGTAGAAATCCTGGGCGCGCTCGGTCATTTTTTTCGCGATGGCGAGGTCAGCGTCACGCTCGAACTGGAAGCTTTGTGCCAGCGTCGGCGTGCCCTTGAACTCGGAGCGGATTTTTTCCAGTTCCGCATTGCGCTGTTGCTTCAGCGCCGCGTCCACATCCAGGCCCTCGGTCTTGTAGGGCTCCAGGATGGGCCACAGATTGGTCCATTCCTGCTGCCACAGGTTGCCGGTCAGGTGAGCCGGCAACATTCCGTTGACTTCCCCCTTCTCGCCGTATTTGTCGACCAGCTTGCCGCGCACATAGCACTGAAGGTCGGTGTAAAGAGGCTTGACCTGATCCCACAGACGATCCGTCTCGGCCTTGAAGTCGTCGGCGGGCATGTCGTAGCCGGACCGCCACAACGCACCGGCATCGGCGAATCCCATCTCGGTTGCGCCTTCGTTGATCAGGCCGGCGAAGCGCTGGTAGTCGGCGCGCATCGGCTTGAACTGGGCGTGCCAGCCATTCCAGGCGTCGAGTTGTTCGTCGTAGCTTGCGGCGGGATCCGCGAGCACCTTCGACAGCTCGCCTATTTCGCGGCATTCTTCGTTGCCATCACGCTGGCTGCAGTATTTCGCAGAGCCGTAATCGCCTTCCATCTTGGTCGCGACCTTGGTCAGCTCGGCAAGCTTCGCCGGGTCCGTTGGAGCCGGCATCGACGTTCCGAGCTTGAGCAGGTGGAGTGCCCGCGCGGTGCCGGGCGACAGGTCAAGGCCATCGAAGCGCTTGGCCTCCGCGAGATACCCATTGAGCCGGGCCAGGCTGCGCTCGTTGGTCTTGGACGCGACCAGCGCGGTGTCGTCGTTGATGTAGGTCACCGAAGCCCACTGCGCGGAAGTGGACTCGCGATAGTCCCTGCGTATCTCGGCGTTGACGCGCGCAACGAACGCATCTGCTTCTGCGGCAGTGGCGGGCGCATTCGTCGGACTGTCGGCGGCGAACGCGCTGTTGGCCAGCGCAAAGGCAATGGAAACGACCAGCAAATGGCGACTCGACATCAGAACTATCCCCAATCATGAAAGATCGGCAAGGCTAGTCTTGGTCGGTCCCTGCTGCAAGGTTCGGCGCGGCATTGCTGGCATCAACAATGCCTCGTTCCACCAGCCATGCACGCGCGTCGCGGGCATCGTGCTCGAACCATGCGCGCGTGGAGCCGAGTCGAAAGCTGTATCCCCAGGCATCCATGTCGGTCATCAGACGATCAATGCCGACGTCGTGTAATTGGCTGGCGAGAACGATCTGCAAATAGCAGGTGGCGTCTTCTTCCTGGTCACAATCGGACGCGTCGGTATGAATAGCAGCTCGGCGCTCGGGTCCGGCGACAATCAGGTGGCTGGCCTCGTGCAGCACCGAATGCACCGGCGTGTCGGCACGCGCGTGGACGCGATCAGCGATCACGCCGGCTTCGGGTTCACCCCAGTAGCTGCCGGGAATGCTCCCATCGTCGGCAACTGCGACCAGACTCAATCCATGGCTGATTAGCAAGGCGGTGATTGCGCCGCGGTCGATGTCATCCAGAAGAAGCACTTGCTCCAACTGTTGCGCTTCAGCGCTCTGGGGCGCTTCCGCACTCATCGTTGCGGCGACCGATCAGCGTGTTGCTGTCACGAAATCGGGTTTGTCGGGCAAAGACACGGAAAGCTCCAGCACCTCGTGATCGCCGTCGCGCTCGACATTGATCTGCACCGCATCCGGATCGACGTTGACATACTTGCGGATCACTTCGAGGATCTCGCGTCGCAATACCGAGATGTAGTCGGGCGTGCCGCGTTGGGCGCGCTCCTGGGCGACGATGATTCGCAGGCGCTCTTTTGCGACATTCGCGCTTGGCGGCGCCTTGCTGCGCAGTTTCAGGAAATCGAAAACTCCCACGTCAACCTCCGAACATGCGGGCGAACAGGCCCTTCTTGTTGGACTCGGTGAATCGCATTGGCACGTCCTCCCCAAGCAGGCGTGCGACCGCATCGTCGTAGGCCTGGCCCGCGTTGGAAACGTCGTCGAGAATCACCGGCACGCCGGCATTCGATGCCGCCAGCACGCCTTCCGATTCCGGGATTACGCCAACGGTACGAATGCCGAGGATTTCCTCGACGTCCTTGATGCTCATCATGTCGCCGCTTTCGACACGGCTTGGGTTGTAGCGCGTGAGCAGCAAATGTGGCTCGATGGTCTGGCCGTTCTCCGATCGCCGCGTCTTGCTTGCGAGCAACCCCAGGATGCGGTCCGAATCGCGGACCGACGACACTTCGGGGTTGACCACGACAATGGCGCGGTCGGCGAAATACATGGCCAGCGATGCGCCTTTCTCGATGCCGGCCGGCGAGTCGCAGATCACGTAATCGAAGCCTTCGGCAGCAAGTTCGGTCAGCACGGCTTCGACGCCTTCGCGGCTGAGCGCATCCTTGTCGCGCGTTTGCGACGCTGCCAACACGAACAGGTTGTCGAAGCGCTTGTCCTTGATCAGCGCCTGCTTGAGCGTGCAGTCGCCCTGGATGACGTTGACGAAGTCGTAGACCACGCGTCGCTCGCAGCCCATGATCAGATCGAGGTTGCGCAGGCCGACGTCGAAGTCGATCACGGCGACTTTCTTGCCGCGTTTCGCCAGGCCGACCGACAGTGAAGCGCTGCTGGTGGTCTTGCCAACGCCGCCCTTGCCGGAGGTGACAACGATAATTTCAGTCAAGGCAGCAATCTCCATGGGTTGAAGCAATTGTAGAAGGGTTCGGCATGGTCTCAGGCCAGTGTGCCGAGCAGCAGTTTGTCGTTTTCCAGCCAAGCCTGCACGGGTTTGCCACGCAGTTCGGTCGGGATGTCCTCAATCACGCGGTAAACGCCGGCGATCGAAACCAGTTCCGCATGGAATTCCTGGCAGAAGATGCGCGCCTTCTCGTCGCCCTGCGCACCGGCCAGCGCGCGACCGCGCAAGGCGCCATAAACATGGATCGAGCCATCGGCGATCACTTCCGCGCCGTTGCCAACCAGATTCGCGATCACCAGGTCGCCGCCTCGTGCGTACATTTGCTGGCCCGATCTGACCGGCTTGTCGGAATAAAGACCAACGGCGGGCTGCGCGGTTGCGGCGTCGACAACGTGTGGCTTTACGGCCTGCGTGCTTTCGGTCTTGACGCGTGGCGGCGGCGCGGCAGCATCCTGGTCGCCATGGTCGCGTTCGAATGAGGCTCGAAATTTCGCCAGCAGCGGCAAGTCAAGCGACTGCGCCAGTTCTTCGTTCTCGCGGGTGCCGTAGGCCAGCCCGACTGGCAGCAAGCCGCATTCGTGGATCATCGCCAGCAAGGCCGCCGTCGAATCGCGCGAAGGCAGGTTGGGCAAGTGGCTGAGGTCTACCACCAGCGGTGCCCGTAAAAACAACTGCGGCGCAGTTTCGACCTTTTGGGACAGTTCGGAGCGCAGGCGATCCAGGTCGAGTTCCTTCACCCGCAGGTTGGCTATGCCGACCTGGCCGAACTTGATTTCGCCTACCTGCTCCAGATCGTTGCCACGTTTGCTGGTGCTCATTGTGACGTCGCCTGCTCTTGCGAACTGGCGCCAGCACCGATTTGGCCGCCATGGCGCTCATGCAGCCAAGGCACGTCCGGCAATTTTCCAGCGGGACCGCACAGGTAGGTTTCATCGACGAAGGAAAAGCTCGGCAACTGCTTGGCCAGCAGCGAAACGCGTCGGTTGACGGCTTCCATCACCTGCTGGCCGACTTCCTGGAAGCCGTACGTACCGTGGAAAAGCAGCGAAACATCATCACGCGGTTCAAGGAACACCTCGCAGGTCAGCATCGGCACGCGTGCCTCGGCGAAACTGGTGACATCCGCATAGAACAGCCTGCCCAGCCCCAGCCCACGAAACGGTCGTGCGACGACGATGCGGTCGATGTAGACGAAAGCCGGGTACTGCTGGGCGAACCAGCGATAGTTGGGGCTGGCGTAGTCGGTGCCATCGGTAATGCCAACCAGGAACGCCGCCAGTTGGCCGTCCACTTCAGCGACGCGGAAATAGCGTGCGTTCTGATTGAACCAGCGCATCCCGGCATCATCGATCGGCAGGATTGTGGTTCCGGCACCGTTGTTGAGGGCAAGGATGGAGTCCAGTTCATGCTCGCGCACATCGCGAATGGTGACGGGCATTTCCGGCTCCTGTCGGGCGAGCTGCGCGGATTCCATGGCAGTCGTGCAGTTGGGTTCGGGCGAGATCTCTACAGCCGACGATTATGCCATGCCAATCGAGTTGCGTCGTGACGAGTCCGACGCTTGCCGCGAGCCGCAGCCGCTGGCGGCGCATGACTTCCATCGGATTGCGGCGGCTTCCGGCAAGTCTATGATGGCGGGATGCCGCCCAGCTCGCCGACCCGCTTCTTCGATCACATACAACTGCTGCGCTATACGGGCCTATTCACCTGGTTCTGTGTCGGCATACCGCTGCTGCGCCGCGAGACAATCCTGGCCCAGATGGCTGAAATCGGTCGTTCTGCCGCCTACTTCAACTGGTGGTTTGTGGGTTACGCCATGTTCGGCGTGGTGTTCTGGTTCCTCACCCACGACATGGGCAAGCGCAACCCGACCCCGCTGCGGCGGTTCGTCCAGGTAATCCTGCTGTTGTTGCTGAACGTGTGTGCGCTGGCGATCGGCTGGTTGAGCCAGAGTGGAATCAGCGCCCTGCTGCTGGTGGTGGTCTCGGTCGCGCTGCCGTGGATACTCACGTTGCGGATCGGCATCGCCTGGATGGT